>CAXDOW010000119.1:0-5941 GCA_963991165.1 uncultured Flavobacteriales bacterium | reverse complement strand
CGACTATCTTCAGCCAGCCAGCTACTTTCACTTTAGGAGGAGCTAGAATGGCACAGGATATTGTATCTGGATTAGATGTTTATCCAAACCCATCGAGAGGTATTTTTAATATTCGGTTTGAAACAGAAGAAACACATGATGTTGAGCTAGTTTTGAGTAATTATTTGGGTGAAACTATTTTTAGCCATTCTATAAAAGAAATCAATGGCACGTTTAATAAGGAATTTGATTTAGGAAATGAGGCAAAAGGAGTCTATTTTTTAAGCATTAAGTCAACATACAAATTAAATAATCACTTCATTGTTATTCAATAAGTCGGAATTGTCATTCTTTAAAGTCCTTTTATGTTTTTAATTCGTCAAATAAATATCTTTGACTAATTTTACAACATGCTATCATCCTTAGCTTTAATTGGTATTTCGACCTATTTGATTTGGAAAGCCAGCACGTCTTTTGACTTGGCATCTTCCTATTTGACCCGCCACCTGAACGAAGGTATAAAAGGGCCTACGGTCAATGCCATTGCCAGTTCTCTACCTGAATTATTAATCTCTTTTTTCTTCCTTTTTTACATTGGTGATATTCAGGGGTTTTCGGCTGGATTTGCAACTATTATTGGCAGTTCTATTTTTAATATTGCTATCATTCCAATCGCGTGTTTTTTGGTAATTTATTTCCAAAATGACAAGGCATATTTTCCTACAGACAAAAAAATCATTGAGCAAGATGGTTTTTTTCTGATAGTGACCGAGATAGTTTTGATTGTTGGACTTTATATTGGAGGTATCACCATGTTATTATCCATTATTCTTATTTTGTTGTATAGTGTGTATATATTTTTGGTCTTTTTAAAACGAGGGGGAACTTCCCATAGTGAGGATAGTTTAGAAGAACATCCTAAAGTTAGCGTTCCAACAACTTTATGGCAAAAAATTATTGATGTGGATATTGCTAGTCTAGTGTTGGGGAATCGTCAGTTAACAACTATTCGTTCTCTAATTATTTTCATCATATCATTATTCATTATTTCTTTTTCTTGCAAACAATTAGTGATTAGTAGTGAGCGTTTATCGCATGAATTGAACCTCAACATCTTCTTTGTTACCTTCTTTATAGCGGCGGTAGCATCAAGTATTCCCGATACAATTTTATCCATCCAAGATGCTAAAAATGGAAAGTATAAAGATGCTTTCTCTAATGCTTATGGAAGTAATATTTTTGATATATGCATAGGTATTGGCTTGCCAGTATTGATGTATCTGTTCATTCATGGCATGGATGAACTTTCTACAACCTCGGGAGATTCCATGTCGAATCATTTAATTGTGACATCATCCATCCTGTTATTAATTTTTTCCATTACCATTACACTCATTTATTGGTTAAAATCCATTAACCTCACTAGAAGCATTATAGTTTTTCTTCTTTACTTATCGTTCTTAGGGTTGATTTTTTACCTTTCGTAAGTCATGATAAAAGGAAGTAAATTATATAGTATTTTGAAGTTTAAGTGCCCCGAATGCCACAAGGGTAACTTTTTTGAATCACATCCTTACCATTTTAAAACAATAGGTAATATCCACCATCGCTGTTCTCACTGTGGGTTGAAGTTTAGCAAAGAGCCCGGTTTTTATTATGGTGCCATGTATGTTTCTTATGCCTTGGGAGTAGCTATTTTTGTAAGCGTCTTTTTAATTGACTATTTCTTGGTATTGAATTTATCTTTTAGGGCTTTTTTAATCATTATTGGAAGTCTGCTAGTGCTAGGAACGCCCTATTTATTTCACTTATCAAAAATTATTTGGGCCAATTTGTTTTTTCACTTTAAACCTAACAAAACGTGACTATCTTTTGGGGTAAGTCGCAATAACCAAGAGCAACATTAACAAGTTGTAAATGGTATCTTCAATAGGAATGTTTAAAATTCTGATGCCTATAATTTCTGATGAATGATAACTAACAATGGGTTGTTCCGTAAAGCTACCTGTCAACAAACCATTAATTAATAAAAAAGGAATCAATGAGACTAAATAGGTTCTAAAAAAACGACCAATCCAAGAAGGGGTATATACCACTACAACGAACAGGGCTGCAGAACACAGACTAAAACAAACTAGGGTGTATAGACGATCTGCATAAACCACACTTAAAATCGCTAACAAACTAGCCAAAATTACAAACATAATTCGATAGGGTTTTTCATTCAATTCAGTATTGAAATAAAAATTCAAAACCTCGTGAATGAATACGCATGAAAATGGGACTATAATAAAAAACAACCATTCTTCAATGGGCAAAGAGAGTATGGAAAATCCTACTGTATATGCTTTATTAAATGCCCATACCGATTGTCTAGTAAACCAAACATCCCAAGGAATAAAAATTAACATCATAGCTATAACGGACACCATTACATACTTCCATTTGGTGTAGTATTTGAGGCGTTTCTCAAAACTTTGCAACAAAGGGTAAAGTATAGTAATGAATAATACTATGAAGTAAAAGTATTTATGTTCCAAATAAGGCATGCTACAGGACTAATGATAGAAAAGTAAAGAATATAAGTTGTGACAACAACAAACCGAAACCTACTTTATAGTTAATTCTTAAGCCGTTAAAATAAATAATTCCATTCATAATGAGGGAAACCAAAAACCACATCATATAGTTTTGCAGGGGTATATTATCATTCGACCATTGCCAAAAATCTAAAGAAATGGCAACGGGTTCAATGATTACATCAAGCATCACCATAATAGCAGAAGATAAGACAAGCCGAACAAATGGTTTGAAATTGAAAAAATCGACAACAGCATAGGTCGATAAAGCAAGAATAATCCAATTGACACCAATCAGAAGTGGGGTGTCAAAAAGTTGAATACCAAGCACCTTCCCATAATAATAATCGCCAAACAATAGACCTGTCTGCACTCCAATCACTTCAACAAAAAATCCAAGGGCATACATGACTAAAAAAGCTCTAAAAAAAGACATGCTATAGTCATTATTAGCCCAAACCAATATAGCTACTGAAATCAACAAATGAACTGGAGTAAGTGCTAAAAAAACAGATTGGTAGTTGGTAGTAAGTCCAATAGCCCCTATTATGTGAAAGAGGAACAAAACTACGATACTTATATTTTCTTTAGCAAATCTCATTTTAAACGGGTTTAAAAAGACCATCAACAATTTTAGCCGACGAAAGTGCTAAGGGAATTCCTCCGCCAGGATGTACACTCCCTCCACAAAAGTACAGTCCTTTAATGGTGTTAGAAAAATTAGGGTGACGGAAAAAAGCTGCCATTCGTTGGTTAGACGCCGCACCATATAAAGACCCTTTGAAAGAGCCCGTTTTAGACTCAATAGCACGCGGGTCTAGAATGTGTTCTGAACGAATCAAAGGTTCAATATCTGTGTTTAACTGTTTATTTAACTTGGCAATGATGGATTGTTTGGCATTTTGAATGATAGAATCCCAATCTTGTCCATCATTAGCTGGCGTGTTAACCATCACAAACCAATTTTCACAATCTTCCGGTGCGTCAGATGGGTTTTTTTTGGATGTAATGTTTATATAAACAGTTGGATCCTCATACAATTTTTGACCATCACTTAAAGTTTTAAATTCGGTTTCGTAATCATTAGAAAAGAAAATATTGTGTAAGTCTAATTGCGGAAAAGTAGCATTGATTCCCCAGTAAAAAATGAGTGCTGAAGTTGAGCGTTCTTCATGTTTGATTTTTTCAGGAATAGAATATCCTTTTAAGAGATGTTTGTACACAAAATAAACATCTAGGTTACAGATGATATAATCGCAATCAATCCTATGACGATTTACTTTTAGGGCCGAAACCTTATTGTTTTCAATTACAATCTCGTCTACTTTAGAATGAAAATGAAAAGTTACCCCCTGAGACTTGGCTAATTGGTACAAGCAACTAGCAATAGAAAACATTCCTTTGTTTGGAAAATAGGCCCCCTTGTGAAATTCCAAATGGGGAATGATATTCAAAATAGCTGGTGCTAAATAAGGATTTGAGCCATTGTAGGTGGCATAGCGGTCAAAGAGCTGAACTAGTTTAGGGTGGTTCAATGCTCGTTTATTGGCTTTGTGCATCGTGGTGAAAAGGCCTAAAAAAGGAAGTTTAAAAAATGACATTAATACATTGAAAGAAAGATAGGATGATAGCCGATGAAGTGATTTTTCCAAAAATAAATAAGCCGTCGATTGATAGATAAACTGGCTTTTTTTAAGAAATCTAATCACTTTATTTGGACTGACATTTGTTTTTTCGGAGGCCTCCTTAGCAAAACGTTCTCTGTCAGTATAACCTATAATGCAACTACCATCAGGATAAAAATATCGGCAACTTTCCTCAAGTTTTTGATAATTAAAATAGTCTCTAGGATTTTTTTGAGAAAGCTTGAATAATTCATCTACCAGTTCAGGAACAGTGAATAGCGAAGGACCCATATCAAAACGAAAGCCTTGGGTTTCTAATTCTGAAAGTTTACCTCCCGCCTGAGCATTAGATTCAAAAACAGACACTTGGTATCCTTTGGCCGCCAAACGAATGGAGGTAGCTATACCAGCTACACCAGCTCCTATGATAGATACTTTTTTCGATGCACTTACTGACATTGCTTGTATCTATAAATTGATTTGGGCAGTGAGGTCTTCAAATCAATCACTTTTGGAACAGGGTAATAGTCATCTTCACGAATTTCTTTAATCCATTTTTTACAGTAAACCAAATTAGGGTCATGCCGTTCTCGTTGCGAAAGGGGGTTAAATATCCTAAAATAGGGTGAAGCATCACATCCAGTGCCTGCAACCCATTGCCAATTCCCATTGTTGGAGGCTAAGTCAAAGTCCAATAATACTGACGCAAAGTAGGCTTCTCCCAATCGCCAATCGATTCCTAAATTTTTCACTAAAAAAGAAGCCGCAACCATACGAGCACGTCCATGCATATAGCCTGTGTCGAAGAGCTGTCGCATCCCAGCATCAACTAACATGAATCCTGTTTCACCATATTTCCACTTTCTGAATAGTACCGAGTCGTCAATCCACTGTATTTTATTGTACTTTTCTTTGAAGCATGAGTTCACAACCCTGGGATTATGCCACAAAACTTGAGTGAAAAATGACCGCCATATCAGCTCATTTAAAAAAGTTGGGGAGTACTCATATGCTATTTTTACCACCTCACGAATACTCAAAAAACCAAACCTAATATGTACAGAAATTTGTGAGGTTCCCTCGCAATCAAGATTGTTTCTTAACGATTCATATTTGGCAAGTGCTTTATAATCTAATTTTGGAGTTAATAACACATAACTGTTATATTCAAAGCCAATATCGTCTATTTTTTCCACACATTTAAGGGACTTATCTACGATGCACTTATGTAAATAATTCTGAGAGGGAAAGGGCTCTGTCATGGAAATCTTGAATTTTGACTTCCATTTCCTCATGTAAGGTGAATATACTGAGTATGGCTTGCCGACATTGCTTAAAATCTCGCTTTTCTCAAAAATGACTTGATCTTTAAAAGAGTAAAAACGAACGTTTTTTCTTGCTAACATCTGCTTAATAGAGGTATCTCTTTCAGTTGCATAGGGTTCATAATCCGTATTTGTAAAACAGGCCTCCAAAGTAGTTGTTTCAAGGAGTGATTCGAAGATGTCTATTGGATTACCGTGTAATACATGAATTTTTTTACCTATTTTGTTAAGCTCTTGATTCAATGTTTTCAGTCTGTCAAACAATATACTAACCCGCTTATCATTGGTCCGAAGTTTATCCAATATGGCGGTATCGAAAATAAAAATAGGAAGTACGGATTCTGATTGTTTTAAGCTCTGAAAAAATCCATGATTATCATGTAACCTCAAATCTCTTCTAAACCAGAATATACTTAATTTATAACTCATTATC
>CAXDOW010000118.1:0-5956 GCA_963991165.1 uncultured Flavobacteriales bacterium | reverse complement strand
GAAATAAAAACAGAAATATTCTTTAAGCGACTTTTCCATGTCTTCTCAATCTTTTTGTAAGAAAGCGATTTCCTGTCGTAATAATACTTTACTCTTTTCATAAGGTATTTTGGCTAAATTTGCCACAAAATTAAGTAATTAGTATAAAATATCTCATTGCTCCAATGTTATTGTTAACAAGGACATGTGAATTTAACCATATAAACATCAATGAAATCGACTGAAATTCGCCAGCAGTTTTTAAGCTTTTTTGAACGCAAGTCTCATGAAATAGTGCCATCAGCACCATTGGTTATTAAAAACGACCCTACGCTCATGTTTACCAATGCAGGCATGAATCAGTTTAAGGATTATTTTTTAGGCCATGCCGACCCCAAGTCAAAACGCCTTTGCGATACACAAAAGTGCTTGAGAGTGTCAGGTAAACACAACGACTTGGAAGAAGTGGGCTACGATACATACCACCACACCATGTTTGAAATGCTGGGTAATTGGTCATTTGGAGATTACTTTAAGCAGGAGGCCATTGCTTGGGCCTGGGAATTACTAACGGAGGTGTATAACATTGATAAAGACCGATTGTACGTCACTATATTTGAAGGAGCTAAAGATGATGGTTTAGAACGTGATATTGACAGCTACACTGCTTGGTCTGAATTCATAAATCCATCTAGAATAATTGATGGAAACAAAAAAGATAATTTTTGGGAAATGGGCGAGACTGGCCCTTGCGGTCCTTGTTCAGAAATTCACATTGACATTAGAGACGAGAAAGACAGAAAAGCAGTAGATGGAGCGACATTGGTCAATAAAGATCATCCGCAGGTAATTGAAGTTTGGAATTTGGTGTTTATGCAATTTAAACGAACATCTACAGGCCTACTCCAATCACTGCCTCAAACCCACGTAGATACTGGAATGGGTTTTGAGCGATTGTGCATGGTTCTTCAAGGTGTTCAATCAAATTATGATACCGACATTTTTCAGCCCATTATTCAGAAAATAGCCACTCTTTCTAAAAAAAGGTATGGGGTAAATGAAAAGGAAGATATTGCCATGCGTGTATTAGCGGACCATTTACGAGCCGTTTGTTTTTCTATTGCTGATGGACAACTGCCATCAAACACAGGTGCAGGCTATGTGATTCGTAGAATTCTTAGGCGAGCAGTAAGGTATGCTTTTACCTTTTTAAATATTTCAGACCCTTTTATTTGTCAACTAGTTGATGAATTGGTGCATACTATGGGAGATCAGTTCAAGGAATTGACTTCCCAATCCGACCTCATTAAAAAAGTGATAAAAGAGGAAGAACAGACCTTTTTAAAGACTCTCGATAAAGGTATTGCCCGATTTGAATCTCTTCCTGTAGAAAATGGAATAGTTTCTGGAAAAGATGCTTTTGAGTTGTATGACACCTATGGATTTCCTATAGATTTAACAGCACTTTTAGCTCAGGAAAAACATAATAAAGTTGACGTTGAGGGATTTCAAACACAGCTGGAATTACAAAAGAATCGCTCCAGACAAGCTACGCAGCTTGAAACCGATGATTGGACTGAACTACTGCACGACGAAATAGAAGAATTTATCGGCTATGACTTTACTGAATCGACGGTAAAAATTGTCAAGTACAGGACTGTCAAACAAAAAAGCAAAAAGTTCTATCAATTGGTATTTAACATAACACCATTTTATCCTGAAGGAGGAGGGCAAATTGGAGATTCTGGCTATTTAACTAGCAATGAGGAGCGCGTTTCAATTGTAGATACCAAAAAGGAAAATAATCTCATTATTCATTATTGTAATGAGTTACCCAAGAATCTCACATGTTCGTTTAAAGCTGTGGTTGACATTGACAAACGTTTGAATACATCGAACAATCATACATCCACCCATTTGTTACACGAATCTTTGAGAGATATTTTGGGAGATCATGTTGCTCAAAAAGGGTCATTGGTTAACTCAGAGTATTTGCGTTTTGACTTTTCCCATTTTTCCAAAGTAAGTGATGCCGAATTAAAGGCCATTGAGGAAAGTGTTAACGCCAAAATAAGGGCTAATATTACTCTTGAAGAATTCAAAAACATTCCATTAGAAAAGGCCCAAGAAATGGGAGCTTTAGCCCTTTTTGGTGAAAAATATGGCGATGTGGTCCGAGTGATTAAGTTTGCTAATTCTTTAGAGCTTTGTGGTGGGACTCATGCCCCATCAACAGGTCAGGTTGGTTTGTTTAAAATTATTTCAGAAAGTGCTGTCGCTTCAGGCATACGACGTATTGAGGCCATAACAGCCCAAAAGGCCTTTCAGTATTTTGAGGAGAAATTAGATTTAATCAGTCAAGTCAGCAATAAATTAAAATCGAACGATATTGTCAGAGCGGTAGATCAAATAATCTACGAAAATCAATCTTTGAACAAAGAGCTTGAAAAAATGATGGCAGAAAAAGCCAGTCGTGTAAAACATCATTTACTTTCTGAAGCCATTGACAAGGATGGCATCACCTTTATTTGTAGTGAAGTTGATTTGGACGTCAAAAGCATCAAAAAAATAGCTTTCGATTTAACTAAAAGCCAGGATAATATCTTCTTGGTTCTTGGAACAAAAGTTCAAGGTAAAGCTAGTCTTACAGTTGCTATTTCTGAGAAACTATCATCAGATAATAAGCTAAACGCCAATACCATTATTAGAGAATTGTCAAAAGAAATTAATGGTGGTGGAGGTGGTCAGGCCTTTTTTGCTACTGCTGGAGGTAAAAACCCTAGTGGTATACAGTCAGCACTAGAAAAAGCAAAAGCTATTATTTAAAAAATTGTCTTAAAGCCCCTTCTTTTAATGCGTACTTAGAACGTTTTATTGAATATATGTCAGTCTTTTTCAAAATGTAATGAATAAATATGACCGAGATAACGATCATATCAGCTCGCATAGGTACTAATCCAGGTGTGTTAAGTCTTTTATCTATATCACTATCGATAAGATAGTCGTAAAGCCAAGCAAACTCCTCGGAATGAATATCGGCCGATTTTTGTCGAACTCTTTCAGGGTCTTGAAACTGATGAGCAATCATTTCAACAATGGAGTCAAACGAGCCGGAAGACCCCACTAACCTTAGGCAAGGCGACTTGGAAAGTGCTTCAAAAAGATCCACTAGCGATTCATCAATAAACTGTATGATACCATTGATGTCTGGCTTTGAAATGGGGTCGCTTGGTTTAAATAACTCCTTTAATCTCGAAACACCCAATGGATAGCTTTTTGCCCACGCTACACCATTAGAATTAGCAATGATAAATTCGGTGCTGCCTCCTCCAATATCCATTATCAAATCATAAGACGACTCAAATTTTATCACTTCTCTTACACCATAGTAAATTAGTTCTGCTTCTTTGTTTCCATCAATGACTTCAATATCTATTCCCAATGATTGCTTGGCTTCTTTAACAAATTCATGACCGTTCTTGGTCGAGCGAATGGCTGAGGTGGCGAAAGCTCTATACTTATGCGTTTGGTATTCATTGATGCTTTGTTGGTGTTCTTTTAATGCCTTTATTCCTCTTTCGAAAGCATCGAAAGAAATGATGCCTTTATCGATTCCTCCTTGTCCTAATTTGACAGGGATTTTTGTTTTAAAAACAGTGTTGTATTGACCGTTTTCTAGTCGGTCGGAAATGAGTAGGTTAAACGTATTTGTGCCGAGGTCTATAATAGCAATTCTCATCATTTATTCTTTGTAGTTAATCCATTTCCAAAGTTCTTTGTAAGTGATTTTTTTACCATACATCAAAATTCCAATCCGGTAAATTTTAGCAGCGATCCAAGTCGTGGCTATAAACCCAAAAATTAATAAACTAATGGACAAAATAAGTTCGTGGATAGGAACGCCGAAGGGAATTCGAGCCATCATAATTATGGGCGAGGTAAATGGAATCATCGATAAGGTATAAGCGAGCCCACTATGAGGGTTGTCAACTACCAATTGTACAAAAATAAATGATAAAATCAATGGAATAGTGATAGGTAGAATAAATTGCTGACTGTCCGTTTCTTGTTCTGACGCTGCACCTATGGCAGCAAACAGAGAACCGTAAAGTAGATACCCTCCGATAAAATACATTAAAAATGAAATAGCTAATGTTTGAATGGGTAAATGACTCAAGCTGAGGGCTAACTCATCAATGAGTTGTAACTCTTCATTGGAAATTGAGCTGGTGCCTGAAGAGGACACAAACCCATTGACTATAACAATCAGAAGACCACCTAAAAGAAGCCAAAGTAAAAACTGCGTTAAACCAACGAGTGCGACGCTCGTAATTTTTCCTAACATAAGTTGGAATGGTTTTAGGCATGAAATGATAATTTCAATGATGCGGTTTGTTTTTTCTTCTATTACGCTACGCATGACCATTGTGCCGTACGTAAAAATAAAAATATAAATCAAAAAACCACTTATCATACCAATTCCATAACTTGCTTCCGAATGGCCTAATTTATCTTTACCACTTTCATTGACCACATAGGTAGTAATTGACACCTTACTTTCCGATTGTTTTATTTGTTCTGGATTGATGCCCTTATTTATAAGATTGACATTTTTAATAATTCTTTCAATTTGGTGTTCAATATTAGTCTTGCTGGTGAGACTAATTTGATGGTTGGCGTAAATGACCAATTTAGTTTCAATGTTCACTAAAGAATCAACTTTTGGAATGTGGAGAATAAAATCGTAGCTGTCCAATAACACTGATTTACTATCAGAAATGTCGATGTCTTTAAGAGAGTTAAAATTTATTGAAGAAGACGATTTTAATTTCAGTTGTTCAAAATTATTGTCATCAACAATAGCAACATTATAACTGCTTTCATTGTTCAAGGCAACTAAAGAAGGAATAACGAATAATCCAACCAAGAATAAGGGTGTCAGTAGAGTCATTAAAATAAAACTTCTCTTTCTTACCTTAGAAAGGTATTCGCGTTTAATGATAAGTAGAAGCTTATTCATTGTTTAATGGATTGAATAAAAATATCGTTGATGGTGGGTAGTTTTTCTTTAAAACTAATGATGTCTATTTGATTTATCAACTGTTCTATCAATTGTTTTGAGTTTTTATTATGATGAGATTCAATCAGAGCATAGTTGTTTTTGTTTGTCAATATATCAAACCCAGTTAACTCTTGAAGTGTTCCATTGTATTCAAGTTCGTACTGGTTGTTTTTATAGGTCTGTTTTATGGTGTTAAGTTGTCCGCTTAGAATGCATTTTCCTGAGTTAATGAGAGCAATATCTTGACATAGCATTTCAACAGATTCCATCCTATGTGTTGATAAGATGATGGTTGTTCCCTTGTCTTGAAGGTTTAAAATTTCGTTTTTAATGAGTTCGCTGTTGATAGGGTCAAATCCAGTAAATGGTTCGTCCAGTATGATGAGTTCAGGTTGATGAATAATGGTCGAAATGAATTGTACTTTTTGAGCCATTCCCTTAGATAGTTCGGCTACTTTTTTTGGAAGCCATTCTAACATATCGAGGCGACGAAACAAATAATGGATTGTTTCTTTAGCTTTTGTTTTGGAAAGCCCTTTAAGTTGTGCCAGATATAAGCATTGTTCACCGACTTTCATATTTTTATAAAGTCCTCGTTCTTCAGGCAAATATCCAATTCTTTCAATATGATGTCTTTTAAATGATTCTCCGTGAAATAGAATTTCCCCGGCATCAGGAGCTGTAATTTGGTTTATGATTCTGATTAGAGTTGTTTTTCCAGCTCCATTAGGACCAAGAAGTCCAAAAATTGTTCCTTTTTTGATAGATAAGTTAATGCCGTCAAGAGCCATCGCTCCGCCATATTCTTTTTTGACGTTTTTGATTTCTAAGCAAACGATCATTGTTCAACTAAATTTAGGGAATAAGGAGGGATTTCCAAAGTACTTTTAAAAGGAAGTGTTTTAGTCTTATAAA
>CAXDOW010000117.1:0-5967 GCA_963991165.1 uncultured Flavobacteriales bacterium | reverse complement strand
TTTCCAGGGAAAAGAAGATTTTAAATCATACAACATTGTTATTATACTAAATCAGTTGGGTTTACTTTTGTTTTCAATTGCTCTTGTTTGGCACTTAAAGTTAGGCGTTATAGGAGCTATACTAAGCTTTGCTTGTTCTCAGTTATTGATGGTATTAGTTTCGATAGTTTTCATGTTTAAAGGATATAAACTAGGCATTCCAAGACTTTTTTCTTTGGCCTATTTTAAAGAAAGTCTATTTTTTGGATTAAAAGGTCATTTTAGTAATGTTTTGTCCTTTATAAACTATCGAATAGATATGTTCTTACTGGCCTATTTTATAGATGATATTTCTGTTGGTATTTATTCAATAGCAGTATTGTTGGCTGAACGAATTTGGTTAGTATCTCAGTCTATTTCATCTGTTTTGTTTGCAAGGGTGGCTAACCTAAATTCAGATAAAGAAAGGAATACATTTACTTCATTAGCATCAAGAAACACATTTTTCATAACACTATTAGGAGGTGGTTTTCTAGCTTTGATGAGTCACTGGCTTATTCTGACGTTTTTTGGTGCAGAATACGCAGATAGTGTCGAGCCTTTCTTGTACATCATTCCAGGCATTATATTGTTTTCAATGAGCAAAGTATTGGCTAATGATTTTATTGGTAGAGGGTATCCTGAAATAAACACCTACATAGCATGTGTTACAGCTTTTGTAAATTTGGGGCTTAATGTATGGCTAATCCCAATTTATGGGATAAAAGGAGCCGCTATTTCGACTTCGACTTCTTATATTTTGGATGCCTGCTTGAAATCTATTTATTTCTCAAAAAAGAATGGTATTTCTTTTCGAGAGTTTTGTGTTATAAAATCATCCGACATTGAGCTATATAAGTCAAAAATTGTAAAACTTTTAAGTTAGTTATATGCACGTACTTCTGATAACCTCGTCTTATAAAAGTTGCTTTAACTCGGTCAGTGCTTTATTTTTTAGAGATCAAGCAATGGCTTTAAAAAACAATGGATGTCAAGTAGGAGTAGTTTGTCCATTACCCATTTCATTTAAAACTATTTGGAGGAAAAAAAGTGTGCGTTTTACTGATGAAATTTATAATGACAATGGTGTAAAAACATTTGTTGGAAAATTTCCATCTGTACCCAAAATGGTTGGCTTAAGACAAGCTCTGAGTTTTAGAATGGGTAAACGCTTATTTAAATCCTATGTTAATCAAAACGGTTTGCCTAACATCATACACGTTCATACTTTTTGGCCAGGTGAGTTAGCTATTTGGATAAAAGAAAATTATGGCATTCCATACGTAGTAACTGAGCATTCAACAGGGTTTTCAAGAAAGTTGTATTCAAATAAAATCTTAAAGTATGCAAGAACCACTTATCAAAATAGTAAATTAAATATTGCAGTAAGTGAACCATTTTGTCAGTTATTAAAAAGTAAGTTCAATATTCCCTTTGAATTTGTTCCAAATGTTGTTGATACTAACTTTTTTAGCCCTTTAGACACAGTTAAAGAAAAAAAAGAATTTATCTTTCTCAATATTGCTCATCTTGATAAAAAGAAAAATCAATCAGGACTTATTAGAGCTTTTTCCAATCAGTTTAAAGGGAATTTGAAGTATAGACTAGAAATTGTAGGAGGGGGGGGAGAGTTTACTCAATTATCAAATTTAATCAAAGAGTTAGAGGTTCAACATCAAGTGTTATTATTGGGCCGAAAATCTAGGGAGGAGGTTAGAACAATTATTCAGCATTCTGATTGTTTTGTATTGTCCAGCTATAATGAAACCTTTGGTGTAGTACTTATTGAAGCTATGTCTTGTGGTTTGCCAGTCTTATCGACTAAGTCAGGAGGTCCAGAATCAATAATTACAAGCGACCAACTTGGGATTTTGTGTGAATTAGATGATTTAGAAAAACAATTGAAGCTGATTACAAAGCGCTCTTTTGACTCTGATTTGATCCGTAATCATGTACTAAATCATTTTTCTGAAAAGGTAGTTTCAGAAAGACTAATCCAGTATTACAATGATTAACTCAAATCATTTTACAGAGAACTTTATAATACTATTGATAATTTCATCAATGTTTTTACCAACAATACCATTAGGTATTGATATTAGAATTGATGACTTTATGGCACTTTTTTTAATTCCCCTACTTTTATTGGTTAGGCCAAATTTTAAAGTAAACAGACTAGTGTCATCATACTCATTGATTTTAATTTTATTTCTTCTCTCGACAGTAAATGGTTATACTTTTTTGAGTGTTCCAACTTCATTAAGAGATATGAATGAGTTTGTGAGAGTGTTAAAGCCTTTACTAATTATAATTGCAGTAAGTTATTGTGACTCAAATCGGCTATCGATAAAATTGAATACTGTTTTTAAATATGGTACAGTATTAATTATATCAATTGGATTTTTAGAATTTTTTGATTTTCCAGGCTACCGAAAACTAATATCAATGATATTCAGTGGACATCGTTTTGAAAATTTAGATAGAGCAAGAGCAGTTTTAACAGCTGGTGATCCAAATATTGCAGCAGCCCTAGTTATATTTTTCATTACTTATATTTTGCAGTCAATGCTAATGACTAAACATAAGATATGGAATAGTATGCTTTTACTGTTTTTAATGATTGTCTTATTGATGACATCATCTCGAACTCTTTTAATAGTATTCGTAGTGATATTATTTACTAGTTTATTTTTTCATTTCAAAAAAAATAAGGTTTTCACATTCATGATTTTGACTCTTTGTTTTGCTTTATTGATACCTTCAGTTCAGTTTTTTGATTATATAGTTATTGGTTTTAGTACCTTCAGCAAAGGTACTAATACATCTATGCTACTTCGTTATCAACAATGGGCTGAAGCTTACGCACTATTTTTACAATCGCCAATCTTAGGATGGGGCCCTGCCAAAGCTATTCATACTACAATAGTTGATAGTGAACATTTATTATTACTTAGAAGATATGGAGTTTTGGGTTATTTTGCTGTTTTAAATTTTATTTTTGGCTATGTATGGGTAATATTTAAAAAAAGAAGAAAGTTTATGCGTCTGGATTTATTGCATAAGCGGTTAGCAATTACTTCGTTATTTTCTTGTCTTATGATCTTTATCGTTATGACTACAAATAACTTTTTTTCTGGTTATCAGCTCATCCCATTATTTGTAGTAATGATAACACTGGTAGAAAATAAATTGAGTTCGATATAGACTATGACTTATCCAATAATTTTTTTATACATTTCGGCGATATTTTGCAATGTTGCATTTGGGTTAGGGCCTAACCTATATCCTTTAAGGTTAATATTGCCTCTTGTGCTAATGTATTTTTCTGCGTTATTTTTTCAAAAAATAATTTTGTTAAAAGAAAAAATAAGAATTGATGCCCTATTGTTGTTTACCATCCTTTTTTTTGGTTTTATGTTTGCCCACACTTCAATAGTTACTTACTTGAGGTTTGAGTTACTCAACGCTCACTTTGAGTTAAATTCCGTCTTAAATTATGCTGTTTTAATCGCATTAGTTTTTTCCATTATTTCTGTAGCCATAACAGAGCGGAATAAATTCTTTAAGCAATTCAATTATTTAGTGCTTATATTTTACATATTGTATGCTTGTTACGCATTATTTGAAATTGTTACTGGTAATCATTTAGAAACATCAAACCTTGCTAAGGCGCCATGGTGGATGAGGCATTCTCCCACCGTTGTATTCTATAATTCAAACGATTTTGCCGCTGTTTTTTCGTTAATGTTATTTTACATTACTTCCACTTTTGATAAAAATAAAAGCTGGCCCAATGGCTTAGTTATTTTGCTAATGCTAATTCATATTATAATTATATATTACAGTATGAGTCGGCTTGCATTAATCTTAGTTACACTCTTTTTTGTTTACAGATACCCTAAGCAATTGTTGATTTCGTTAGCGTTGAGTTTTCCGCTAGCCTTAATTTATTTTGGCTTAGCTAATGAATCGCAACTAATGAAAACATACGATTCAATTATAAGTTTAAAGAATGATTTAGCATTCAATGAACGGGAATCAACATCGGTTAGAATGCATTTATACAAATACGCACTATTATCTCCATTGTCAAACTTTGGTATGGGTTTTGGTATCGATTACTCAGCTGAGTACTATAAATCAATAAATGACCCTAACCTTCATTATATTGTCAATCCTCATTCTTTTATGTTTGAACTATTGATCAATTCAGGTGTGTTAATCAGTTTGTTTTATATAGTATTGAATGCCTTTTTAATAATAAAGAACTTTACACTAAGGAATTATGATACAATGATACAAATCGTATTGTTTAACCTGATTTTGTTTTCTTCAAGCTCCTCATTATTTTTATGGCCTATATATTTTTTCATGTATTTTTATTTTGTGTGGGCTGATGATAAAATTGATTTAATAGAAACATGATTCAACTACTATTGTCAGTGTTCTTATTTGCTGTTTTTTGTAATTCCGCCTTTGGTATTGGCCCTAATCTATATCCAATTCGATTAGTATTGCCAGTGGTGTTGGTGTATTTTTCAATTTTATTTTTTCAAAAAATAATTTTGTTAAAAGAAAAACTTAGAATAGAACCATTGGTTTTATTCACCTTTCTATTTTTTATATTCATGTTCTTTCATACCGCTTTAGTAACCTACTTGAGGTATGACTTATTGAGCGTTGATTATGATATAAATTCCTTGTTGAATTATGGGTTTTTGGTGATGCTAATTATTGGTATATATCTTTCTTTTCTAGCGGTAAAAGACCAATTTTTTGTTGTCTTAAATAGGGTTGTTATGTCGAGTTACATTGCCTATTTGGTATTTGCCATTTATGAGATCATAACGGGGAACCACTTGCCAGTATCTAATCTAGTGAACTCTCCTTGGTGGATGAGTCATGTTCCTACAGTCGTTTATTACAATTCAAATGATTTTGCAGCTATATTCACTATCATGTTTGCTTATATTATTTCTGTTTATGACCAGAAACGGACAACCCCAGCTTTAATCATAATAGGAGTGTTTGTAATACACATAGTTATAGCCTATTTTTCTATGAGTAGATTAGCTTTCATCATATCAATTCTATTTTATTTATATCGTTATCCAAAATATTTTTTTCAAACGATTTTATTAGCAATCCCTGTAGGATTGATTTTCATTGGATTAGTCAATGAATCACAATTAATGCAGGCCTATGATTCTTTTGTTGGACTTAAAAATGATTTGTCGTTTTCTGAGAGAGAATCTACTTCAGTACGTTTACAGCTATATAAGTATGCACTGTTATCTCCTTTATCGAATTTTGGAATGGGTTTCGGGATAGATGCCTCCGAAGCTTTTTATCGCTCCATTCAAGATCCAAATTTACATTTTATAGTTAACCCCCACTCCTATATTTTTGAATTACTAATTAATAGTGGTGTGTTTGCTACACTAATTTATGTGTTTATAAATGCCTATTTAATAATAAAGAATCTGATATACAAACAACACGATATGATGATTCAAGTAGTTTTGTATAATTTATTGTTATTTTCATCCAGTTCATCATTGTTTTTGTGGCCTACATACTTGTTTTTTATTGTTTACATTTGCAAGACTTCGTATACTATTAGATTGTTTGAAAAGAAATCAAAAAATTGAATATGGATATTTTTAACTTGCTCAAATCAACATTAAAATTTTTTCAAAGGCAATGGAAATTTATTCTGCTGTTTTTGTCTTTTGGTTTTGTATTTGGATATGTTTACGACCATTTTAAAACACCTTATTATGAAACTTCTGCCACTGTTACCTCAGGTCTTTCCTATTTTGAAGGAATCATTGCCCCAAATGAATTAGACTACCCAATTATTGATCAGAATACCGCTATTGGTATGGTCAATGCCCTTGCAGCTGTCTCTTATACACATCTCCGAGCCCACGAGACAGGCAGAAATCT
>CAXDOW010000116.1:0-6020 GCA_963991165.1 uncultured Flavobacteriales bacterium | reverse complement strand
TATATCAACGCCTAAATTATTGAAAGTGAAAAGTCCTTTTGATAGTTTATAGAATTAAAAAGCGAAACACTGTCTCAAAATGAGATAGATTCCGCTTCGGTGGTCTAAGTGTTCTTATTTCGAACTTTTATAAATTTTGACTAATAGCTTTTTAATTTACTGAAGTATAAGTTTATGATTACTTATTCCATCTGAGTTTTTGATAGAAAGATTGTAAACCCCTTTTGAATAGTTAGATAAGTCTATTTGAGTAATAAACTTTCCCATAGGTTTAGCTGAATCAAAATAAACTATTTCACCCAAAACATTGGTGACTGAAATTTCAGTATTAGAATTTGAATTAAACTCAATTTTAAAAAGATTAAAAGATGGGTTTGGGAAAATATTAATATTTAATTTATTTTCAATAACTCCAGAAGGGCTTTTAATTTCAACCTCGAAACATACTGTATCTCCAACGCATTCAACCCCTGAACAATCATAATTTTCTACTACACAAATAGTTTCAATTCCTTCAAAAATTGACCAGTCAACAACAATCTCATTTGTAAATTGCCCTGAACTGATGAAGCCTAACCCATTGTTAAGTGTCCAATTAAACATAGAAGCTGGATTGTTTTGAACTGAATATGATGAGGATGTATTTGTTACAGCAGTATTTGACCCAAAGATGTTCAAAGGTTCTAAACATATTTCTAACTCTAGAATAGCTGTAGAATCACATCCATTTAAAGCTATTGTATCAAATTGATAGGTACCACTATTTTCATAAACTAATCCATTCCATTCATATGAGACGCATGAGGACACCTCTGAATTTGATGAGCTGGAATTGTTTATAGTTAGATTCAAAGTATGTGTACTATCACATCCATTAATATTAGTGTATGTATTAGTATACTCACCACTTTCAGTGTAAGTCTGACTATCCCAAGTAAACTCATCACAAGCTGTGACACTACTTGACGTGTTATCACTGTTGTTAATGATTAAATCAAGAGTTACTACACTATCACAGCCTGCGGCATTGGTTAATGTATGAGTAACTGTATTGTTAGATGAAGTATAAGTTACTTCATCAATCCAAGTGTATGTATCACAGTGCTCTTGAATATCCACTCCAGTGGTACTATTTAGAATAACAAGATCAAGAGTTACTACACTATCACAATTGTTATTATTTGAAAGAGTAAATGTAGCTGTATTATTACTCTCAGTGTAAGTAATTCCATCAATCCAAGTATATTCACCACAATGCACTTGAGTATCAGTCCCGAAAGTAGTAGAGTTGATAGTCAGATTCAAAGTATGCGTACTATCACAGCCGTCAACATTAGTATGTGTATTAGTATACTCTCCACTTTCTGTGTAAGTTTGTCCATTCCAATCATAGCTATCACAAGCTGTAACTTCAGTAAAAGATGTATCAGGTTGATTTATTGTTAAATCTAAAGTTAGGATAGAATCACAACCATTAGAATTGGTTAATGTGAATATAGCTGAGTTGTTACTCTCAGTATAAGTAATTCCATCAATCCAAGTGTACTCATTGCAATGAACTTGTTCATCAACGATTTCATTACTTTCATTAATAACAAGTGTTAGAATGATGGTTTCAGGGCAACCTACGTCATTAGTGCCAATATAGGTGTAATCACCAGTTTCTGTGTAGGTTATGCCATCAATCCAAGTATAACTATCACAAGCTAACTGAGATTCATTGACAGTAGTTGATGAATTTATTGTTAAATTCAATGTAATGATACTGTCGCAACCATTAGCATTAGGTACCGTCCAAGTAGCATCGACATTACTTTCTGTATAGGTGTTGCCATCTATCCATGTGTATTCATCGCAATGAGTTTGCATATCCATTCCACTAGTTGAGTTTATAATCGTTAAGTCGAGAGTTACAATTGAATCACAGCCTTGGCTATTAGTCAAGTTAAGGGAAGCGGTATTGTTAGATTCAGTGTAGATGATTCCATCTATCCAAGTGTATTCATCGCAATGGGTTTGAACATCATCTGTATTTGCTGAATAACAACATAAACTATTATCAGTTAAGTAAGCACCAATATCGTAATTTAAAGCGTTAGTATCTGTACATCCAAATGGGTTTGAATCTACAATATAACAAATGTCATCTACCCAAAATTGATGATTTTGTAATGGATATAAATTTATTGATCCAACTTCATAGATGTCTACGAATTCACTGAATACTATTTCGTCATTTATTAAAAATTCTAAATTACCTCCAATTAAGTCAAACTTAAATTTTAAATTATTCCAAACGGATTCATTAAAAGCAGTTTGAAAATAAACTGTATTATTAGCATCAGAAAATAATATTTGATTTTGTTCTACATGAGAATTCAATATCCATGAACCTGGTGTGTGATTTTGTTGAAAATTGAAATATGCACCATTTTCGCTACTCACCAAAATATTAAACGATACTTCTAAATATCCATCTGAAACAGTATGTTGTTCAGTAAAGGGTAATATAATATCTTGAGGCCCTCCATTGATTGAGTATGGAAAAAATAGAGCGTTAGAACCACTAACACTTGTACCTGTAACTACTTGTGCATCATCAATGTAGGGAGGGGTAAAAAGATTGTTGTTACTTGTTGCCCATGTCTCCCAATTTTCAGAGTTTTCAGCTATGAAATCACCATCATTATAATCTTCAAAATCATCACAAAATTGATAACTATTATATGTACAACTCTCGTCGCTTGTATTAGCTTGTATGTTATAGTTGTTTGCGTTGGTATCTACACAGCCTAGTACTGTTGCTTCTATACAAAAATCAAAGCTAATTTCAGAACCAAAATTAGCGTCTCCCATCTCTAGTATTATGTCGTTATTTTGATTAAAAAGAAAAAAGTTCCCATCTGAGTCACAACTGAATTCTGTTCCAGCCATTCCATCACCATAACTGTCGTATACAAAGAGAGTATAACATGCTGGCTGTAAACACCATGAATATTGGTTTTGTGAGTAGTTGTTTAATGAATTACCCTGAAAATAAATTAAGTTATTATCTTCATCAAACAATGAAAATGTTGTTTCAGATGCATAACAATCAGTACTTAAGTTAAAATTAACATCTTCTTGACCTAATGAGCTATAAAAATTAAATTCCAGATTTTCAGAAGGTGAATTGTATTCTTGTCCATTAACTTCTATTACCTCAACAGTTATATTGTGTGAACCACCTACTAGATTTTGAATTTCTGGCAGTTCAAAAGATAATGTCTGCCCGCTACTGACATTACCTTCCCATAAATATGAGTAAGGAGTACCATCAATATAATAATTCACTGAAATATTATTTATGTCATTATATCCAACATTAATATAGGAAACAAATGGTACGACAGAATTTGAACATAAAAAATCGTCAATAGAATCTATCTGATAGGCAAATAATCGAATTGAATCTAATTCTGCATTGTAAGTGTTTGAATGCCAAACCCCTCTTCCATAAGTACCAATTGTAACTAAATCAAATGATTCACTAATTTCAATATCATTTACAATCACATTTGGTAAATTACCATTAAAAGAGGTCCATAAACTAGTTTCATTATTAAAATGATAAACTCCAATATCCATTCCAAGATATAAGTCATTAGTGCTATGATGTCTTTTTATTACGTTAGAAGGCAAATTAGGAAGGTTATTGCTAATGTTTTGCCAACTTTGCCCCATATCTATAGAGTGAAAAACTTTTTGACCTTCTATCCAGCCACCTTGAACAACCCATATCTCGTTTGGGTTATTATTATTTACTTCTATTGATGTAATTGTTGTAGTTGATGGGCTATTTAGTTGTGTTATTGTTAACCCTCCATCTTCTGATTTATAAAAGTTGCTTCCTTCACTTAGAAATATTGTGTCAGAATTATTTTGGTAAATCTCAATTTGTGCTATTAGGGATGGGAATTCATAGTTAGATAATTGTTGCCAACCAGCTACAACAGAATACGAATAAAGCTGAGAAAATCCAGCAATAATTTTATTGTTTATGCTATCGTATTGCATGGGAGTTACCCACCTTCCATTCTCAGGCGAACCTAAATAGTTTATGGATTCACCATCAGTTGAAGAGTATAAATTGCCAAATTGACTCATACCATAAACTTCAGAAGAGTTATATGGATTTATTACCGATTCCATTCCGTCGGCCCCATGCCATACAATCCACTCTTGCCCATTAAAATAAAATCCACCATTATCTTGAAGCCCACCGGAAACTATGAACGGGTTAATTTGATTAGAGGAAATTTTATAAAATTGTCCTATCTGTAATTTTTGAGAAAGGTCAGTAAAACTAATAGCATCGTCAGTTGATTTATAAATTCCACCATCACTTCCGCAATAGAGTGTGTTATCAAAATATTTTAGAAAATGTATATCGGCATGTGTATATGCGCTTTGAGATGGGTTATTCCATGAGTTTACGGGCGTCCAATCAACACCTCCATTAGATGATTTCCATAAATTTAAGACGCCAGCAACCAAAAAGTTAGGATCCTGATCTGAAACAACGATAGCCATATCGTAATATGCTTGTGTAGATCCATCAAAAATATCAGTTACACCATTCTGTAGTGTGAAATTTTGCGCATTATCAATTGATTTATACACTCCTGCAAAGGATTGATTAGGGGCGGCTGTTAATATGTAGACTGAGTTTGGCTCAGCGTCAGATACTGTAATTGAAATTCTACTTTTTTCGCTTAGTAGACCTAAAGATTGAGAAATTGTTTGCCCTTGGTCTAAGGAGTAATAAACATTATTACTTGTACTAAAGTAAAAAATATCTGAATTATTAGGTGATAAAGAAAAATCTCTTATGTTACCACTATAAATTAATTCCCATTCGAGACCTCCATTTACACTTTTATACAATCCTAAATTAGAAGCGGCCCATAATAAATTATTATCAAAAGGGTCTATTTGTAACTTATTTGCTTGAACGCTAGGAAATGATGTTTGAGACCAATTATCGCCACCATCAATAGATTTCCAAATACCAATACTATAAGTATCTCCTCCGTCAGCATCACCCGTAGCAATATATATTTCTTGACTATTACTTGGGTTAATTGCAATACTCGAAATACCAATAACAGATAAAAAATCACTTTTGGGTTGCCAATTAATTCCACCATCGGAAGATTTCCATAATCCACCAGAGGGTGTCCCTAAATATATGATTTGAGTATTATTTGGATCCTGCTCAATACAATTAACCCTTCCTTGACCTGGGCTCCATGATTGAGAGTACTGATAATCAAAAGGACCTAAGGCAGTCCATTGTTCATTATTCGTTTCAGAAAAGTTAGAAAATGAAGATTGAAAATAAGAGTATTCGTTAAAAGCTTTTGAAAACAATGGAAAGTTTCCATTAGGAAGCAATCTATTTTCCCAAAAATTCGCCCATCTGTGAAATTGTTTAAACCCTTTACCTTTCTCATATTCTTTATCTTTCCACTCTTGATCAAATGAATTTTTAATCTCATCAAATTTAACTTTTGGATCAACAATTAATTCTCCCCAATGTCTTTCTTGTGAAAATGACTTAACATTAAATGAAAATAATAAAACAAGAAAAAGAACGACTTTTCTGTGAAAGGAACTTGACTTATTCATAAACATCTTGTGAAGGTGTATTTACTTTGGCGCAATTATTAGCAAATATAGATAAACTTAAGCAATGGACTATTAGAAAGATTTCGAATCAATGACTCAAATATGAGACAGGATATTGAGAGAATAAAAAAGCGAAACACAATTATGATAGTGTTCCGCTTTGGTGGATCTAAGCGTCCTTATTTCGAACTTTTATTTAGCTTTTACAAATCCAATGATTGAAATAATATAGACAACAATATCTGGAATTACCAATTCAAAACTAAAATTCATTAAAGGCTCATTAGTAAATACAGTAAAGAACATTAACATTAAAATTGACGTGCCAATAATATACGACAGTAATATTT
>CAXDOW010000115.1:0-6255 GCA_963991165.1 uncultured Flavobacteriales bacterium | reverse complement strand
TATAATTACTTGAGAGGTCGTTGGAAAGATGGCTTAGAAATTACCTATGGTGGAGAAGGTCGAGGAGGTTCAACGTCAGCCAAATTTATGTTTCCTGGTGACACTGATCCTTATGGTTGGGGAACCGATGGAGCCATCACATCAGATAATTGGGACGAACCCGAAGGTTGGAATGAAGATAATGAAGGCAATCCCCCTGCTGATAGACGATTTCTTCAGTCCGCTGGTCCTTTTACTTTGGAGCCCGGAGCAGTCAATCGAGTTACCACTGGTGTAGTTTGGGCTAGAGCCACTTCTGGAGATAATTTAGCATCCATTGAACTGATTCGATTAGCAGACGATAAAGCCCAAGCTCTTTTTGATAATTGTTTTAAAGTTCTCAATGGTCCCGATGCTCCTGATGTCGATGTTGTCGAATTGGATCGAGAACTCGTATTGAATTTGTCTAATGGACCTACCTCCAACAACTTTTTAGAACAATACATTGAGCTTGACCCGCTAATTATTTCACCTGCAGGTGAAGATTGGGATCCATTTTACAGATTTCAGGGGTATCAGTTGTATCAATTGGCCTCCCCTTCAGTTAGTGTGACAGACCTAGACAATGCCGATTTGGCCCGTCTAGTCCATCAAAGTGATTTGTTAGATGAAGTTGAAAATTTGGTGAATTATAACTTTGATGCTTCCATTGGTGCCAATGTAGCTTCTTTGGAGGTATCGGCTTCTAACCAAGGTATTTCCCATTCTATCAGTATCACGGAAGACAGATTTGCTTTAGGTGACAAGCAATTGGTGAACAACAAAACCTATTATTTTATGGCGGTGGCCTATGCCTTCAACCAATACAAAGAGTACGATCCTGGTGTTGCTGATAAACTCGATGGCCAGCAAAAACCCTACAAAGCAGGTCGTAAGAATATCAAAGTATATGCTGGTATGCCTCACAAACCTTTTACTACCATTTACAACGCCGAAATAGGCGATGGAGTAGAGGTAAAGCGTATCTTAGGTGCTGGTAATGGTGGTTTTGAGTTATCACTGACTGAAGAAACAGAAAATGAAATTTTAACTTCGCCAAACTATACTTCTGATGAGCCAGTTTACCAAGCTGGACTCGGACCAGTTGATATAAAAGTTATTGATCCCCGACACCTTACTCAGTCAGATTTTGCACTCAAAATGTATGGCGATGTGTATTTGGCTTCTATTTCAGATCCTCGTCATATTGTACTCGATGAATCTGTTTCAAAGTGGGAATTGGTCAACTTAACTACTTCTGAGAGTTATGTTGCCGATGCTTCTATTAGCTTTGGAAATCAGCAATTGTTTTCAGATTTAGGGTTCTCAGTCGAAATAGAACAAAGCAATCCACCGGATTATGATTTTGATGCCAATACTTCCTTTTATGGTAATAATAATGGCTTTATTTCATCCTCTATTGAGTTTGAAGACCAATACAATCCATGGCTAGGTGGGGTTCGAGATGTTGATGAAGACGAACAAGATATGACAACCTCAGATACATATCTATGGGGACGGAATTGGATACATGCAGGTTCGTTTGAAGCGGCTGGAACTTTTGTCTTCAATGACAATGGTGGTGACCCCGACGGTGTTTATGAAGATCTTGTCAACGGAACGTGGGCGCCTTATCGACTAGTTTCATACTATAAAGATGGCCCAGGATATGCTCCCAATTCTATTTATACTGCTTTACCTTCTGCCCAGTCTAGTAATCGACTTCGATCCTTACACAGTGTCAAAGTAGTCATTACAAGTGATAAGACTAAATGGTCAAGATGTGTGGTGTTAGAGTCACAAGACGATCCTACATTTGCTGTGGGTGGTGCCAATAAGCTTGATCCCAGGGCATCTGAGTCGGTCGATAAAGACGGTAATCCCGATGGAACAGGTAACGGAATGGGTTGGTTCCCTGGCTATGCTATCAATAAAGAAACCGGTCAACGTCTTAATATTATGTTTGCAGAAGATTCATGGTTAACCGCCGATAATGGTAATGACATGATTTGGAACCCAAGCACGCGGGTACAAACGGATATCCCGACCTGGGCCAATGGAAGCTATTTCTTGGGCGGCAAGCATTTCATTTATGTTCATTCTAGTTTATACGATGAAGGTCAAGGAGCAATGGCATCATTGACATCACAAACGAATCCTGTGTTTGAAAAAGCTCAATTTTTCCAAGATATGATGTGGGTGTCAGTTCCATTATTAAATGAGGGCTACGATTTATTGTCGTCAGATGTGACTGTCAATCTTGATGTTTCAAGAGAATACCGTGAGTATATTAGTGTAGATGAAACGGAAACAACAGATAACATCAGTATCACCACATCGGCCACTCCTTTGAAAGATTATCTTTCAAATTACGATCAGTTGTTTGCCTATGAGATTACCTCCATTACGGCTTCCGATTCCATTAAAGTAAATAACGAATGGAGGCAAGCCAATAGTTTAGGAGATATATTTTACGTTGATAGAGTTAGTGGTGGAACCCCATCTACTCCAGTCAATCTGACGGTTACCTATAAAAAAGTAAACTATCCAAATTATCGATTTTCAACGAAAGGATTGGTGCCCACGGTAATTACCGAAGAAGCACAAGTCGATTCGATTATGGATTTAATCAATATAGTTCCCAATCCGTACTATGCTTATTCTAGCTACGAAAATGGCCAATTAGACAATCGTGTGCGATTGACCAATTTGCCTGAGGAGTGTGTCATATCCATTTATTCTATGGATGGCTCCTTAGTCAAACAACTAAATAAGAACAGTCAAGGTTCAGCGACCATCGATTGGGATTTAAAAAATCAAAAAGGTATTCCAATTGCTAGCGGAGCTTATGTGATAAATATTACTGTTCCTAGTCTTGGTAAAGAGAAAAATTTAAAATGGTTTGGTGTATTACGTCCAATAGACTTAAGCACCTTTTAATTATATTTTGTATGAAAATGATACGTACACTAAAATACTTTGGGATTTTTATATTTAGTTGTTTGCTGTGCACTAATGCCATGGCCGGAAATCCGGATCGAGTAGGTTCTGCAGGTGCTAGTCAATTACTAATTAACCCCTGGGCACGATCTTCAGGCTGGGGAGGGGCAAATATTGCCTCTGTTCGTGGGTTGGAATCTATTTATGGTAATGTGGCTGGCCTTGCCTTCACAGAAAAAACGGAATTGATATTTTCCAGAACATCTTGGATAGCTGATATACCCATCAATTCGTTTGGATTTTCACAGCGGTTAAATGAAACCTCTGTATTGGGATTATCCGTTAGCTCTATTTCCATTGCTGATATTATGCGAACCACCGAATTGTTACCTGACGGAGGATTGGGAACGTACACCATCTCTGCTACCAATATCAATGTGGCTTATTCTAAGGCCTTTTCGAATAGTATTTTTGGAGGGGTTGTGTTTAAAGCCATTGTTGAAGGAACTTCCGATGTGACAGCTGGAGGACTTGCTGTTGATGCGGGGATACAATATGTGACGGGTAATGATGACCATATCAAATTTGGTATAGCCTTAAAAAACGTAGGGCCAACAATGGTTTATAGCGGAGACGGCTTTTCTTTCCGTGGAAATGCTCCTGATGGCGATTATGACATGACATTAGAGCAACGAACCGATGCTTTCGAACTACCATCATTACTTAACATTGGTTTGACCTATGACATACCCTTATTGCCTGAAAATCATCGTTTGACTTCCGCAGGAACATTTACCTCTAACTCATTCAAAAATGATCAATTTAGATTGGGCTTAGAATATTCCTTTAAAGAACTAGTCATGCTTAGAGGAGGGTATGTTTATGAAAATGAAATTAGCAATGGAAGTGTTGATTTTACTGGGCCAACTGCAGGTTTCACTGTCGAACTTCCATTGTCTGGAGAAACTACTTTTGGTATAGATTATTCTCTGCGTGTTGCCGACCATTTTGGTCTGTTGAACACCATAGGCGTTCGGATCGACCTATAAATACAAAAAAATATATTTTTTAAAAGAGGAGGTATTTCGTATACCTTCTCTTTTGATTATTGTTAAATAACTACATTATGAAAGACATTGTTTATTACACTGAAGAAGGATTAGAAAAACTTAAAAATGATTTAGACTTCCTTAAAACCACAGAACGAGCCAATATTGCCAAACAAATAGCGGAAGCGAGAGATAAAGGTGACCTTTCTGAAAATGCGGAGTACGATGCTGCCAAAGAAGCACAAGGTCTTCTTGAAGCCAAAATAGCTAAAATGGAATCTGAATTGTCCAAAGCTCGAATTTTAGACGAATCACAAATTGATACATCAAAAGTTCTCATAATGTCTAAAGTGACTATCAAAAACACCATGAATGCCATGACCATGACGTACTTCATTGTTCCAGAAAGTGAAGCCGATTTAAAATCCAAAAAACTATCTGTTAACTCGCCAATAGCAAAGGGTTTGTTAGGGAAAAAAGTGGGCGATGTCGCCGAAATACAAGTGCCCAGTGGGCTAATGAAATTTGAAATTATTGAAATTGGTCGCTAATGGCATCTATTTTTTCCAAAATTGTACGCCAAGAAATTCCTGCCTATACAGTCGCTGAGAACGATGAGTTTTTAGCATTCTTAGATATTTTCCCTCTATCCAAAGGGCATACATTAGTCATTCCTAAAAAGGAAACCGACTATTTGTTCGACTTGGAGAGTCAAGAATATTCAGAATTTTGGAACTTTGCCAAAGTAGTAGCTAAGGCCCAAAAGAAAGTTATTCCTTGTGAGCGAATAGGAGTAGCTGTCGTTGGATTGGAAGTGCCTCATGCTCATATCCATTTGGTGCCTATCAATACAGTTGATGACCTCAACTTTACAAGAGAAAAACTGACTTTTTCCAAAGAAGAATTTCAACAGATAGCCAAAACTATCAGCGAACAGATTTTATTTTAGTCGATCTGGGTTATCTTTTAGAAAAGACGACCATGATGAATAGGAGGATTTGGACGTTAGCTTAGAGTTTTGAAAAAAATGACAAACTGCTGCAGCTAGACCATCGCTAGCGTCTAATTGTCTGGGCATTTCTTTCAACTTAAGTAGGTTTTGTAACATAGCAGCGACCTGTTCTTTGGTAGCGGATCCTCTACCTGTTATTGACATTTTTATCTTTTTGGGAGCATACTCAAAAATGGGTGTTTGGCGGTAGAGCCCAGCTGCCATAGCAACTCCCTGGGCTCTTCCAAGTTTCAACATAGATTGAACATTTTTCCCAAAAAATGGAGCTTCTAGAGCCAATTCATCTACGTTGTATTCATCAATCAATGCTAAGGTTCGTTCAAAAATCCGTTTGAGCTTATCAGCATGGCTTCCTAGCTTAGCTAAATGTATTATACCCATAGTGATTAATACCATTTGCTGGTCTTTTACATGAATAAGGCCATAACCCATAATGGTGGTCCCGGGGTCGATACCTAGTATTATTCGGTCTGTTTTATGTTTCAATTTTGTATTATTGTCAGTATGCAAAGTAGCAAAAAAATTGGTGCTATTATCAAGCTCATTATTGTGGGTTTGGCAGTTGGGTTTTTGTATCAAAAAGTTTTTGTCAACGAAAGTGTACAAGATGCTAGAATTCAGTTTTTATCCTTGCTAGAAAAAGATAGCTATTCGGATTTTATTTTGGTCTTTTTGTTGATGTTTGTTAATTGGTCCATTGATGCTATCAAATGGCAGTATCTGATTTCCAAAATTGAAAATGTGAGTTTTTGGTTAGCACTTAAAGCCGTCTTTCTAGGAATTACGGTATCTATGTTCACACCTAACAGAGTTGGTGAGTTTGGAGGGCGTATTTTTTGTCTCAAAAAAGCCGATAGAATAAAAGCGGTACTCATAACCATTTTTGGTAATATTAATCAATTAGTTGCCACCATTACCTTTGGGCTTGTTGCTTTGGTTGTATTTAGTTTCCAGTTTAGTTTGCCGTTTTTAAACGACTTTTTTAATCAAAGTTTGCTGTTAGCTATTTTAGCTGCACTTATTGTTGTCAGTCTTTTTATTTTACTGTTAAATGTATCTCAATTTTCCACCTTTTTTATGCGTTGGAAACCATTTAAAAAGTATGAGGATTATAGCCGCACATTTGAAGTTTTTTCAAGTAAAGAAATTCTTGTTATCCAATTACTTAGTGTTTTCAGATACTTCATTTATTCCTTCCAATTTTATCTGTTGATACGTTTTGTCAATATTGACATC
>CAXDOW010000114.1:0-6320 GCA_963991165.1 uncultured Flavobacteriales bacterium | reverse complement strand
GTATAGTATTTATATCGTGGCCATTTTTGCTTTAGTCATTGGGTTTTTAATGTGTTGGTTGTTGTTAAAGCAAAACACTAAATCAACCCAAGAGCATAACGAACATAGTTCAAGCCAACAAGAATCAGAAACCTGGACTTGCTCAATGCACCCACAAATTCGCCAAAATGAACCTGGTGACTGTCCAATTTGTGGAATGGACTTAATTCCAGCAAGCCAGTCGGTTAGTAATAATGAAATAGGCTTTCAAATGACTGCGGAGGCTATCAAGTTGGCTAATATTCAAACGACTTCAGTCGGAAATACTGATGCAATTGAAAATGCCCCCTTAAAACTCAATGGTAAAATCCAAGCCAACGAAACTAAATCTGCCAGTCTAGTTACACATATTCCAGGACGGATTGAAAAACTATATGTAAGCTATACAGGAGAGAAGGTTAAAAAAGGACAAAAGATAGCAACTATTTATTCCCCCGAATTAATTACCGCTCAAAAGGAATTATTAGAAGCACAAAAAATGCAGGATATAAGTCCTGGACTATTAACAGCGGCCAAGAACAAATTAAAGTTTTGGAAAATCGGAAATGAGGTAATACAAGACATTTTGACTGACGGAATCATTCGAGAGAATTTTGATATTTATGCTGACTATTCTGGAGTCGTACAACAAAAAAGAATTTCCGTGGGAGATTATTTATCAACTGGTGAAGTCTTGTTTGACGTACAGGATTTATACAGTCTATGGGCTTTGCTTGATGTATATGAAAACGATCTACCAAGAGTAAAAATTGGACAAACTCTAAGTTTTACTACACTATCAACTCCCAACAAAAAGTTCAAGGCAAAAATAACTTTCATAAACCCAGTTATTGACCCAAATACCAGATCAGCCACTATTCGTGCAGAAGTCAACAATAAGACGGGCACACTGAAGCCTGAAATGTTTATATCGGGTGAACTTTATACTTCCACAAGCTCAAATCAACTATCGGTACCAAAGTCTGCGGTGTTGTGGACAGGACAGCGGTCGGTTGTATATGTAAAAATTCCTAATACCGACATTCCTTCCTTTGAATACAGAGAAATAGAAATTGGTAATGCTACAGCCTCAGGATATGCCATCGTTCGCGGCTTAGAACATGGTGAAGAAGTGGTAACCAACGGAGCGTTTGTAATTGATGCTTCGGCTCAATTAAATAATCAAGTCAGTATGATGAATAAAAGTATAAGGGCAAAAAATTCTGTTCATTCGCAACAGTTGCCAAATTACACTGAAACAACGCCACAATTATTCAAAGAGCAATTAACAGCAGTTACAAATACATATTTATTATTGAAAAATGCTCTTGTTGAAAGTAATGCCGAAAAGGCCGTTGAAGCGGCTAATGATCTTTTAAGTGAAACGGAAAAAGTAAATATGACTTTAGTTAAGAACAAAGCACATATCTATTGGATGGAGCAGTTAAAAGCTATTCAGTCTCACGGTAAAAAAATCATTGAAACAAGTGATATAGAAAAACAGCGTAATCAGTTCATATTTCTATCACAGGCATTTATAAAGTCTATAAAAGTATTTGGGGTTGCTTCTGATACCTTCTATATTCAGCGCTGCCCTATGGCAAACGACAATAATGGAGCGGACTGGTTAAGTAAGGACGAGAAAATACTTAATCCATACTTTGGAGAAAAAATGCTTAAATGCGGAACTGTACAAGACACAATTGATATAAACTTCAAAAATCCGCTTTCAATAGAGAAATCAAATGTTAAAATCAATAGACATAATCACTAAATATTTATTAATTTTTAAATTTTATAACAATGAAAAATTCAAAATTAAAATTCGTTCTCATCGCAGTTTTTGCTGTCGGTATTAGTCTTAATTCGTGTGGAAATAAGTCTAAAAACTCAACAAAAACAGAACAAAATGAAAAACTAGGAAAAGAGTATACCTCTGACTATGTATGTCCGATGCATTGTAAAGGCAGCGGAAGTGATAAAGCTGGTAAATGCCCAGTTTGCGAAATGGACTATGTGAAGAATGAAGACCATTAAAAAAGACAAGCAAAGGTAATTTTAGCTTTTTCAATCAAACTTTCCGCGAGTTCTCTTAACAGGACAACCCTCATTTGTTCAACTATAAAATGCTGTGAACCAAACGAAAATAAAATGGGGGCGATAGAAGTCCCGTTGAGACGTTTGTTAAAAGTGAAAATTGTCTAGAAGAAACGTTTGACAATCTGAAATATTGATTTATAGATAAATGACCTCGTTACTACCTAAAATTCCAATCGTACTGATCTAGGTTTTTCACTGATTGATGTAATAAGTCAATGGCGTTTCTGATATCTGTTTTATCGGCCATTTCTATAACTTGATGTATATGTCTGGTAGGAATAGATACTGCCCCCGCGATAGAGCCTCCTGGCGTAAATCGTTGTATTCCAGCCGTATCGGTCCCTCCGCCAGTAAGAATTTCTAATTGATAAGGAATCTTATTATTACTTGCGACTTCTTTCATGTATTTTACCATTCTGTAGTCACAGATGGTAGAAGAGTCCATTACTTTAATGGCGGCTCCTTTGCCAAGTTCGGTGATTTTTTCGTGTGGCGAGGCCCCAGGAACGTCGTAGGCAATAGTGGTGTCTAATCCAAAACCAAAGTCGGGCTGGATGTTTTGCGTTGCCACATTGGCTCCTCTAATTCCTACTTCCTCTTGAACGGTAAATACAGCGTATATATCAAATGGGTTGTCTTTAATTTCTCGAAGCATCTCTATTAAAATAAATACAGATACTCTATTGTCTATTGATTTACAGTTTACGCAATTGCCCATTTCAATTAGCTTTCTTTCTCGTGTAACTGGGTTGCCAATTTCAACAACCTTTTCAACCTCTTCTTTGGACATGCCCATATCAATAAAAAAGTCGGTTGTTTTGGGGGCTTTATTACGTTCTTCAGGTGTCATTACGTGAATGGGCTTGCTACCCATCACGCCAATAAGGTCTTTCTTTCCATGGACAATCACACGTTGAGCGGTCAGCGTTTTTGGGTCAAATCCACCTAGGGTATGAAAGCGTAAAAATCCATTGTCGTCAATATGGGTAACAATAAATCCTATTTCATCCATGTGAGCCCCTATCATTACTTTTTTATTCTGTTTTCCCCTTTTAATAGCGGTAATGTTTCCCATATTGTCTGTACTTATATCATCGACCAAAGGTGTTACTTCTCGACTGACAATTTCTCGAATGCGTTGCTCATGACCAGGAGCACCTGATGCTTCACAAATTTCAGCTAATAGTTGTGTGTTTATAGACATTTTCTTGTGGTTTTTATTTGAGGTAGCTTAACCTCATCATATTAGTCATTCCTTTTTCCTTTATTGGCATACTTGCCACGTTCAAAACTAAATCATTTTTTTCAAGAAGACCTTGTTCTTTGAGAATTCGTTTCGTCTCCGAGACCGTTTCATCGGTACTGGTATCGTTATCATAATAAAATCCGAGCACTCCCCACACAAGACTTAGGGTATTCAGTATGGCGTGGTTGTTGGTAAAGGCATATATTTTACACGGTGGTCTGTGGCTAGAAATTTCGATGGCGTTATATCCAGAGTGAGTCATGGTAATGATTGCTTTGGCACTGACTTGTTGGGCTAACATACAAGAATGATAACAAATGGCGTCCGAAATAAATCGTTCACCGTGAGTTTCTTTTAAGTCGTATGACTTTATAGAAAAATATTCTTGTTCTACATTGGTAATAATTTTACTCATTGTCTCCACAGCTTGAACTGGAAATGATCCTATCGACGTTTCTCCACTAAGCATAACGGCATCGGCTCCATCCATCACTGAGTTGGCAACATCATTCACCTCTGCTCGTGTTGGTGTGATGTTGTCGGTCATACTTTCTAGCATTTGAGTCGCTACAATAACTGGTTTGGCTTTAATCAAGCATTTTTTGGCAATCATTTTTTGGATAACGGGCACTTTTTGCATGGGTATTTCAACGCCTAAATCGCCTCGAGCTATCATAACTGCATCGGTTGCATCAATTATTTTTTCTAAGTTCTTAATGGCTTGTGGTTTTTCTATTTTGGCCACAACTCTTGCTTTATGGTGGCTTGAATGTATATGGGTTTTAAGCTCTAAAATATCTGTTTCGGATCGAACAAAGGATAAGCCAATCCACTCTATGGGTTGGCTTAGTATAAAATCTAAGTCTTTCAGGTCTTTTTCAGTCAGACATGGTTGAGAAATTTCTGTATTAGGTAAGTTTACTCCTTTATTAGACGAAAGTTCTCCCCCGTGAATAACGGTTGTTATGACGGTGTCTTTTTGGTTTGTATTAATCACTTCTAGGTGGATTTTTCCGTCGTCTATCAGTATTTTTTCTCCATTAGCAACGTCTTTAGGAAATTGTTGATAGTTAATATATGCTTTGCTGGAGTCACCCACACATTCAGTGGTGGTAATGACAAATTCTGAGCCGCTCTCTAGTTGAGTGTTTTGATTCACCTTTCCGATTCTAATTTTTGGTCCTTGTAGGTCAGCCAAAATGGCTGTATGGACATTCAGCTCTTTGTTTATTTCCTTTATTAAACGGATTGTTTTAAGGTGTGTTTCATGGTCGCCATGAGAAAAATTGATGCGACAAACATTAAGGCCCGCCTCAATCATTTTTTTTAACATTTCTTTATTGGCACAACTTGGCCCCATGGTCGCTACTATTTTAGTGTTGTTTCTTTTCATATTAAAATAAAAATTGTTCTTTCGTTTTTATGTCTTTTTCTTCAAATACAGCAAGAATATGTTTGCAGTTAGTAATAAGCTGTTTGTAATGTGTAGCTGTTTGTGTATCTATATTTTCATTCAAAAACAACCAATAATCCACATTTTTCTTTTTTGGAATAAGAAAACCATATGGCGATTTATTAGAAAAGATAAAGCTACACTCCGTATCTTTTTGAAATTGGTATCTTGAAAATTCTGCCTTTGTTTTTTCTACAATATAGGGGTTCATTTTGTGAAATTCTGTCTTTAGCACTTGATTCATTGTCCAAACAAACCGAAAATCTTTGAAGTGGCAGTGGATTCCCAACAATGAAAAACTGACATCAGGTTCTATTCTTAATAGTTGTTTTCCCATCTGTTTGCTAAAGTAGTTTTTTAAAATTTATTTCATCTTATGAATATATTAAATCTTGGTATACTTTGGTGGCTGCTCGTTCTTCAGCCTTCTTTTTTGATGTTCCTGTGGCAATCGTTTTGCTTTTGCCATCAACAAATAACTCTATTTCGTATGATTTTTCGTGGTCTTTTCCTTTGGATGATTTGACTACAAATTCTATGTTGATTTTATTTGATTGCCCCCATTCTAGTAATTTTCCTTTGTAACTGGCCACCTGTTTTGCCACAGTTTTGACATCAATATGTGGTTCTATCAGGGTATGTATAATAAAGGTAGCTGTAAAGCGATATCCTTTCTCTAAAAAAACCGCCCCTATTAGGGCCTCAAGAGCGTTTCCAAATATAGACTGATTGCCCTTCACTTTATGTTTTAATATTCTATTTAGCTGTATTTTTAAAGCTATTTTGTTAAGGGTTTTTCTACTAACTATTTTGGAGCGAGTTTGGGTTAAGAACCCTTCTTTTTCATTAGGAAATAAGGTGTATAGATAATCGGCTATAACCATCCCAAAAATAGCGTCTCCTAAGTATTCTAGTCGTTCATTGTGGCTAACGCAATTTTTGATGGATTTATGTGTAAGAGCTTCTTCAAACAAAGCTGTTTTTTTGGGAATAAATCCTAAAATGTGAATGAGTAAGCGGTGGTGTGGGAATTTTTTTAAAAATAAAAACCGTTGGATGATGAAACCAATTCTCATCAAACTTTTTTAACCATTATACATGCGTTGTGCCCACCAAACCCAAAGGTGTTTGAAATGGCCGCGTTGACCGTTCGTTCTTGGGCCTTATTAAAGGTATAATTGAGCGTTGGATCAAGATCGGGGTCAATGGTTGAATGGTTAATTGTGGGTGGTACGATATTGTGCTTGACGGACAAAATGGAGGCAATTGCTTCAATGGCGCCTGCCGCTCCAAGCAAATGGCCTGTCATGGATTTGGTTGAACTAATATTGAGTTGCTTAGCGTGCTCACCAAAGACGGATTGTATCGCTTTAATTTCGGCAATATCTCCTAATGGTGTTGACGTTCCGTGTACATTAACGTAATCAATGTCTTGTGGACTAAGTTCGGCATCTTGAATGGCTAAGCGCATGACGTTCATGGCTCCCAACCCTTCTGGGTGTG
>CAXDOW010000113.1:0-6345 GCA_963991165.1 uncultured Flavobacteriales bacterium | reverse complement strand
TCTAGTTACTATCCTAATAGTCTTAATTGTTCTGATGGCAACAACCAAGGAGATGGCTACATAACTATTCAATATACATCAAGCGAAGTGTACGTTACTGATGTACAATCGCATTGCGGTAGTTACACATGGATTGATGGTATAACCTACACAGAGAGCAATTCTACAGCCACTTACTCTTCGATTGGGTCATCAGGTTGTGACAGTGTTTTTACATTAGCTCTCACCATTTATAACAGCCCATTGCTTAGCATTCCAACCATTGAAGTATGTGAAGGAACACAAACGGTTCAACTTACCGCTTCTGTTTCAAGTGGTACACCTCCCTATTTTTTTAATTGGGGACAAGCAGGAAATAGTAATTCTGAAGAGCTAGACTTATCAAATGTGGGAATTGGTTATGATGGTGGAAACATTTCAACCAGTTTGGAATTGTTTCAAGTTATAAGTGTCACCGATGCCAATGGTTGTAACACCACCGTTAACCAAAATATTGTAACCGTTATTCCAGACCCTAACCCCGATTCCATTAATTATTAGCTTTTATAAAAAAAATTTATTTTTTTAGCACAAAGCTAAATCCGTTTTATGCAACAAAATGTTGACTTATCAAATTATAATAACAAGTGGTATAAACCCGGAGGAAGTATCGTCAAACGTGCCCTATGGTATTTTATCAATTGGCTGATTATAAATAGTTATTTGTTTCCATTTTCTAGAATTAGAATATGGGTGTTGAGATTATTTGGAGCCAAGATTGGGCGATCAGTTGTGATAAAACCTGGCGTCAACATAAAGTACCCTTGGAATTTGGCCATTGGTAATTTCTCATGGATTGGTGAAGGTGTTTGGATTGACAATTTGGACAAGGTAGACATTGGCAATCACGTGTGTATATCTCAGGGCGCCTTCTTATTGTGTGGAAATCATAATTATAAATCGGTTAACTTCGACCTGATGACTGCCCCAATACACATAGCGTCTGGCGCTTGGATTGGCGCTAAATCAGTCGTTTGTCCAGGCGTAAAAGTGGGTTCTCATGCCGTATTAACGTTAGGATCGGTAGCAACAAGCGACTTGCCCCCTTATAGTATTTACAAAGGTAATCCAGCTCATTTTTCGAAAGAAAGAAATGTCAAGAATTAATCTACTACTCTAACAACCAAAACTCTCCTTTAGTATACTGATTAGCATAGCTAAGGTGGTAGTAATATTTGCCAATAGGGCATTTAGAACCCTTGAAAGTGCCGTCCCAAATTAATTCTGAAGATCGATGCATTAAGCTTCCTAGCGTATTGAAAATGCTAAGAACAACAGGCTCTCTTTTAAATATCGAAACAACCTCATAAACGTCGTTCAAGCCATCGTCGTTGGGTGTAAAGGCAGACGGGAAATGGAAACAATCATTATAGACATAAGGAAGAACGACCTCCAATGTGGTCGATTGGCAATTGGCACTATCAGTGACCGTGAGTCGATACGTGTTTGGTGGTAAACTATCAATGTAAGACTCTTTTCTACCATTATTCCATTTATAATTGTATGGGGGATATCCTTGCTCAACAAGAACATCAATGGCACCATCGAAGTTTTCGAAACACGAGGGCTCTGTCAACACATAGCTCAACTGAGGAATTTGAGGGGGTAATACTTCAACAGTCCCATCAATGACACAACCGTTATTATCAATGCATTGGTATTCGTAAAGACCAACCCCATAACTTGGATTCAATACTGTATCTCCCGTATTCCACAAAATAGTATAGGGCAGAACGCCACCAAACAAATTAATAGTTATATCGGCTAATTCGAAATCGTCACAAATAATAGAAACGCTGTCTGTCAACGTAAAATCATCTGGCTCAGAAATGACGATAGTTGAATCAAAAAAACACCCTTGGTCATTTGCTATCAAAAAATTGTATGTTCCGGCAGATAAAGAAGACGCAGATGGTGGAGAGATAACATTAAAAACATCAGTCGAAAAATCAACCGAAAAGTTAATTAAACCATCAGTTCCGCTGAAACAATTAACATTTTCAACACTCAGAATTAATTGTGGATTTTCTATGTTAAAACTATCTACATAGCTACAATCGTTTAAATCCGTGACTTCAAAGGCATAATTATCTACTTGTAAACTATCAAAAAAAGCATTTCCATCGCTATTTGTAACACCATTGCTGTACATAGACATATCACCAGTAATATTTATGGTGTAAGGCACTACACCTCCAAACACATTGGTAGTAATAGAGCCATCGTTTTCATTCTCACACCCAAGGTGTAGAATAGTATTAGAAGAAGAGATTGGAGTAGGCTCTAGTAAAACAAAAGAAGTGTCTTTGAAACAAGCGTTAGAATCGAAAACGGTTAAAGTGTATGGACCAGCAGTAAGGTTTTGATACAATGGAAGATTGGTTACATTTCCGTTTAAATTGAACGAGTAGTTACTATTTCCACCACTGGCTAGTACATTTACTGAGCCATCATTAGCGTTGGTACAAGAAATATTAAATCCAGCATATGAGCTAAGCACCAAACTGTCTATGGTGAGTTCCACTGGGGAATTAATGACAATACTATCAGTGCTGAAGGTGCATCCGTTTTGATCGGTAACCAATAATGAATATTGCCCTTGCGGTAGATTCGTAACATTACTTCCTGAATATAGATTTGAGCCCTCTGTCCATTGAAAAGTATAGTTAGGGGTTCCATTAATCGCCTGTGCATTTAGCTGTCCGTTATTAGAGTCGTGACAACTCAAGTCAGTTACATTAGTTATTGCAAAAAGTGAATCTGGGGAGTCAACAACAATGGGATTGTTGACATAGCATTGTGAAGTGCTGGTAGAACTGTCATAAACACAAACATTATATAGCCCATTGGAAAGATTTGCGAACACATTAGAAGAATAGTAGGTTAATCCCCCATCAATAGAGTAAGATAATGCGTTTGGGCTAGTCGAAGAGATACTAATTTGACCCAAAGTGTCTCCATAGCACAGGTTCTGCTGTACACCGACATCATCAATAAGCCCTCTAATGACAATTGAGTAATCTTCCGTTTCTCCCCAACCGTAAACACCGCAGGAATAATCGCTCAGATCGTCATTTACTGACCAAAAAGTAACGACACGCATCAAAACGGTATCTTGAGTGGCGTCTGAAGGAACATTAATAGTTGTGCCAAAATTAATTTGATTGGCTAAAAGAGTCGAAGTAGCGTTAATGTGAAATACATTCTCGTCAGCTTCAAAATTTTGATTTCCATCCCAATCAATATATACGTTTGATACTTTGGGAGTACTAAAACCAGAACAATTTTGAAGTCCTATATTTAATGAGTATGAATTATTTACAAGTAACTCAGTATAAATGGATGTGAAGTCAGAATAATTGGCACAACCAAATGAGTTATTATTTAATGTTCCTATTGAAACATTAGACGTGGCGCAGAAAAAAGCTGTTGTCGATGAAGAGCTACAATACTGTGCAGGACTATTCGTAACTGAGCCAACCATCAAAAAGACGACCCAACACAATACAAAACATCGAAATGTGAACTGAAACACTGTTAAGGTAAAATAATTATTTCCCTACAAATTTATACTATTTTAATGATTTAAAAACATAGGCAATTAAACCCTCTGTTAAGGCATTAATAATTTTTTGTTTCAATCTTTTGTACTTTGTGAGCAAAATACGCTAAATAAGCAAAGCAAAGTACGGCTATCCAGTACGATTCAAGTATTCCGATAATATCTGCTAGCTTTCCTTGAAGGGGGGGAATGATAGCGCCACCTAAAACCATCATGATTAAAAAAGAGGAACCCTGTGAAGTGTACTTTCCCAACCCTCGAATACTTAAAGCGAAAATACATGGCCACATGATAGAGCAAAACAGACCACCACACAAAAATGCAAACAAGGCCATATAAGAAGAACTAAACAAACCCACAAGAACCGATAATACGCCTAAAGCACCAAAGATTTTTAACGTTAATGCTGGTTTTTCCTTGCCCCAAAAGAACCCTCCAATTTGAATCGCTACACATACTCCAAACCAATACAATATGGAAACATCAAATCCAGAAACAACATTAACCAATAGTACAACAGCAAAAGCGATATATGGAACTAAAATATACAGCCATGTTTTCCATTTGCCAACTGGGTTAAACACTGCAATAGCTCCTGCCCAGCGCCCCACCATAAGCCCTCCCCAATACATAGAAATAATAGGCGCTATTTGTGAATCACTCATGCTCTCAAGTCCAATTGGGTTAAGTCCATTTCCCACATTCACTTTTAACAACTCTCCTAAGTTAGACTGAATAGTTACTTCAACTCCAACGTATGTAAAGATGGCTAACATACCCAAAACTAATTGAGGATATTGCATTGCTCCCCAATGGTGCTTATTTCTGCTGGCCAACTTATTTGAAAGCAATAAGGTTCCAACCACAACGAGTAAACTTAAAACCGTCATTTGCAAAATAAAATTGTTGTTGGGTTGTCCGCTATATTGATCAAAAATTAGATAAAAGCAAACTATTAGTAGAAGGGTCATTACGAGTAATGCCCGTTGGGCCTTGGGAGCTGGAATAAATGCTGTATCATCAGTTGCTTGAGGTAGCTTTTTTGAAACATAGAATAACGCCGCCGCCAACAAGAACAAACCACCAACGGCCAAATACAAAATTTGAATGGTCGATAAACTAATCTCATCATTTGCAATTAAAGCTTGAAGTTCAACTTCCGATTTTGGCGTTGAACCAAATAAAATTAAAGCAATAACAAGAGGCCCTATGGTCGTTCCCAAAGAGTTAACCCCTCCCGCTAAATTTAATCGATGTGCTCCTGTTTTGGCAGAACCCAACGAAATGGTAAATGGATTAGCCGCAATTTGCTGAATAGAAAAGCCCAGCCCTACAATAAATAATGCCATAAGCACATAGTAAAAACCGCTGGAGTCCCTTGGGTCAGCAAACTCAATGGCGGGAAACATCACAAAAGCTCCCACACAGCTCAATAGCAATCCATAAATAATTCCATTTTTATAGCCCCATTTATTCATAATATCCTTACCAGAATAGTTTGAAAAAATAAATAACATCAAGGCGCCAAAATAATAGGCCCCATAAAAGGCAAAATCCACTAATTGTGACTGAAACTGATCGATTTGAAAATAGGTCTTACAGAAGGGGATAAACACTCCATTGGAGGCTGCAATGAACCCCCAAAAGAAAAACACAGTAACTAGTGTCGATAATGCTTGGTTGTAGTTTTTGTCATCTGTCATAATTGTATTTTCAGAACATTTTAAGTTCTCAATATCAGAATTTTTTTCAACTTTTTAATAATTTATTTACTAAAGACTTACAAGGATAATTATATTTTTGTATAACTTTGTATTAATAAATTTATACAACATTTTAACCTTTAACACTAAAAAACACAAAAATGAAACGAATTATCTTTGTTTTTTCGCTAGCCATTTTTGCTAGTTCAACATCAGTTGCCGATACTCATCAAATCTATGCTGGTAACTACTACTATTCTCCTTCGGAATTGACAATCAATGTTGGTGATACTGTGTATTGGTACAACAATGGTGGCTTTCACAATGTAAATGCCAATATCAATTCAATTACCAATGTAAGTTACAATAACCCAGAATCTTTTGTATCCTCTGCCACTAGCTCTGTGGGAGGGATAATCTATTCCCATGTTTTTACCATCGCGGGTCAATACACTTACGATTGTTCCATAGGTAGCCATGCAGCCAACGGAATGGTTGGTACAATCAATGTGGTTCTCTCTGGGTGTACCGATCCATCAGCCGCTAATTTTAATACCGACGCGACAGAGGATGATGGTTCGTGCCAATATTCAACGGTGAATACTGGTTCTCATACGATTAATGCGGGTAGTTTTTATTATTCTCCTTCTGATTTGAGTATAAATGTAGGCGACACAGTATATTGGTACAATGATGGTGGCTTTCATAATGTAAATGCCGATATCAATTCACTTACCAATGTAAGTTATAACAACCCAGAGTCTTTTGTATCCTCTGCAACTAGCACTGTGGGTGCATTAATTTATTTCCATGTATTTACCGTGCCAGGCCAATACACTTACGATTGTTCAATTGGTAGCCATGCAGCCAGCGGAATGGTTGGAACAATCAATGTGGTTCTCTTTGGATGTACCGACCCAACAGCAGCCAATTTTAATGCCGATGCGACAGAAGATGATGGTTCGTGCTTTTCTGATATTGATGAACCATGTGATATTACTCCAACAGGATTGTTTGTTGACAACATCATTCACAACAGAG
>CAXDOW010000112.1:0-6427 GCA_963991165.1 uncultured Flavobacteriales bacterium | reverse complement strand
TACTTTTATACCTTCAGCCCAAAGCACAAATCTGAGAAATAGGGCCTAGTTTTTGTCAAAAATAAAGCGATTTTTTCAGACATTTTACAAAAAAAACCTCTCCAAATATGAGGGGGTTTTTTTGTATTTTTGCACCCTAACTATGAAACAAAATAAATACGATCAAGCGTATCTAAAAATGGCTCAAGAATGGGCCAAACTGTCGCACTGCCAACGCAAAAAGGTGGGCGCACTCATTGTTAAAGATAAAATGATTATTTCTGATGGCTACAATGGTTGTCCCTCAGGTTTCGAAAATGTCTGTGAAGATGAACATGGCGAGACCAAATGGTATGTCTTGCATGCCGAAGCCAATGCCATCTTGAAAGTGGCCCGTTCTCCACATAGCTGTCAAGGTGCTACTCTCTACCTAACCCTCTCGCCCTGTAAAGAATGCAGCAAACTCATTCATCAATCGGGTATTTCAAGAGTCGTTTATTTGGATGAATACAAAGATTCCTGTGGTCTTGATTTTCTAAAACGAGCCAACGTCGAACTGTGTCATTTTACCTTTGATGAATAAGCGTTCTCACTTCAGCCCTATGGTCTTTGCCCTTGTACTTGTAATAGGTATATGGCTAGGCAGATCGCTCCAATTCGATGGTTTTTCCAACAAGGAGGTCAACAAATTTAATGTGGTGCTGGAACAGTTAGAAGCGGCCTATGTCGATAGCATCGACAAAGATGAGTTAATAGACAAAGCCGTTGCCAATGTTCTCAAAGAACTAGATCCTCATTCTTACTACATCAAGGCAAAAGACCTCTCGGCGGTCAACGAACCCATGGAAGGGAGTTTTGACGGAATTGGCGTAGAATTCAACCTTTACAAGGATACCATTTTGGTGGTCGCCCCCATTTCTGGAGGACCTTCTCAAGCGGTAGGTATTTTGTCTGGCGACAAAATTGTAAGGGTTGATGGTGATACCATAGCGGGGACTGGATTGGAAAATGAAGATGTCATCCGTTTGCTGAGAGGAAAACGTGGCACTAAAGTCAATGTGGGTATCAAACGAAGAGGTAATACCTCTCTCATTCCATTTGAAATTACTCGAGGTAAAATTCCCATCAATAGCGTGGAGGTGAGTTATATGATTGATTCGCTCACGGGCTATATCAAAATTAGTCGCTTTGCCGCCAAGACCTATGAGGAATTTGTAGCCGCCAGTAATCAATTAATTGATGCTGGCATGCAAAAACTGGTTCTGGACTTAAGAAATAACCCTGGAGGTTACCTTGGTGCCGCCATCAACATCGCCAATGAGTTTTTGGAGGATGACTTACTCATCGTATATACACAGGACAGAAAAGGAAATGGGGATCATTATTATTCCAACAAAAATGGCCTGTTGATAGACAAGGAAGTCATCGTTATTATTGACGAGGGATCGGCTTCGGCCAGTGAAATTGTGGCTGGTGCTTTGCAAGATAACGATAGAGGCACCATCGTTGGCAGACGTTCTTTCGGAAAAGGATTGGTTCAGGAACAATTTGAGCATCCGGATGGCTCGGCTTATCGAATTACGACTCAACGTTATTATACGCCTACCGGACGGTGCATTCAACGCCCTTATAGCTACGGAGAAACTAATTTGTACGATGACGATTTACTAAATCGATACAACAGTGGCGAATTGCTGTCGAAAGATAGTATTGAATTCAATGATAGTTTGAAATTTGTAACTAAAGGAGGTAAAGTGGTGTATGGTGGCGGTGGCATTATGCCCGATGTGTTTGTGCCTTTGGATACGACCTCCTATCATGCTTCCTTATCTACCGCCATACGAAAGGATTTGTTACGTCAATTTGCATTTGAATATAGCAGTCAACATCGCGACGTCTTGGAAAGTCAGTCTTTAGAAAATTTTGTTTCTCTCTTTGAGTTAAGCTCACAAGATTTGATTGACTTGTCGTCCTACTGTGCCCAAAATGAAGTGCTTATGCCTGTCAATGAGTTTTCTTCCTATGACCGGCGCATTTTAAGCACCCAATTAAAAGCATATATCGCACGAACTATTTGGAACGACGATGGCTTTTTTCCTGTCATACATAAAATTGACGACACTTTTCAACAAGCCATCCGGCATTAATTTTTAATTTTGTAGAACTATTAATTTAAAACTCATTCAATTATGTCATTCGAATTACCTGAATTACCTTATGCCTACGATGCACTAGAGCCACATATTGACGCTAGAACAATGGAAATACACCACGGTAAGCACCATGCTGGATATACTGCTAAACTCAATGCTGCGGTCGATTTCAGCGAGTATGAAAATAAATCCATAGAAGAGATTTTAGCTGGTGATTTATCCCCGGCTGTTAGAAATAATGGTGGCGGATTTTACAACCACTGTCTTTTTTGGACCGTTATGAGCCCTAATGGTGGTGGTGAACCTAGTGGCTCATTAGCCGATGCTATTAATGATGCTTTTGGCTCTTTTGACAACTTTAAAACTGAATTTTCTAAAGCTGCCGCTACTCAGTTTGGTTCGGGATGGGCTTGGCTGTGTGCAAAAGATGGAAAATTGTCGGTTTGTTCAACGCCAAATCAAGATAACCCTCTAATGAAAGGCGGTTGTGGTGGCACGCCAATACTTGGTATTGATGTGTGGGAACATGCCTACTACCTCAACTATCAAAACAGAAGACCAGACTATATTGAGGCCTTCTTCAATGTCGTTAATTGGGACGAAGTATCTCGACGATTCAAAGAAAGTTAAATCTAAATAGCCCTCTTAGTAGGGCTTTTTTTGGCTCTTTGCTAGTCGATCACACCACTGTTATTTTATGAAACGATTCATTAAAAACATCTTTTCCTTTTTGTTTCCAAATAAGCGCATCACTCTTCCTATGGTTCATGGCTTATACAAGGGTATTAAGCTCAATGTTTCTATCAACCATCAGTTAGGGTTAATCGCACATCCTATTGAACCAGCATTTCAAGACTTTATGAAAAGGTATTTAAAAGCTGGGGATTTGGCTTTTGATGTAGGTGCCAACATTGGGTACACTTCTATTTTGGCAAGTCGAATGGTAGGGCCAAAAGGGCATGTCTATTCCTTTGAGCCAATTCCAGACAATATTTCAGTATTTAAAAAAAATTGTCGCTTGAACAATTGCCAAAATATTTCACTGATTGAAAAGGCACTATCGACCAAAAAAGAAGAGGTGGAGTTCAATATTCCAGAAAATGGTCACGGTCTATCTATGAGTAGTATGGTATGGGGTAAAACATCAAAGGGTGTCAAAAAACAACGAGTGAGCTGTATTTGTATCGATCAAGAACCCTCATTTAATGACTTGTCGCCCAAAACAATTAAAATAGACGTTGAAGGTGCCGAGGGCTATGTCATTGAAGGGATGCAACAGCTTATCTCTAGGTGTCGACCTATTCTGTATATCGAGTGTTCGGAAATAGGAAGAGAAACGAGCTGGAATATATTGACATCGCTGAACTATCGCTGTTTTTCATCCGATAATAAAGTAGAAATTAGTGATTTTGAACAATACGCCCACGCTGATTTTATTTGGGTACCTAGCAAATCTTAAAATACCTTTCTGTTATCAATACATCACAGACTACTTGAATTTGTTGCTCTAGTATAGCTGATGTTCGTCTTTTATGTCAGCGTTTTTCACTCTGACTATTTTACACGCTTAAAAAGTGTATGAATAGATAGCAAAAAAGTTCCAAAAGGTCGTCAGCACGATAGCTATAAACTTTGACACATAAAATTTAGTGCTCATTTTTTCATGAATAACATACAAGAACAAGTTATTGATGAACAAACCAATTAATGAGACTATAAAAAAACTAGCATACTCTTTTGGTATACTAGGGTTAGTGCTTTCAAAGGTCCAAATTCTATTGAGCATGTAGTTTGTACTTACAGCCATAATAAATCCTATTGAATTGGCTAAGTATTTAGGTGTGTTTAGCTTTTCTTTTAATACCCAAGTTGTAAAGAAATCGAGTATTAGTCCAGAAAAACCGACAAAGCAAAACTTTATGAACTTAACGACCATTTGTTTCTTTTTGACTTATAAAAACCTTGTCATTGAATACTCTTAAATTATTGGACGAAAGAGCAATATCTATTGTGATTTTATTCGAATTCAACTCGTCTAATGGAACAGTAAAGCTTAGTTTTTCAAATGGAAGGATATGATTGTGTTCACTTATGTCAGAGAAAAAAACATGTTTTTTGAGGCCATTGGCCGAATAATCGAGTTTTAAGCGTTGCTGTGAGTCTTTGTCAAACAGTCTTTTTTTGGAGGTGTTATTAATCAAATTAAATGCTAAGGCAACAGTAGTGTCGGTTTGAATGAGGGTTACATCCTCAACTATTACTCCTGTGTAAGAATAGTAATTGTCGATAAAACTTCCTCGGTGTTTGAGTTTATTTTTAGATTCCCATTCCACCTGATTTCCAAAGCTTAAAGCAAATACTTTTTGGCCATCGTACAGTGAGTCTATTCGGTGTAAATCGACCTGGCTAAATCGACTATTGACATTTGGTGCACCAGGCATCCATGAGTCTTTGGCATATGAATATATGGATAGATTTTGATATTTGTTGGTGAATAAAACTGGTACGCCTCCAGCCACGGAATCCAATTCATTGGCCCATGCCTCCGTGTTCCTAAAATTGGACTTAGGAGGTAGTTTATCTTCAAAAAGATCTCCCGCTAAAACAATTCTGGCTAGCATTATTAAGACAATTGAGGGATAAATCAAATAGGGTAATACGCGCTTAATTTTTTTGGAATGGGTTAGTTGCTTGTAAGAAATAATAATCAAGGCAATTGTAGAAACAGATGTCCAATGAGCTTCAATTCTACTTCTAAAACAATAGAACAAGAAAAAGATATAAAACCCAATGGCAATATATTTCAACGTTTTGTCGAATGTGTTATTGGGTTTAAAGATTATAGCGAGGTAAATTATAAGCAAGCCACTAAAGGGTCCTGCCAATACTATTTGGCCAGGTATATACTCAAAAAAATTGTTGAAACTAAAGCCTGATGTTCGAGAATCTAAATGATATAAAAAGCTTGGAAAGCCATTTTCAAATTGCCAATAAAAATGTGGAAGTAGTAAGAGTATTGAACATAAAGTAACAAACCAAAAACGCTTCTTTAATAGTAGGTTGGTATTGGCTAATAGCGTTAAAGCAATGATTAATAGTGCGTGGTATTTGCTATAAATAAGTCCTGCAATGGTCAATGATAAAATGAAGGCATTCTTCACAGAATCATCTTTGAGGTATTGCTTATAACTAAACAGATATAGAATAAAGAAAAAACACAAACTAGCATCGGGCAAGTTCAAAAATCCCGCTATGTGAGACGTTATTAAAGGAAATGAGATGACATATAGAAACAAATGTATGTCCTTATCTTCATTGTCGGCCAACTTCAGAATCCCAATAATAACCATCATTCCCATCAGAATGGGCGCTATTCTCAACCCCAACGTACTGTGAGAAATAAAATCTCCCATTTTACTCATGAGAGCTATCATTGGTGGATGGTCAAAATAGCCCCAGCTTAGAATGTTAGAATACAACCAATAATAGGCCTCATCGAAGTGAAGGTTGGTAACACTGGCTTGAATGATGTTTAATAAAAGCCACGCAAATAAGAACCATTTGTATTTAGAAATTGTGTCAAGAATTCCATTCATTAAACTAAAAATTTAAAAATAAAGCAAGAGTCAACTATCCACAACTCCATGCCCAAAGCTAATCAATTATTTGTTATACGATGTGTTTGAAATAAAAATGCCACTCCATTTTATGCCACAAGAAAAAGCATAATCTTGTGTGTTCAATGTGTAAGTCAGACTGAGGTTGAAACCCACCATTGAATGCTGGTTTATTTCAAAAATTTGTTCTTTAAAAAATTGCTTAATCTAAACTCTATTAAACGATAAGTCACTTTAGAAAACATAATAACTATCGCGATTATTACTACAAAAAATAATTTACTTGACGAAAATTGATTGATTAATGGAATTTCAAAAACATTAAAAATAAAACTATGAGTTAAATAAATTGAATACGAAATTAACCCTAGTTCTTGAATATATTTTGAGTTTAAGAATTTACTCACTATACCTTTTCTTGAAAATAGAATAAGGAGTATTGAGGAACTCATTATTAATGGAATTGCTAGTGAATTGATTAAAATGGAATAAGTATCATTTGGTGTTTCCTGCGTTTTTGAAATAACACTAAACAAAATAACTAACATGAGAGGAAAAAATAACTCAAGATGTTTGATTTTTTTCTCTCTGTACCTGTTAAAAATATAAAAAGATAACACTCCAAAATTAAATCCAATCAATCCTCTCAAAAAACCAAAATTAGAAAGGGAAAAAAAC
>CAXDOW010000111.1:0-6448 GCA_963991165.1 uncultured Flavobacteriales bacterium | reverse complement strand
ATTTCTGCCTGTCTCGTGGGCTCGGAGATGTGTATAAGAGACAGAATAAATATCGGTCTGAATATTGTTTCCAAACGGCATGATGGTTATCACAATTTGGAAACCCTTTTTTATCCTGTGCAATGGCGTGATGTTTTGGAAGTTATTCCATCCCAACAATTTAAATTTTCATATTCAGGGATTGAGATAAATAGCTCCCAAAATATTTGTGAACAAGCATTTTATTTAATGAAAAATGAGTTCAATTTATCAAATGTTCACATACATTTACATAAAAATATCCCAATTGGAGCGGGTTTAGGAGGGGGGTCATCTGATGCAGCTTTTACCTTAATGGCATTAAACGAGATGTTTGACCTCAATCTAACTAAAATTAAATTAAAAGAATACGCTTTAAACTTAGGAGCAGATTGCCCTTTTTTTATTGATAATAGGCCTTCCATAGCAACGGGAGTTGGCGAAATATTGTCACCAGTAGAATTAGATCTTTCAGGATATCATCTTCTAATTGTAAAACCATCAGTCTTTGTATCAACTTCCGATGCATTTTCTAATATTGTACCACAACAATCTGAAATTTCTATTATTGAAGAGATTAAAAAACCAATATCCCAGTGGAATCTATCCAATGATTTTGAATATGGAATTTTTGATAAGTATCCAGAAATCAGCAACATAAAAAAACAACTTGATGAAGCGGGTGCCTTATTTTCTTCTATGAGCGGAAGTGGCTCGTCGGTTTTTGCTTTTTTTGACTACAAACCGAACCTTCAACTGAACGAACATACATGGCATTATCAGTTAATCTAGCCATTTTACTACAATATATGTGAAAAACATCGACTGAGTGTAAAATTTTGTTACATTTGCAACCCTTATTCGTAAGGAAGAAATAAGGATAACAGAAAAAAATATTAATTTTCTTTCACAACGTTTAACACTAAGTCTTCCATAAACTGTGTGAAATACAAACCAAGACATTATTATGTCAGACAAAAAAAAATCAGTAGCCAAAGAAACTACTTCACCTAAAGACCGAGAAAACAAAGTTGATGAAGTAAAAGCTTCATCAGAAGAAATCACAACACTAGAAACAAATGAAGATAGTACTTCTTCACAGAAAGAAGAAGAGACCAAATCAGCAACTCCTAAAAAAGAAGACATCTTAGATGAAACAAATCAGTCATCAGAAAAGGAATCTGTAGTCCAAGAAGAGGTTAAAATTGAAGAGCCCCTCGAAAACAAATCAGAAGAAGTTATTAGTACGGAAACTGTCAATGCAACTAAACAAAAGGAAGAAGTCATTCAGAATTCATCTTCAGAAAACATAGTAGAGCCAGAAGCTAATAATTCTGATCAAACAACTATTGATGAGTCTGCTAAAGAAGTGAAAGAAGAAACTTCCTCAGAACCAGCCGCTCAAGCACACCAAAATAATGATGATGCCTTGGTTGAAAAGTCAAACACTACAACTAGGTTGACTAGTTCAGGCGAAGACAAGGATTTTGATTGGGATTCTTATGAAAAAGGCGATGAAGAATACACATCTAGCCAACGAGAAGATTTAGAAAAGAATTACGAGTCAACATTAAATACCATAGAGGCCGACCAAGTGATAGATGGAAACGTAGTATCTATCTCTGATAGAGAAGTAATTGTCAACATCAACTACAAGTCGGATGGAATTATTTCTAGAAACGAATTCAGATATAAAGAAGATTTAAAAGTTGGCGAAACCGTAGAGGTTCTAGTAGAAAAGAAAGAAGATAAAAAAGGGCAACTAATTTTATCTCACAAGAAAGCACGTGTCTTCCGTTCATGGGAGAAAGTCAATGAAGCACACGATAACGACATTGTGGTTGAAGGATTTATCAAGTGTAGAACAAAAGGTGGTATGATTGTCGAAGTTTTGGGATTAGAGGCCTTTTTGCCAGGTTCGCAAATTGATATAAAGCCAATTAGAGACTACGATGAATACGTTGGAAAGAAAATGGAATTCAAGGTTGTAAAAGTAAACCATGAATTTAGAAATGTAGTGGTCTCACACAAAGCATTGATAGAAGCCGACTTAGAAGAACAGAAAAAGGAAATAATGACCAAGTTAGAAGTTGGTCAAGTCTTAGAAGGAACGGTCAAAAACATTACGTCTTATGGAGTCTTTATCGACTTAGGAGGTATCGATGGATTGATACACATTACCGACTTATCATGGGGCAGAGTAAATCATCCTGATGAAATAGTTGAGTTAGATACACCTATCAACGTGGTTATTCTTGAATTTGATGATGAAAAGAAGCGTATCCAATTAGGTTTAAAACAGTTAACTCCACATCCATGGGATGCATTGGATGAGTCTCTTTCTGTTGGCGATACTATTAAAGGAAAAGTGGTAGTAGTTGCTGACTATGGCGCATTCGTAGAGGTTAAACCGGGTATAGAAGCATTGGTTCATGTTTCTGAGATGTCTTGGTCAACACACTTAAGAAGTGCCAGTGACTTTTTAAAAGTCGGACAAGAGATAGACGCACAAATTTTAACTTTGGATAGGGAAGATCGTAAAATGTCTCTGGGCATGAAGCAATTACAACCAGATCCTTGGAGTGAAATTGTGGAGAAATTCCCTGTTGGAAGCGAGCACAATGTATTGGTAAGAAACTTTACTAACTTCGGAATTTTTGTTGAGTTAGAAGAAGGGGTTGATGGTTTAATTCATATTTCTGACCTTTCATGGGAAAAGAAAATAAAGCATCCTTCTGAATTCACAAAAGTAGGAACTCATATTGATGCCAAAGTCTTAGAATTAGATATGGATTCCAGAAAAATCAGTTTAGGCGTTAAACAGCTTCTAGACAACCCCTGGGATGGTTATGAGTCTACTTTCTTTGAAGGTTCTGAACATGAGGGAGAAGTGCATGAAATTACTAAAAATGGGGCAACTATCGTCCTCACTCACGGTGTTCAAGCATTTGCTCCCAAAAGACACCTAGTAAAAGAGGATGGAAGCAAGCTGGAAATTGGTGAGAAACTACAATTCCGAGTTCTCGATTTTCAAAAAGAATCTCAAAAAATAGTAGTTTCCCATTCCGTTATCTTCAAGCAAATGAAGTCCGAAGTGGAAAAGAAAACTAATGAGAAAATCAAGCGTGTACAAAACTCCCAACAAAAGAGTACGTTGGGCGACATGGACGAATTAATCGCTTTGAAAGAAAGCATGGACAAAAAAGAAAAGAAGTAAAACACGTTATTTCTTAACGACACATACAAAAAGACCTTATGAAATCATAGGGTCTTTTTTTTACAAAAAATAAAGATATATATTTGCGTTTTGAAATGAGCAAGCCCAAGAGCATACTTGATCATCAGCAACTACAAATCACAATTCATCGATTGTGTCGTCAGCTCATTGAAAATCACGATTGTTTTAAACAAACAGTACTCATAGGTCTTCAACCTCGTGGCGTTGATTTATGTCAAAAAATTAAACAAACTTTCGAGACAAGTTTTAACATTAATTCACTGGAAGTTGGGTCATTAGATATTACATTTTATCGTGATGATTTTAGAAGACGAGAAAATCCTCTAACCGTAAACAGTACAGATTTGAATGTGTCATTAGAAGACAAAAACGTCATTTTGATAGATGATGTGTTATTTACAGGGCGTTCTGTTCGAGCCGCATTAGATGCACTATACGATTATGGTCGTCCAAATTCGGTCGAGTTATTAGTACTGATTGATAGAAGATTGAGTCGTCATTTGCCTATACAGCCCAATTATGTCGGACATACTATTGATGTGGTGGCAGATGAGCGCGTATACGTTGAGTGGGGTGACAATGAACGTGTAATTTTAAAAAGTTCATGAGCGAATTAAGTGTCAGAAATCTACTAGGAATTAAACACCTTCAAAACGAAGATATTCATCTTATTTTTAAGATAGCTGATAATTTTAAAGAGGTTATAAATAGACCCATCAGAAAGGTTCCTTCTTTAAGAGATATGACGGTCGCTAATTTGTTTTTTGAAAATTCAACACGAACAAAACTTTCATTCGAACTCGCCGAAAAACGATTGTCTGCTGATATTTTAAATTTTTCTGCCTCATCTTCTTCAGTGAAAAAAGGTGAAACCCTCATTGATACAGTAAACAACATTCTGGCCATGAAGGTCGATATGCTTGTGATTCGTCATCCCAATGTAGGAGCGGCGTCTTTTTTATCAAAACACATTAATATTCCCATCATCAACGCGGGGGATGGTGCCCACGAACACCCCACTCAAGCTCTATTAGATGCCTATTCTATTCGTGAGAAGTTTGGTGAAGTTGAGGGCAAAAAAGTAGTTATAGTTGGTGATATTCTTCACTCGAGAGTAGCTCTGTCGAATATCTTTTGTTTAAAAAAGCTAAATGCGGAGGTGAAAGTATGTGGCCCTACCACACTGATGCCGAAATATATAGAATCTTTAGGGGTCACATACGAACCAAATTTGATGAAGGCCTTAGAGTGGTGCGATGTTGCAAACATGCTCAGAATTCAACTAGAGAGACAAGATATCAACTACTTCCCATCAAATAAAGAATATTCTACTTTATATGGTCTCAATAAAGAACGACTCGATACTCTTTCAAAACATATTACGGTCATGCATCCAGGTCCCATAAACAGAGGAGTGGAAATCACCTCCGATGTGGCCGATTCCAAACAATCCATTATACTGGAACAAGTTGAAAATGGAGTTGCCATTAGAATGGCCGTTTTATATTTGTTAGCCAATTCAATAAAGAAATAAATCTATGTACGTTTCAACAGTTGAAAAAAAATGCTTGATTGTTAAACTCACAGAAAAAGTGGAAGATTTATCCTTTATCAATACGCTTTTTAGTGAAAATTGTCATCATCTTATTCTAAATTTACAAGAAATTGAATTGACCAATGCCACATTGTTATCAAAGTTTGCTACATTTGGAAAAAAACTTGTTGGAACTAATTCCTTTGTTATTGTGTCAACTCAATTTCTGAACTCAGAATGGAACATCGTTCCCACTTTAAAAGAGGCTTTTGATATCATCGAATTAGAGGATATAGAACGACAACTAAATCTTTAAAAAACTATGAAACATTTATTACTTATCTATTGTTTGTTTGCTTGGTGTTTTTCATTTTCACAAATGAATCCTTGCACTCCAGATGTTAGTTTACAAGATTCTACCTTTGGTCTTTGGCCTGATACCATTGAAAATCTTCCCACTGCTGTTATGAACGTTTACTATGAAGAACATATTCAAATCAAAACACCAAATACGGTGGGAGATGTTTTAGGATATCCCTATACTATCACGTTTGCTGGCCTTCCAATTAACATTGCACCTTTTGTAATTGATAGTATAAAGCTGGTTGATATTCAAGGATTACCTTCCATTATGTCAACCTATTTATCGGACTCAGATTCTGTTTTGAGTGGTAATACAACCGAGTGTGTAACGCTTTTTGGAACTCCTACATCCAATGAACTGGGACAACACGATTTATCATTAGTCATCAATGGGTGGATAAGTATTGGGTCGATACCGGTATCTTTGTACGAACAGCTAGGAGAGTATGAGACTATAGATGGATATAAGTTTATTGTACAGTCTTCGGCCTCCGTTGATAAGCAAGACAAAAACCAATTTACTGTCAACCAAAACACTCCAAATCCATTTCATGATAAAACTTCGATTGATTTCCATTCGCCACAGTCCAAAAATTATGATTTTGTCATGCTTGACATAATGGGTCGAGTGGTTTATACAGAAACAATACCTGCCTTTCAAGGACTAAACAAAATTTCGATTAAGGCAAATGATTATAACTCCGGTATTTATTTCTACAGTCTGAGCGATGGACAAGATATTATCACTAAAAAACTAATGATTCTAGCTCGCTAATGCCATTTGAACTTACTATTCTCGGGTGTAACTCAGCAGTGCCCACCAATCAACGAAAGCCAACAGCTCAACTATTAAACGTGGTTGGGAAGTATTTTTTGATTGACTGCGGAGAAGGAACGCAACTACAACTTAGAAAGTATAAGCTGAGAATGCAAAATATAAGTCATGTGTTCATTTCGCACCTTCATGGCGACCATTATTTTGGTCTCATTGGATTCATTTCCAGTATGCACTTATTGGGGCGTGAAAAAGAATTGCACGTACATGGACCTGCTCAATTAAAAGAAATCATTTATGCCCAATTAGAGGCTTCGAAGACCGAGTTGTGTTATCCACTATTTTTTTATGATTATGACGTGGACGAACCCGAGCTCATTTACGAAAACAAAGACTTGACTGTTCACACCATTCCTCTCAATCACTCTTTGCCTTGTTGTGGATTTCTATTTAAAGAAAAACAAAAACTACGACGCATGAGGAAAGAAAAAATAGAAGAATATAATATACCGGCTGAAAG
>CAXDOW010000110.1:0-6465 GCA_963991165.1 uncultured Flavobacteriales bacterium | reverse complement strand
CTACACCTCTCTATTCGTCGGCAGCGTCAGATGTGTATAAGAGACAGATTGAGTATAGAGTAATGAGAACACCAAAGCCAGAACCAAAGTTTTTAGGGGCAAAAAATCAAAAAATCAAGAAAAGTCAATTACTCTCAAATAAAGCAAAATTATTCGCTGAACTAGAAAATTTCGTTTTTGCTATCAAGTACAACATTACTGGATTCTCTGTTGATGTTACTCAGCGAGGTGAAAGAGTAACTTTATACGCTAAAGGAAACAAGGTAACACAGGAAATGAAATCGATGTTTGAATCTTTGCAAGTGGGTTCAGTAATCTATTTCACCAACATCTCATGTAAGGGGCCTGATGGTGCTCCAAAACAATTACCGTCTGTAAAACTTACCGTAAATTAAATTTATGATTATGAAAAAAGTAGTTTTAACATTTGTTATTTTATTAGGCATCTTGCCGTCGGCTTTTTCACAAGATATCATCGATGGTGCGTATGAAAAAGATATCCGAGACGGTGACAAATCAAGGATGATTCAACCGTATCAACATGTTCGTGAGGCTGACGTCATGTGGTCTATGAAAATAGAACGAATCATTGATTTGAGAGAAAAGATGAATCAAGTGTTTTATTATCCTCAAATACCAATAGACGATCGACAAAATTTAATTGATGTACTCATGCAAGGAATCGAAGAAGGAACTATAACTGCTTACGGCAATGCTACCAGAGATGACGAGTTTAAGTCGCCCATGTCACCTGCTGAAGTTGATATGATAGGTATTATGGCAGGAGAAAAAATGACAGTTTCCGAAGAATTTGATCCCGATTTACAAGAATACTATATGGATACTACCTTCAATGTTTTTGAGAGATATGATGTAAAAAAATACCGTATCAAAGAAGAGTGGTTTTTCGATAAACACCGTTCCGTTATGGAAGCTCGAATCATTGGAATTTGCCCTGTTATCGACAGAAAGAACGAAGATGGTGTATATGATGGTGAAACGTCTTTATTTTGGGTCTATTTTCCAGAAGCAAGAAAAATATTGTCAAAAGCTGAGGTGTTCAATCACAGAAAAAATGATGCCGCACGCTTAACTTATGATGATATCTTCCACAAACGATTTTTTAGTAGTCGAATAGTTAAAGAATCCAATAAATATGATCGTAAGATTTCTGAATATAAAGAAGGAATAGACGCCTTGTTAGAAGCAGAGAAGATAAAAACGGAAATTTTTAATTTAGAACATGATCTTTGGGAGTACTAATCCTTTTTAGTTTAGTTTTAACAAGTTTTTATTCATATTTTAGTTTTTTTTATGAATGTAAGTATAGCAGTCATCGGTTTGGGTTATGTAGGAATTCCTTTAGCTGTTGAATTTGGTAAAAAATACCCTACTGTTGGTCTTGACATTAATTCAGAAAGAGTTCGTGATTTAAAGAATGGAATTGACCACACCTTAGAAGTTTCAAAACAAGATTTAGAATCAGCCAAACATCTTAGTTACACTACGAACATTAATGATACGGTCGATTGTAACCTATACATTATTACAGTTCCAACACCTATTAATGAAAAGAATCAGCCTGATTTATCGCCTTTAATACAATCTAGCACATCAGTAGGTGGTGTTTTGAAAAAAGGTGATATTGTCATCTACGAATCAACCGTTTATCCTGGTGTCACTGAAGATGAGTGTGTTCCTTTGTTGGAGAAATACTCAGGACTCAAATACAATATTGATTTTTTCTGTGGCTATAGTCCTGAACGAATAAATCCAGGTGATAAAGAACGTACTCTTACCAAAATCTTAAAAATAACTAGTGGTTCTACCCCAGAGGTGGCACAACAAGTAGATGACTTATATTCATCCATCATTACTGCGGGAACCTATAAAGCATCGTCCATAAAAGTGGCAGAAGCAGCTAAAGTTATTGAAAATACCCAAAGAGACGTCAATATAGCTTTAGTGAACGAGTTAGCATTAATTTTTGATGCCATGGAAATTCCGTCAGATGAGGTGCTCAAAGCAGCAGGAACGAAATGGAATTTTCTAAATTTTAAACCAGGTCTGGTAGGAGGGCATTGTATTGGAGTGGATCCATATTATTTGACTTACAAAGCCCAAAAATTAGGATACAAACCAAACCTCATTCTATCTTCTAGACAGATAAACAATGGCATGTCAGCATTCATTGCCAAAAAAACCGTTCGATTTTTAGTTGAATATGATAAAAAGATAAAAAACTCAACTATTTTAATAATGGGTTTTACATTTAAAGAAAACTGCCCAGACATACGAAATACAAAAGTTATCGACATTGTAGATGAGTTAGAAGAGTTCGGTTGCCATGTGGATATTTATGATCCTTGGGTCAATTCTTCAGATATGAAGAGCGTATTTAACAGATCATTAATAGACAATCCGTTTAATTCATCAAAGCGGTACGAAGCTATCATAGTATGCGTTGCCCATCATCAATTTAAAGATTTAAATTCGCATGATTTTCAATCTATTTCAGATGGCACACCAATTATTTTAGATGTAAAAGGAATAGTCGAAGAACCAAGCTGGAGATTGTAATGAAAAATTTTGCTTTAGTTGGTGCTGCAGGTTATATTGCTACAAGGCATATGAAAGCCATAAAAGATACTGGCAATAATTTAGTAGCAGCATTAGATAGATTTGATAGTGTTGGTGTCATCGATAGTTATTTTCCTGAAGCCAATTTTTTCACAGAACCTGAACGATTCGATCGTCATTTAGACAAACTAAAACGAACAGATAATAAAGTCGATATTGTCAGTATTTGTTCCCCCAATTATTTGCACGATGCTCATATACGATTGTCATTGAGAAATGGAGCCGACGCTATTTGCGAAAAACCATTAGTCCTAAACCCTTGGAATATTGATGCTCTTGCTGAAGTAGAAAAAAACACAGGAAAAAAAATATATAATATTCTTCAATTACGCTTGCATCCAGCTATTATTTCATTGAAAGAAAAAGTAGAAAATGGAGCAAAGGATAAAATCTATGACATTGATCTTTCTTATTTGACTAGTCGTGGAAAATGGTATTTTATCTCATGGAAAGGAGATAACAACAAGTCAGGAGGTATTGCAACCAACATCGGCATTCACTTTTTTGATATGTTATCTTGGATTTTTGGCGCCATAAAGAAAAATGTATGTAACATTTACGAAACAGACCGTGCTGCTGGCTATTTGGAGTTTGAACGAGCAAGGGTAAGATGGTTTTTAAGTGTCAATTATGATATTATTCCTGACGATATTAAAGCCACTGGGCAGCGAACTTACCGATCAATAAAAGTAGAGGGAGAGGAAATAGAGTTTAGTGGAGGATTTACCGATTTACATACAAGAAGTTATGAAGGTATTTTGTCGGGAAATGGATTCGGCTTAATGGATGCTAAAACCTCAATTGATATTGTTCACGAAATTAGAAATGTTGAACCAGTTGGGTTAAAAGGAGATTACCATCCTTTCTGTAAGCAATGAGTTTTTTCATACATACTACATCCTTAGTCGACGAAAACGTTCAAATTGGTCGAGAAACAAAAATTTGGCATTTTTCACATATTCTAACCAGTACTACAATTGGAGAAAGGTGCTCTTTTGGTCAAAATTGTGTTGTTGGTCCTAAGGTAATAATTGGCAACGGTGTAAAAGTCCAAAATAACGTCTCTATTTACGAAGGGGTAGAAATTGAGGATGATGTCTTTTTAGGGCCATCTATGGTATTTACCAATGTGGTCAATCCTAGAAGTTTTATTGTTCGTAAAGAAGAATTTAAAAAAACACTTATAAAAAGAGGATCTTCTATTGGAGCTAATGCCACAATAGTATGTGGTATAACCATTGGAGAATTTGCTTTGGTTGGGGCAGGTTCGGTTGTCACAAAAGACATCAAGGCCCATGAAATGGTATATGGAGTTCCTGCCAAACACCAAGGTTGGATCAGCAAAGCAGGAAATAGACTCATCTTTGACGAAAATAATTTGGCAACAGATACGTTTGATAATACAACATACAAACTTGAAAACAATCGCGTTTTCTTAATATAAAAATTATGAAGATTCCTTTTATTGACCTACAATCTCAATATCAAAATTACAAATCAGAGATTGACTCTTCCATTCAAGACGTTTTAGATTCTTCCCAGTACATTATGGGGCCAAAAGTAAAATCCTTTGAATCCAACCTGGCTAAATATGTAGGTGTAAAACACGCTATTGGATGTGCTAGTGGAACGGATGCTCTTTTAATTGCACTAATGGCCATTGGAATTAAAGCTGGTGACGAAATTATTACATCTCCTTTTACCTTTATTGCTTCCAGTGAAGTGATAAGTTTGTTAGGCGCTATCCCAGTTTTTGTTGATGTTGAAGCAGATACTTACAATATAGATGCTTCACAAATAGAATCCAAAATTACAACTAAAACGAAAGCCATAATGCCCGTATCCTTATATGGTCAAACGGCCGATATGGACGCAATTAACACCATTGCAGAAAAACACCATTTAGTGGTGATAGAAGATGCCGCTCAAAGTTTTGGAGCCACCTATAAAGGAAAGAAAAGTTGTAACTTAAGTCATATTGCTTGTACCAGTTTTTTTCCTTCTAAACCCCTCGGTTGCTATGGTGATGGGGGAGCCTTGTTTACCGATGATGATGAGTTAGCAGAAAAGTCTCGATTGTATTTGGCACATGGTTCTAAAAGGCGTTACGATCATGAGGTTGTTGGTATTAACGGAAGGCTAGACGCTATTCAAGCTGCCATTTTGGATGTTAAACTGTCTTATTTTGACGATGAGATTCGAAAAAGACAAGATGTTGCCAATTTTTATTTTGACCATCTTAAGGATAAAAACATGTCTTTGCCTGTTATTAAGCCAGAACGCACTAGCGTATTTGCACAATTTACCATTCAAACTAACAAAAGAGAACATTATATCAAAAGATTGAATGATAAAGGTGTGCCAACAGCGATACATTATCCCAAACCGCTTCACTTACAGACTTGTTTCGACTATTTAAATTACAAAAAAGGCGACTTTCCAATATCTGAAAAAGCTTCAGAAGAAGTGTTTTCCTTGCCAATGAGCCCGTTTTTAACTCAAGAACAACAGACGATTATTGTTGACTTGTTTTAGGACTACACACCAGAGTGATAAGTCTATGTCTTTTAACAAAATTGGGATTTTCTATATAAATGTTTTTACCCTTTTCAAAGGGTCGTTTTTGTCACAGCTTATTCCTTTGCTGTTATCACCAATTTTAACCCGATTATATTCTCCCTCAGAGTTTGGGATATTAGCTGTTTTCACATCCATTTCTATTGTATTGGGTTCGGTTATAAACGGTAGATATGAACAGGCCTTAGTGTTGGTGAAAACTCAATCTGAAGCACGATTAGTTACAGGACTATCATTGACAATATCATTAGTGACCAGTTCTATTTTATGTGTCATATTTATTTTTTCAGGCTCATCTATTATGCGTTTATTAAGCATTTCAGAACTTGGATTTTGGTTCTATTTGATTCCTCTGGTCGTGTTCGCGACAGGCGTTTTTAATACCTATAATTACTATCAGTTGAGACAAAAACAATTTGGATACATCTCTAATTCTGAAATTTATAAATCATTGTCACTAACGTCAATACAACTATTGTTTCCATTCTTTAAGTCTGGTTTTGAGGGTCTTTTAATTGGTAAGATATTTTCATCATTAGTCGCACCATTTTATTTAATCAAAAAAACCAATCTTTCATTTCATTTGCTGAGTATTAGTAAAATGCGTGTAATGGCCAAGAGATATATTGATTTTCCAAAGTATACCAATTCATCTATTTTACTCAACAATCTAAGTGTTAATACCATATTTATTTTAATTCCAATTCTATATTCGTCATCTATATTAGGACTTTATTCTCTAACAATGAAAGTAATGGGAGCACCTTTTGCTTTTTTTGGAAACTCGATTAATCAAGCGTTTTTGGAACATATTTCTCACAAAAAAAATGAAAGGGGTAAAGCATTTTTAATGACAAAACGAATATTAATTCAACTTTCAATACTGTCGATTGTATCATTTGGTTTAACGGCGTTTTTTATGGAAGACCTCTTCGCTTTTATTTTTGGTGAGGAATGGCGACTATCTGGAAAGTATGCTGTATGTTTAGTACCTTATTTTATTTTAAAATTTATAGTTTCACCATTAACTAGTATTCATACAGCTTTTGAAAAACAGAAATTAGGATTTAAGTTACAGCTATTAATGTTTGCATTATCAATCATTTCTATATTACTTGCTTTTATTAATCATTGGACTTTTATTAATTATTTACATTTGTTCAGTACATTACTATCGGTTTTTTATGTGTTGAGGATGATTATAATCTTAAGAATTTCGAAAAATATCAGTATCTAATGAATCAGAAA
>CAXDOW010000109.1:0-6485 GCA_963991165.1 uncultured Flavobacteriales bacterium | reverse complement strand
TCTACTGGTATTATTTCCTGATTTCGGATTAAGATGATATCATTAACTTTAATATCTGTGATGGGAATGCTTTTTTCATGTCCATTTTCTATACGAGATGCTGCCAAAGGGAAATAAGATTTGTAGTCTCTTTCAAAGGAAAGAGATTGATAAGTTACTTTTTGAAAGTATTTGCCTAACAGTAAGAAAAAAACCAAACCAGAGAGACTGTCAAAATAACCCTCACCAGTTTCTGAAATAAGCTCAAAAGTACTTCTTAAAAACAAAGCGATCATTCCCAATGCAATGGGAACATCGATATTTATAAATTTTGCTTTGAAACCTGTAAAGGCCGATTTAAAATAATAAGAACCGCTATAAAAGAGTGCTGGAATAGACAGGATTAAACTGATATAGCCAAAAAAATGGTAAAAGTCATTAAAAATAAATCGATCCATTTGGAAGTAATTGGGTAAGCTAAAAAGCATAATGTTACCAAAACAAAAACCAGCTACTCCAATTTTATAAGCTGATGATCGGTCTTTTTTTGATGTCTTTTTTTCAATTTCTTGCATTCTAATCGTTGGTTCATAGCCAAGTTTAGCAAGAAGTTCTACTACCTCTCTGAGATTTACTTTATGATGATGGAAAACAATTCGAATTGTTTTTTTGAGAAAATTTACCCGAGAAGATGAAATGTATTCGTTAATCTTGTAAAGCTGTTCCAGTAACCAAATGCATGAACTACAGTGAATTTTTGAAATGGTAAAAGTAACTATGCTGATGTCATCATCTTTAAAATCTATAAGCTTGTCAGAAATGGATGTGTTTGATAAAAAAGCAAATTTTTCTTTAAAGTTGTCTTTAGGCGAAAGCCCATGGGTTTCGTCATAATACGAGCTTAGGTTGTTTCCTTTTAAAATCTCGTAAACGGCTTGACAACCTTCACAACAAAAGTAATTGTTTCCATTTTTGAAATGGCTGGATTTATTTGGCTCTCCACAATGACTGCAATATGATGAAGTTTTATTCAAGCTTTTAGAGTAAAAAGTGATTTACAAATATCAACGTTTTTTCAGAAAAAGTAAGGCATCATACGGCAAGTTTAAATAATATTGACTTCAGCTTCTAGCTTAATACCAAACTTTTGTTTTACAGATTGCTGTATTTTTTTTGACAATTCAAGAATGTCTGTTCCCTTAGCGTGTCCATAATTTACCAATACCAAGGCCTGATTTTTGTGAACACCAGCGTCTTTCATAGTGTGTCCTTTCCAACCTGCTTGTTCGATGAGCCAGCCCGCGGCTACTTTAGTCAATTCATGGCCATTGGGGTAGCCCACGATGTTTGGAAAGTCTTTTTTTAGACTTTCAAAATGAGAATTGGTTATGGTAGGATTTTTAAAGAAACTTCCGCCATTACCGATTTCTTTGGGATTGGGTAGTTTTCGATTTCTAATGTTAATAATTGCTTGACTAACGCTGTTAACACTTTTGCTGACCCCCATTTCAAGAAGTTCCTTTTCTACCGCTCCGTAGGAAGTGATCAATTGTGGTTTTTTACTCAATTGAAAGGTTACATTGCAAATGACAAATTGTCCTTTAAGCTCGCCTTTAAATATGGAATGTCGATACCCAAATTGGCAATCATGATTACTAAATGTTCTGACTGCTTTGGTAGAAATATGGACGGCTTCTAATTCCTTAAAAACAGATTTTAGTTCGGTGCCATAAGCACCAATATTTTGCATAGGGGCTGCTCCAACACTTCCTGGAATGAGAGATAAATTTTCAATTCCTCCTAAGTTTTTTTCAATACTCCACTTCACAAAGTCGTGCCAAACGACGCCACCTCCCACCATTACAACGACCTCATTATCATTTTCATTTAGTATGTTTATTCCTTCAATTTCATTCTTAAGTACCGTTCCTTTTACATCTCTAGTCAGCAAAATATTACTACCACCACCCAATATCAAAAAAGGCGTTGGAGCAATTGCGAGTAAGGAAAGTAATTCATCAACTGTATGAAAAGGAGCGAAATGTTCGGCTCGGGCTTGAATGCCAAATGTGTTAAACGATTGTAATGGAAAATTGTGTTTCAGTATCATTTTTTCAAAGTTATAAATACTTACGATATCACTCCTTTCAAAATGTGTATTTTCGCAAATATGATGAAAAAAGTCATCGTCTCAGTAACTAATGACTTAAACACCGATCAGCGTGTGTTTAAAGTATGTCAGTCCTTACAAAAAATGGGCTATGAAGTAGAGCTAATAGGACGCTTAAATTCATGGAGTAAGCCATTGAAAAGAGATTACTCAACACACCGTTTCAAAACTTTTTTTTCGTCTGGTCCCTTATTTTATTTAGAGTTTAATTTTCGAGTGTTTTTTCTTCTTTTGTTTAAGCCATGTAATGTGTTGTTAAGCAACGATTTAGACACTTTAGTGTCAAACTACTTTGCCTCACTTTTCAAAGGCGTACCATTAGTTTATGATAGCCATGAACTATTTACCGAAGTGCCTGAGTTAATGACGCGACCATATAAAAAGCGTCTTTGGAAAAGCATAGAATCTTTTTTGTTGCCAAAGCAAAAGTATTCTTACACCGTCTGCGATTCCATATCCAATTTTTACAAGGAAGCATACGGCGTTCAAATGAAGGTAGTGAAAAATGTTCCTTTATTAAAAGGATCATTTTCAGCTAACAAAACAAAAACGTTGATTTATCAAGGCAATATGAATCCTGGTAGGGGTATTGATTTAGCCATTAAATGCATGCCTTTTTTACCTGATTTTATACTCAAAATAATAGGTAATGGACCTGGCTTTAGTGGCTTGCAACAACTGGCAGTACAGTTGGGCGTTTCAGAAAACGTTCAATTCTTTGGTCGCATTCCCTACGATGAAATGGAGGTTCATACACGTCAAGCCGCAGTGGGGATTTTGTTTGAGGAACCCTATGGATTAAGTTTTCAGTATAGTTTACCCAATAAATTGTTTGATTATATACATGCCCAAACGCCAGTATTGGCAACTCCTTTGGTAGAGGTTAAACAAGTTATTGATAAATTTCCAGTGGGTCAAACTTTGGTTGATAGACATCCCAAAAATATTGCTCGACAGATTATTCAAATGGTAGAAAACAATCATCAATTTCGTTTTGAAGATGCCATGAATGAATATAATTGGCAGAACGAGGAGCGTGTTTTAGCGTCTATTTTTCATCAAACAGAATGTTGAAAATTTTCTGGGCCTCTTGTTCGTTGTTAAAAATGGATTCTATACTTTTTCGATGATTTAAATCGGCTTGTGAGAACGTTCTCTCTTTAAGATGATCAATAGTATTTATCCATTCCTTGGGTGAATTGGCTATATGGCAGAATGAGTTTAGTTCTGTGTGTCCAATCATTTGTTGATTGACGACGCAATATCGACCTCTGTACAGAGACTCTATTAGTTTGAGCTTGATACCCGTAGGTTGATTTGTTGGTAACAGAACCATTTGTGCTTCTGAAATTAAATCGTTCATTTGATTGTCTATTGGATTTTCAATTACAGAAATGTGAGAGTGAGGTTTTGCAGCATTTAAAATTTTCGAGTTTGGATTTTTTCCTGCGATGATTAGGGGTAATGAAAGGGTATTGAAAACGGTCTTGATGAGGAATAAAGCCGCTTTTATGTTTTCGTTGACTGATAGATTGCCATGGTATAAGGCATATTTACCTAATCCAATTTTTGATTGTATTTTTTGGTTGGAGTGAAAGGCACGAATGTGGTATGACCTAGACCACTTACTAAAAAAAACATGATCGGATTTACTTATGGAAAAGATGCCATCAAATAACTTTGCCTTTTGTTCGAATTTTATCAACTTTAGATATTCCGAAAAGAAGTAAATTTTATTTAAAAAATGGCTTTCATTTTTGAAAAGCTGAAAGTAATAATCGCGTTCAATATTATGTGCTCTGAGGTATTTTTTTCGGTGTTTCAGTTCAGGAGCCAATATCGTTTTTATGCAATGAATTCCTTCTGAAAGTATGGGGAATGGATGTTCTATTAATCGAGATAACAAAACGTTGCTGGCTCTTGTTTCGACGAAATATGGGATTGGTGAAAAGAAATGCTTAATGCCTGAGGTTCGCTTATAATAGTGAATACTCGTGCAGTACTTTTCTAAAATATGGGCATGTTTTCTTCCGTATTCGAAGCAATGAAGGTGAATGTTAATTCCTATTTTGTGTAAGGCAATTAGTTTGTAAAATACATCTATTACACCACCATAATTAGCTGGAAATGGAATGTTAAAAGCAAGTATGTGAAGGGATTTTTTTTTAGTCATTTTGATGGGTCAATTTCTGTTAATTGACCATCTTGACAATTTAAAATTTTAGCAGGAAAACGATTCAATAAGTTGTGTTCGTGAGTTGCCATGAGAACGGCACATCCACTAGAGCATAAATCGTGTATCAATGCCAAGATATTATCGGTTGTTTTGGGATCTAAGTTGCCAGTTGGCTCATCAGCCAAAATTAAGTTAGGTTTGTTTAAAAGTGCTCGTGCGATACATACCCGTTGAAGTTCACCGCCTGAAAGTTCAAAGGGCATTTTGTGTATATGATCGACCATATTTACTTTAATAAGCATTTCTTCAATTCTTTCTTTTTTGAGCTGCTTATCTTTCCACCCTGTCGCATTAAGTACAAACTCTAAATTGTCAAATACGCTTCTGTCTGTGAGTAACTGAAAGTCTTGGAATACGATGCCTATTTTCCGTCTCAAAAAAGGAATGATGGATTTTTTGATATTAAACAACTGGTAATCAACGACTTCTGCATACCCCTTTTTGAGAGGGAGGTCGGCATAGAGTGTTTTTAAAAGACTACTTTTACCGCTTCCTGTGGGTCCAATCAAATACACAAATTCAGATGAACTAATAGTAAACGTTACATCGCTGAGAATAAGATTGTTTTGCTGAAAGATGTCAGCGTTTTTTAATTCAACTAGTGGCATAATTAGTTATAGTGGCTTAGACAAATTTAGGTTTTTTATCTTATTCTAAATACTTCTTTTTTACACATTGCGTGTGTTAATAACTTCTTTTGATTACACTTTTTGTCGAGCTTATCTTTGATAATTTAGCCCTAAATTAGGTATAATGAGAGCCGTCTTTTCATTTTTAATTGTTGTTTTAGGTCATTCTCTATTTGCTCAAAATTGCAATATCGAGTTAGCCAAAGAATTGCTTCAAAAAGAGCAATATGCTGTGGTGTATTCTATGTGTCTAGCTATTGATGATTGTTCTGACATTTCAGACTTAGACGTGGAGTGGGCTCACTATCATAAAGGATACTGTGCTATGCAGCTTTTCAACGACGAGGCACCATGGCGACTGCAAATGTATTTGACTGATTATCCAGACGGACAGTTTGTCAATCAAGCGTACTTAACGTTATCTAAAATTTATCACCGAAACAAGCAATTTGAAAAGGCCATCGAGACAATGAAAATGGTTGACCCTTTTCAGTTGGAAAAAGATGAAGAAGCGATGTTTTATTTTCGTTTGGGATACGCCCACTTTTCCTTAGAACAATACGATGCTTCTAGCTTAGCTTTTTATGACATAGACAAAGTCAAGTTTTCGTTTTCCGATTTAACCACTTATTGCTTGGGGCATATAGCTTATGTAGATGGAAATTATGCTACAGCTGTTAGTAGATTTAAGAAGTTATTGAATACGCCTATGCTTGGGCAAATTAGTAGTTACTACATCTCTCAAATTTATTACTACCAAGAAAGGTATCAAGATTTAATCGATTTTGCTAAACCATTATTGGAGAATAGCATTAACAAAAAAAGAGATGGTGAGCTTATTCGACTCATTGCTAGTGCTCATTATGGACTCGATGAATATGCTTTGTCTGTAGAATTTTTTCAGCGATTTATAGCCAGCTATGGCTCGCTGGAACGTTCTGAAAAATATTATTTGGCCGATGCTTACTTTCAGCTTAAGGAATACGATCAAGCCGTTCTTTTCTTCGACGATCTTCTGACCGAAAATGATACCCTAGCACAGTACGCTGCTCATCAACTGGCCAACACTTACTTAAAGCAGGACGAACAACTTATGGCAATAAATGCCTTTAAGTTTGCCTCACAATTAGATTTTGATTATGGTCTTAAAGAAGATGCCTTTTTTAATTTAGTTAAGCTCGTTTATCAAAATCAAGACAGCTATGAAAATAGCATAGATATCATTGAGGCATTTATTGACGAGTTTCCAATGTCCGCAAATGTGTCTGAAGCCAAAGACCTCTTGATAAAAGCTTATACCACGACCAACGATTATCAATCTGCTGTTGATAATTTGTCACAAATTGAAAGCTTGAGCATACAGCAAAAACTGGTTTATCAAAAATTAAGTTATTATTTAGGTTTAGAGTATTACCTAAATAAAGATTACCAAAAAGCGATTAGCTGGTTTGAAACTTCCTTAGAACAATCG
>CAXDOW010000108.1:0-6541 GCA_963991165.1 uncultured Flavobacteriales bacterium | reverse complement strand
TGTCAAACTACTGGATGGCAGAGGCCTATTATCAGTTGAGCAATTTTAATAAAGCGGTGGAATTATTCTCCATCTTTTTATTGAAAGATGGTGCTTTTCTTCTCGATGAATACAAAGATGCGCAATATGCCCTAGCGTATTCCTATTTTCAGTCTACAAAATACAGCCAGTCAACAAAATGGTTTAGGAAATTTCTTAAAAATTCTTCTGATAGCATTAAGTTAACCGATGCCAATCTACGATTGGGTGATGCTTACTATATGCAACGAGATTATAGAAGAGCACAGGCCTATTATTTACAAGCGACTATGACAGGAACGTTTGATGTTGATTATGCTCTTTATCAGCAATCGCTATGTTTTGGATTGAATAATCAAAACAGTAAAAAAAGACAAGTTCTCACTCAAATAATTGATGAATTTTCAAACTCAATATACCACGATGATGCATTGATGGATTTGAGTGTTCTTTACTTACATCAAGGAGATCAAAAAACATCTATTGAGTTGTTAAATCAATTAATAGAATCACATCCTACTAGTCCATTGGTTAAATTGGCATTTTTGAAAATTGGTCTCAATCATTACAATAACAACAACATTGAATTGGCCATTAGTACATTCAAACAAGTTGTTGAAGATTACCCCAATTCAATTCAGGCCAAAGAAGCACTCACAGCATATAAAAATATAGCCGTAGAACAAGGCAGTGTAAAGCCCTATTTTGACTATGTCGAAGGATTATCTAATATCAGTGTTGATATAGCCGCCAAAGATTCTCTTAGCTTTGAAGCAGCAGAAAATTTATACCTTAATCAAAAATGTGATAAAGCAGTTACAGCGTTTGACGATTACCTTGAGTCGTTCAGTCAGCCTTTATTTAAATTAAAAGCACACTTCTATAAAGCGGAATGTTTATTTGATAAATCACCTCAGCTATCGGTCGATGATTACTTAGGAGTTTTAGAATTTCCAAACAACGAGTTTATGGAGCGTTCACTTAGTCGATTGGCTAGAATTAGTTTTGAAAAACAAGAGTTTGGTACCGCGGCACTTCACTATACTTCACTTCTAGAAATCGCTCAAGACAATAACATTAAAAGAGAAGCCACTATCAATTTGTTTATTTCTTACCAAGAACTCAATTTGGAGGCAAACGCCTTAAGTTATGCTCAACTAGTGCTTAACATTGAAAAACTAAGCATAGAAACAGAGTGTAGGGCTCGTTTGTTTGTGGCCAATTACCAGTTTAGCAATGGCGAATTACATCTTGCTCAAAAAAACTACGCCATTGTAGCTCAAAATACGGCTTTGGATATGGCCTCCCAAGCACAATATCAGTTAGCTTATTTAGCATTTTTAAAAGACGATTTTGAAGCATCAGAAACGGCCATATTCGCTTTGTCAGAATCCTATTTTAATGATTATTTCATTGCCAAAGGGTTTATCTTACTGGCCGATATCTATCTAAAAAAAGAAAATTATTTCCAGGCCAAGGCCACACTCAGAAGTATTGTCGAAAATTATGATGGCGATGATGAGTTGATAAGCATGTGCCTCACTAAAATTGCTGACATTGAAGCCATTGAAGAGCAACAGAAAGATAACATTCAAAACAGAGAACTAATTATTGATTTGTTGAATGATGTTGAACTAGGAGAACTGTTTGAAGAAGAAACTATTTCTGATGATGAATAATAAACAAATTATAATAGCAATATGCCTGGCCTTTAGTCAGATGATTTGGGCGCAAAATGAATCCGATAATTTGGGTGTTCAAGAGGTTCAAATTACAGACTTTTTCATCCCAGAAATTCCAGTTTCTTCTAAGATTGAAAGTATACCAACTCTTAAAGATACGATCCAAACATCACATCGAATCAATTTTTATCCTCTCACAAAACCGTATGATGGTAAATTGGCATTAGAGCCCATAAAGGCGGCTAAAATTAAAGGACAAAGCGTACCAAAAATTCATCGTGCCTATGTGTATGGTGGAGTGGGGAATATGAGTATGCCTACCTCCCGATTTTATTACAATTCCGATAGAGATCGAAAAATTATATATGGCCTTGAATTAGGATATGTAGAATCCTATTCTAAGATTAAAAGCTCCTTTACAAAATTACAAAAAGTTTCGGCTGCCTTCAGAGAAACAGATTTTGCTCTTTATGCCAAAACCGATACCGACTTTGGTGTGTTGAGTGCCTATGCAAGCAGAATGGGCCGTCAATATCAGGCTTATGGTTATGACCCTCAAATTTATAATTTGGAAGAAAGTTTGAGTCAGCAGTATTGGGGCTATTCTTCACTATCATTATCTCTGCAAAGCAAAGAAACTGATAAAAATAAACTTCGGTATCATACTAAACTTTTTACTTACGACCTTAATGAGTTTACCGAAAATTCAATAGTATGGTCATTGAACCTTAAACAGTCAGTAAACGAGCACGATTATTCCTTAGGGATTTCATTAGATTATGATGTTAATAACCATTCTAATAAATATCGGTTTGCAGATAGTTTGTCTAAAGAAACGATCTTTAGACTAACGCCATCCTTAAGTAAGGAAATATATGGTGGTGTGTTGGATGTAGGGTTAGACTTAATGTCTGTTGATACACGCGACAGTGCGAGTGTTAGTATATCTATTTTTCCAGCTGTTAATTATAGTTATATTTTTTCTCCAAATTATTTAAAAGCTAGCATTGGTATTAGAGGTAGCTTAGAAGATAATTCGTATTGGACTCTAAGTCAAATTAATCCATTCATATTGAATGCATTACCCCATGATGGAGGTAGTTTAACAATTGTCAACTCTAAAACAATATATGACGCTTATGTTGGTTTGTCAACCTACCTAGGGTATAAGCTTCAACTTTTCGCAGAATGTTCCTATGCTAGGGTACTAGATATGCCCTTTTTTGAGTTAGACAACCTATCGTCCTACAAAAATAAATTTTTGGTGGGTTATGATGATGTTAATCATCTCCATTCTCATGCTACCATTCAATGGCAAATTAGCGAAAAAAGCAAGATAGACTTAACCGTTGATTATCATCAATATAAAACGGATTCATTGCAATCTTTTGCTTATAAACCAAGCTTCAAAACACATCTAAAAGCCCAATATAATATTGGCGATAAAATCCTACCACACATTGAATTTTTTACCTCCATTAACCGAAGTCATAATGACAACACTTCTAGCGCTTTAGAATTGAAAAATATTATTGACTTTAATGTGTTTTTAGAGTATGTGTATAACTCTAATATTTCGGCCTATTTTAAAGGGTATAATTTGATTGGAGGGTATCAAATTTGGGAACATTATCCTGTCCTAGGACCTAAAGTGTTTTTTGGTCTTTCTTTCAAACTATAATTTATTCACTTTTTGTTAATAAATACCATGATAATAGAGGTGTTTTTATTAGGGTATTACCATCCTTTTTTTACCTTTGTTTAAAGACAATAAAAAACACTATAAATTTAAGGTAAATCCATGAGCAAAAATATAGAAAATAAAGCGGATTACGGTGCTGGTAATATTCAAGTATTAGAAGGGTTAGAAGCCGTTAGGAAGAGGCCAGCCATGTACATTGGCGACATTGGTCAAAAAGGCCTCCATCATTTGGTCTATGAGGTGGTTGACAACTCCATTGACGAGGCTTTGGCTGGTCATTGTGATAATATAGAAGTACTCATCAACGAAGATAATTCAATTACCGTCAAAGACAATGGTAGAGGGATTCCAACCGATTTGCACCCCAAAGAAAAAAAGTCAGCTTTAGAAGTCGTTATGACGGTACTGCATGCTGGTGGAAAATTTGACAAAGATTCCTACAAAGTTTCCGGTGGACTACATGGGGTTGGTGTTTCCTGTGTCAATGCTCTTTCCATACATCTAAAAGCCGAAGTTCACAGAAATGGAAAAGTCTTTCAACAAGAATATGAAAGAGGCGTTCCTAAATATGATGTAAAAGAGACAGGTACTACGGACAAAACAGGAACTATAGTCACCTTTTTGCCAGATAATGAAATTTTTCATGAGACAATTTATAGCTATGATATTTTACAAAGTCGCTTAAGAGAATTATCTTTTCTCAACAAAGGTATTCGACTAGCCCTGACCGATTTGCGAAGAAAAGATGATGAGGGCAAGCATATTAGTGATTCGTTTATTTCTGAAAACGGATTAATCGATTTTGTTGAGCTCATCGATGAAAATAGAGAGAAGCTATTAGACAGCGTCATTCACATGGATACTGAAAAAAACGGTGTGCCTGTTGAAGTTGCTATGCATTACAATACTTCTTTTTCTGAAAACCTTCACTCTTATGTCAATAATATCAACACACATGAGGGGGGGACACACTTAGCAGGATTTAGAAGAGCACTCACCCGAACACTTAAAAAGTATGCTGACGAGTCAGGAATGTTGGACAAAGTGAAGTTCGAAATTGCTGGCGATGACTTCAGAGAAGGACTAACAGCTGTTATTTCTGTAAAGGTTATGGAACCCCAGTTTGAAGGACAGACCAAAACCAAATTAGGAAACAAAGAAGTGACAGGAGCCGTTGATCAAGCCGTTGGTGAAATGCTATCCAACTATCTTGAAGAAAACCCCAATATGGCCAAGCAGATTGTGCAAAAAATATTGTTAGCTGCACAAGCTAGAAATGCCGCTAGAAAAGCTCGTGAGATGGTACAGAGAAAGAATGTACTTTCGGGCTCTGGATTACCAGGAAAATTAGCCGACTGCTCTGATAAAGATCCTGAAAAATGTGAAATTTTTCTGGTCGAGGGAGATTCGGCAGGTGGTACCGCCAAGCAAGGCAGAGATCGATTTTTTCAAGCTATATTACCATTAAGAGGTAAGATTTTAAATGTTGAAAAAGCCATGCAACACAAGGTTTTTGAGAATGAAGAAATTAAAAATATGTATACTGCTCTTGGAGTTACCATTGGAACTGAGGAAGATTCCAAGGCTCTAAATCTTGAAAAACTTAGATATCATAAAATTGTTATTATGACCGATGCCGATGTGGATGGATCTCACATAGCCACTCTCATCCTTACGTTCTTCTTCAGATACATGAAAGAATTGGTGGAGAGTGGGTATTTATACATTGCCACACCCCCTTTATATCTCGTCAAAAAAGGCAAAGAAAAACACTACTGTTGGTCAGACGATGAAAGAGATTTAATGGTTCAAAAACTGAATGGTGCCAATATTCAACGTTACAAAGGACTTGGTGAAATGAACGCCGAACAATTGTGGGATACGACCATGAACCCTGAACTGCGAACGCTCAGACAAGTAACTATTGATAGTGCGGCTGAAGCGGATAGAATATTTTCTATGCTAATGGGTGACGAAGTTCCACCAAGACGTTCCTTTATTGAGCAAAATGCCAAGTACGCTAACATTGATATTTAAGCCGTCTAACGAATTAAGGTAATTGTTCCGCTGCAATTTTCGCAGTTGGTATGGTCGTATATTCTGTTTTCAAAATCTTGATATTTTAAGACATAGGTGTACACACCAGTCATTACTTCATTTGAGGTAAACATATTTTTTCCGTCCCATTCAACGTTCGGATTATTGGTCTGAAATATAACAGAGCCAAATCGATCAAAAATTTTGATTGAGAACGTTTCTGGCTTCATGGCGTGATGAAATACTTTGAAAATGTCATTATTACCATCATTATCTGGTGTGAAGCTTGTAGGAACAAAAAGAGTATGTTCATCTTTTATAGCCAATCTTCCGTAAATACTGTCTTTACACATAAATTCATCAGTTACTACTAATTTTAGGTCATAGTATTTGGTTCCAATTGAGTCTAGGTTAGTTGATAAATTTAAGTTCAAGATATTTTGAGATTCGTAATAAAACCCATTACTTAACTCCCATTGCCAATCGATGATATTCCCTGATGAGTTGTCGTAAATATTAATGTAAGGATAGTTGACCGTGACGGTATCATTCATCACGTAATAATCTGCGATGACATAAGGTGGTTGTTCAATTGTAAATATCATATCTTTTTGGCAATGATTTTCATCCTCTACGGTTAAAGTGTAACTGTTATTTGTTAAGTTATAGATTCTATTCCCTTCAGCATAAAAGGAATTACTGGCTCTCCAAATGTATGAGTGTGGCAAGTAGTTTTGTGAATGGATGGGTACGTCAGGGCCACCAGTTGATTCTACTTCAATAAATCCATCATCATTATAGGTGCAACTTTTGTGACTATAATTACTAACCATTACATATAATGAATCTGGTTCTAGTATTTCAAAAGTCGAAATTAGTGGGCAACCGTTAGCGTCAGTAGCTTTCAAAGTATAGTTGCCAGCACTAATATTGTGTAAGTCTGAATGTCTGTAAATAGTATCGTTAGCGACATTCGTCCATATATAATAGTAGGGTGGTCGCCCGCCACTTGGTTGGCATGAAATCCACGCATCGTTCTTCCCATAGCAACTCACATTATAACCATTATAATTAGATATATTAGTACTTATTGATATGGGTG
>CAXDOW010000107.1:0-6674 GCA_963991165.1 uncultured Flavobacteriales bacterium | reverse complement strand
CTACACCTCTCTATTCGTCGGCAGCGTCAGATGTGTATAAGAGACAGGGCTAGGTTCGGTTAGGTTTGCTGTGTTTTGGTTTGGTGCGGTAAGCTTTGTTTCAAAAAGTAACACTGTTATTTTTTAAAAGGAGAAGGGTATGGTAACTAATAATTTGTCTCCCGATGAACTCAGGGACAAGCGTGATAAGTTAAAAAAGATAGAGGTTGATTGTTGGTCTAGGGAAGATGGTAGACGGACAATTTCTTTTTTAGATACCGAGGAACGATTCTTCATTGATGATGTCGAATATGCAAAGATGATTGCCGATAAGTATGAATCAAACGGCGACCATGTAGTAGCAGTAAAAATTAACAATAAAGTAGTTATTCTTGAAGGAGAGAAATATGGCGAAGGCTAAACTTGTGGCAGTATCTACACCATCAAATGATGGTAAGCACTCAATTGATATGAGTGTTCCGTATGCGGTGCATCTGACTATTCAAGGCACTTCTGATTTGTTGTTTCACAGATGGTCGTGTGAAGATGTTGAAGAGAAAGCAAACGCTTCTAAAAACTCAGCGGCAAAAAAGACTGACAATATAGATGCGTATCTCTGGAAAGATGAGAAGGGTAATATCTCGTTACCTTGTGAGTACCTTAGACAAGCTATTATTCATGCGGCTAAGTTTGAGAAAGACCCACGCTCCCCTCGTAAGTCTGCTATGGATTTATTCAAGGCGGGCGTTGTGTCGATTACTGATTTGGCATCTCTCGGTGTGAAAGAGCCAGATTATTTGGATAAGCGTAGAGTTACCATTCAGAGAAATAGTATCAGTAGAGTTAGACCCGCTATTCGTTCTGGGTGGAAAGCATCACTCATACTGCAAGTATTAACTCCCGAATATATAGATGTTATTCTGTTTAAAAAGGTTTTGGACACAGCGGGTAGACTTGTAGGTGTGGGAGACTTTCGCCCTACCTTTGGTAGATTCTCTATCGTGAATTTTGACGTGAAACAAGGCTAGGGAACTTTATAGGCAAAATCACGTCTAACTATAGTGAGGGATAAGTGTGTCAACAAATCGTTGCATTTCATGGTGTGCAACGAACTCCTATGTTTGCTTATCCCTCACACCTCTAAAAGTAACACTGTTACTTTTTTTATTTTCATCTTAACCATTAACATCTTTACAGGAGATTGAGTATGTCTGATACATTTCAGGTAGTTGATTATGACGGAGCAGTTGATCTTATCCACCACAGCGGTAAAAAGACTGATAAAAGCAATGGCATAACGTATATGCTGTTTGGTAAACCCGGAGTTGGAAAAACTTCAGTTGTTCATGGTCTAAAAGAAAAGAACCCAACACATGAAGTCGCTATGATTGATTGTGCAAACATTGATCTTGGCGATCTACTTATGCCTTGGATTGACAAAGAGAACAGATGTACTCGTTACATGCCAAACGCTCAGTTCAAGTTTCATCTAAAGAAACCACTGATTGTTGCTCTTGACGAGATTACAAAGGCTACTCAAGCAGTACAGAATATGTTGTTACCACTTGTGCTAGAAAAGCGAATCGGTGATTTGCATTTGCAGAAGGGGTCAATGGTGCTTTGTACTGGTAACAACCCAAATCTAAACTTGGGCGACTCTATCAAATCTCACGTGTTCAATCGTTTCTCTACTTTGTATTTCAGATGTCCATCTGTAGAGAAGTGGGTTGACTATGCTGTGAAGAATAATGCAAATGCTATTGGTATTGCATACATCAGGCAACACCCAGACAACATGACAGAGTACACTGATGCCGGTCAATCTAAGAACACAAATATTTTCAACCCACCAGAAGGTATTGTTAAACACTTCTTGAGTCCACGTTCAATGATGATGGCTTGCGAACTACTCGATCATAGAAAAGAGATTGGTGCTACTAAAACTCTTGCGGGTCTTTGCGGTTTGATCGGTCAGTCTGCGGCTATGGAACTTAATGCGTTTATCGAACTAGATGATAAGTTACCTACATGGGAAGCTATCATTGCGAATCCATCTACAATCGAAATGCACGAAGACCCTGTGGCAGACATCATTACTCTTCACAAAGCTATTCACGCAGTAACATCTTCTACTATGCCTAAGTGGTTAGAGTATCTCACCCGCATGGCAAAAGAGAAGCAAGGTATGTTCGCTAAAGTTTTGCAGAAGTCTAACAACAAGAACTCTATGGCTTGCAAAGCTTTCATTGATTGGGCACAAGAGAACAACTATCTCTTCTCTAAAACAGTTAAATAGTAACACTGTTACTTTTTGAAAGGATATAAATATGAGTGTAATACCAAGCGTTACTCCACTGTCAAAATCAATTCGAGATTTGATTGCGGCACAGGAGAATAAAAACATACCAGTAGGTTTGACTCCGAAACAACGAGTCGAGCGTATTGTAGTTACTATAGTTACTCACATTAAGTTTATGCGTATGGGCGGCTATCTGTGTAACATCGAAGTTGTTGAAGATGATAACCCAATTGCTTTTGCTGATGGATTGAACATCACTATCTCCACAGGGTTCGTCAACTTACTGGAAGATAAAGAACTTGCTTTTGTCTTACTACATGAAGCGTGGCATTGTGCATTTAAACACTTCTTCATCTGGAAAGAACTTGATGAGATATGTAGAACAACGACTAACATTGCGATGGACTATGTGATCAATCTTCAACTAAGAGATTACGACCCTGATGAAGTTATCTGTAAGTTTCCTACAGGCATTGTTCAAGGTGTAATTGATGAGCGATTCAGAGGTATGAATACGAGAGAAGTCTTTGACATAATCTATGAAGAGCGAGAACAAGGTCAGGAACATGGAGAAGGTTGGGATGTTCATGGTTGGGATAGCGTGGAAGAACTTAACGCAGAAGAAACTGTTGAAGTTTTGAAACAGGTTGATCAACGTAATCGGCAAGGCGATGTACTTGTTGCGGCTCAGTCTAACAAGGGTATGGGTAGTGAATCATTGGGTAAAGATCAAATGTTTAATGAACTATTTGAACCCAAACTAGACCCTTATGCTTTGTTGCAAGATTACATGACAGCTTTGTGCCCAGATAGAAATGATAGTTCATTCCGTAAACCAAATCGTAGATTCTTATCAGAAGAAATTATCATGCCTAGTTACGTTGGCGAAGCTTTACCTTCACTCGGTATTGCAATTGATTTGTCAGGTTCAATGGGTTGGACAGAAACAACCGAAGCGTTGACAGAGACATCGAAGATTGCAGAGTCTTTGAACATCAATCGAGTGGACATAATGTACTGGGATTGTGATGTGTATCACGAAGTATACGAGGGCGAACACGTAAAGGACTTTATACATACGACTAAACCTCTCGGCGGCGGGGGCACTTACATTGAAACAGTGCCTAGATTTATCAAAGCAAAAGGGTTGCAACCCAATGTACTTATTGTGATAACTGATGGCGAAATCGGAACAATTAACAAATGGTGTTCGATACCTACGATATTTATCGTGGTGTCAACTGGGACGATTGAATCATCTATGAATAACTTTGGCAGTGTAATTAAACTTAATAAACCTAAAAGGAGAAGGTAATGGAAACATTGAATCATTCGGAAGTAAACGTAGATATACCCCAAATCACTGAGAGAGCAATGCTTGTTGAACTTAGTATTGGTGTGTACAAATTCAAAAAGACTGATAAGACATTATCAGATGAGGTTGCATCTAACAAGAAAGCAGCAGATGGAGTTGTTGAAGCTAAAAAAAACTTGCTTACAAAGTGTGAACCGCTAGAGAAAATCAAAAAGCTAGAGGGTCAGGCTCGCAATTGGCACTACAAACATACGATACCTTGGTCAGATAGTGGGTTGCGTTTGGTTACTATCCAACAGTATCTACCTTATGTAGAGCAGTTAAATGGTTTCAAAGATGAGTTTTACAAACTCAAACGTGAACTACTCAACTTGTACCCAGACTTGATTAACAAGCAGTCGTTTGCCAGTGGCGATTTATTCAATCGTGATGATTATGCAACAGTAGAACAATTGGAAGATAAGTTTCACTTTGGTGTAAATTACTTTCCACTACCACAGTCAGGCGACTTTCGTGTAGACGTACCGAATGAAATCAGAGAACAGCTACAGTCTAATTACGACACTATGTTTAAGAAGACTCTTGAAGGAGCTATGGCTGATTTATGGAAACGCTTACATGATAAGTTGTTACACATTAAGGAAAGTCTTGTTGTGGCTGGTGATGGTAAGAAGAAGATCTTTCGGGATACGATGTTGCTCAATGCGAGAGAGTTGTGTGAACTTCTTACCAACATGAACGTAACGAATGACCCTGAACTAGAACAGAGAAGGAAGGAACTTGAGTCTGCTATCTCCGGTCTAACAGTTGATGAGTTACGTGATAGTGTCTTAGTGCGTGAAGATGTAACTGCGAAGGTAGACAGCATACTCGACAAGATGAAATTTTAAATAGTAACACTGTTACTTTTTTGATAGGAGAAGATATGAGTACTAGAAATAATTACCACACAGTAAAGCAACACATAGAATGGTTGCGGCGAATCCAAACTCATGCGGATTCGTGTTTGAACGCTTTTGATGACAACGTCAAACTCACTGATCACGTTATTACACATAACTGTTATTACAAAGAACTTAAGGTAAAAACAAAACTTGCATTGGGTTTTCTGGAAGGTTTGCTATACAACCCATGTAAAGATTTTGAAATTATGTTCACAGCGGGAAGAGGTAGCCATGCTGTTAAAGCAAAAGATATTGCTAATTGGCTACCTTCACATGAAAATGCTAGGTATTGGAGTCCTTGTCAGTTTAAAGTAATTGACTTTAATAGTGAGATTGCTAAGTGTGATTCATTCAAGATGCACATGAAAACTGACCCAGAGGACGGAAAGGCAAAGGAGAGTCAGATAGGAAGAGTGGTTCATCAAATAGAAGTTACCACTCCGTACAAGCTTGCATACAAAGAACCTACATGTACTGTCAGAACATCCTTATACAAGAAGGCTGTTCAGTTTGGTCGTTACTTGTACAGTTCTAGTATGTTGCCCGCTATGATTGCTTGGTGTGCTAATAACAATCAACGATACACTACGTTTCCAATGTCTCCTAAGAAGTTTAACGAAGTGTGTCTTATACAAAAGCAAATTGGTAATCATTGGACTGACTCTAGGTTTGTTGCAGAACTAGCGAACCCTCCATCTGCTGTATGGAGAGTAGAAGGTCTAAATCAGTTGAGACACATTGATAATATGCTTAGAGCCGTGCCATTTACTAAAGAGGAAAGTGCCTATGATCTTTGGGATGAAAAAGCTAACTGTGCAGATGTTATCAGTAAAACTGAAAAAATTATCAAGGGTCTAGCTAGAGGTGCTAATCGTGATGAAGAAGATAGAGATTCAGTTTCTTTGCATACTGCTTTGGCGGGGCAAACACGTAAACACCCTTGTGAACATCTGGTTAAACTTATCATGGGTTTGCACGTCAGCACAGATCTTGAGAAGTTGAGAACGGCTTGTCGAAATGTCCTTACAGATCAAAAAAATGCTGTGCTTAAAGTGCAGTCTTATCTCGGGCAACAAGTGTATGTAGCTAAGAACCATCAAGGTAAGTATCGAGTAATTCGTAGGTTTGCTGATAAGGCAGATACACAAGATGGAAGAGTATATTCTTACTTATGGCAGGAATATCCTAATCGTGAGAGCCTACCAGAAAGTATTTCTGGTAAGATGAGTGTACTTGACATTACTCGAGATGGAGAAAGTGGAGACTACAGTACAGTAGATGGTCTAGGGCAATTGCAAAATGGCGATGATGGTCGTGCCGAGACTTACATACTGATTGGCTCTGATTTTGATGACCCCAGAAAAGAAGGTAAAACAGAAAGTAGTTAAATTACTTAAGAGTCGGGGATGCTATTGGTTCTACCCAGTTGCTTCTGGGTTTGGTTCTGCTGGTGTCCCCGATATTGTTTGTTGTTACAAGGGTAAGTTCATAGGTGTGGAGTGCAAAGCTCCCGAGGCAGCCAATAGAGTTACAGCCTTACAGCAAAAGAACCTTACAGATATACGCAATTGTGGTGGTTACGGGATCGTGGTCAGCGGCGATCTATCTGAACTTGAACGAATACTAGATGATTTAGAAAAGTAACACTGTTACTTTTTAAACTTTATACATCTTCTTCACTATCTCACAACCCTCCTTGTGTGGTGTCTTCTCATACCACGTAAAAACTTCTTTATGTGCTCTACACACATACTCACAAATAACCATGTTGTTAGTAGGGTTTTCATGCATCCAATTCAATCTGCATACATACAAGTCTTGCTTGGGAATTAGCATAACAGCTAATATCAGACTAGCTACCATTTAATAATTATAACACTGTTATTTTTTGAACTTTTGTTATTTGGTGGGGTCAATAGAGTATGTTGGAGCCACTTTTTAAAATAGTTATATGTAAGGAACTTTTCCTTCTTTACGAGTGTGGATATCTCGTAGAATATTTCGGTAATGAAGATGGTACTTTAAGGGGAGATTTAGACAATATGGCTTTGACTAAAGTTGAGAAGATGTTTGTGTCTTGGGCACTGAAACGATGGAGACAAAAATACTACAAGAAGTTTAGAGAAGACTTGAAACT
>CAXDOW010000106.1:0-6794 GCA_963991165.1 uncultured Flavobacteriales bacterium | reverse complement strand
GTTTGACCTCCCATAGTTGGAAGGACAGCGTCAATGTTGCGTTTGACTAGTATTTCCTCAATAGATTCAACGGTAAGTGGTTTTAGATAGACATGATCGGCAACCACTGGATCTGTCATTATGGTGGCAGGATTTGAATTGATCAATGAAACCTCAATTCCTTCTTCTTTAAGGGAACGAGCAGCTTGAGACCCTGAATAATCAAATTCACAGGCCTGACCAATAACTATTGGACCGCTTCCTATGATTAAGATGGATTTAATTGTAGTATCTTTTGGCATGTCTTTGTATCTGTGTGTGCTAATGTAGATTAATAAACTAAAATCGCTTCCTTTTTACTTCTCAATCTTTTAACAATACAAGGTGTTTTTTTAACAACCTTACTAAAAAAAAGGTGTTGCAATTGCAACACCTTTGTAAATAGTCATTATTGTTAGTTTAACGCTTATGTCTTGGTTCGTCAGAAACCGACAACTTTTTCCTTCCCTTTGCTCTTCTACTGGCTAATACTTTTCGGCCATTAGCAGATTCCATTCTCTCGCGAAAACCATGTTTGTTTCTTCGTTTTCTGTTGGACGGCTGAAATGTTCTTTTCATCGTTGTTAATTTTATGCGGATTGCAAATTTACACTCTTTTTTATTTTCTCAAAGCTATTTTAAAAATTATTCTACGATAAGTTTATAGGTTTCTGTTTCTGTTTTCAAGAAATAAAGACCACTAGAAAATTGACTGACATCTATTTGATGGTAAGGAGATATTATATTCGACTGATACACACACCCCCCCTTGCTATTGTATAATTTGATATCACTAACTGATTGTTCCCCTAACTTAATTGTAATATTCTCACTAGCGGGGTTAGGAAAAAGAGTGCCATTAGTAAAAATCGATTCGTGAGTGCTAGCAATAGGATGGTCATAATTGACGTCAAATACATACAATCCCGTTTGCATATCTGAAACCAAAATCTTTCCAGAAGGAAGAAATGGGTACACCCCCCATGCCCCCATATAACTCTCATGATGATTGGGTGAAAAAGTATCGTAATATCCCAAAAGAATAGGTTGTAATGGGTTTGTAATATCGTGAACATACAACCCATCGTGGTAGTAAGCGGTATATAAATAGTTCCCTTTTATGATTTGATTGTGCGGTATTGAATTAGAATCAACATTGGAACCAAAAAGAGCTATTACTTGAATGTTTGAAAAATCAGAAATATCTAGCATTTTCATCCTCATACCCCAATTTTCGTCAGCCATAACATAGTAGTTGCCATCAGGTGTTATCCAACCCGAGTGATTGTAGCCCTGATCGGGATAAGTGATTAAACTGCCAAGCACTTCATGAGACTGATTTTCAAGCGATGTTTGGGTAAAATCAAGAATGAAAAAACCACCAGAACCGCCATTAATATAAGCTGTATCATTTTGCACATAAAAGTCGTGACTAATCAAAAGGTCTGTAGAGTACAAAAGGGTGGGATTGATGGGGTTTTCTAATGAATAGATGGTTCCATTTGTGGTGTACAGCTTGGCAGTGGCTGTATCTATGAAAATATTGTGTGATCGCTCAAAAAGATCTGATGAATCGTAAACAAGAGAAACGGAATCGGGTAAATAGCTGAAATCAATAATTTGAAGAGAACTTTGTCCTTCATCCGATACGGCATACAAGTAATTTTTAAAATCGTGATAATCACGATGGATGATTTCTGGGCCTTGTATTCGACCAGCCACAAAAGCCACTTCTTGCATATTTTGACTGTTAGTCACATCAAAGAAGTGTGTGCCAGCTGTGGAACCAATAATGGCATATTCTCTTTCTTGATAAACTAATCCCCATACTTCATTGTAGGTGTTGTCGAATATTTGGGACCCGACTAAACTATCTTCTTGCCAATGAAAAAGTAAATCTACATTTTCCGAGTCTTGGGCAAACAAGCAAGTGGAAAATGTCATCAACAGACACCATTTAAACCAACTATTCATCAGACATTTTATTTATTAACTCTTCGATAACGTGAGTTAACTTTGGTTCTGCTACTTCTGCTACTTTTTGAATTTCTTCATGGCTCACTTGTTGAATTTTTCCTTCAACGCCTAAGTCGGTAATAACTGAAATAGCAAAGCATGGTACATCCATATGCCTAGCAACTATAGCTTCAGGTACGGTGGACATTCCCACCGTATCGGCTCCAATAATTCTTAGGTATTTGTATTCCGCGGGTGTCTCTAAACATGGACCTGTGACAGCAGCATATACCCCTTCAAAAATTCGATAACCATTCTCTCTCCCTATAGATAATGCAGTTTGAACCAAGGTTTTATCATAAGTGGTACTCATGTCTGGAAAACGAGGACCAAAAGTATCTAAGTTTGGACCAACTAATGGGCTAGGTATGAGGTTTATGTGATCGTTTAAAATCATCAAATCACCAATTTCGTAGTCGGGGTTTACGCCACCACTGGCATTGGAAATAATCAGTTGTTTGATACCAAGCTGTTTCATAACTCTTACTGGTAATGTTACCTCTTCTATTGAGTAACCTTCATAAAAGTGAAATCGGCCTTGCATGGCTACAACCTTTTTTTGAGACAGCTTACCAAAAATTAATCGTCCATGATGTCCCTCCACTGTTGAAACTGGAAAATTAGGAATGTCTTCATAAGAAACTGTAAAATCGATATCTATTTTTTGTACCAAACCGCCCAGACCTGTTCCAAGGATAATTCCCATTTCAGGTGCATACGGCATCTTTTGTGATAGAAAGCTTGTTATTGAGTTGATCTTGTCCTGCATATTTCAAAATTAAATCGTTAAAGTTTGTCTTTCCATGAAACTTAACTTCAATAGGTAAGTAGGCAATGGAAAGGTGTTTGAACTTGTTTTCAAAAACCGCCAACCTAGTGGCGTCCTTTTCAGTAGTCAAAATTAACTTTTCTTCGGAATTAATTTGCTTGTAACATTCAATAATTTTTAAAATATCTCTTTTGTTGAAAAATTTATGGTCTCTAAACTCAAAGTGATTTACTAATTGAGCATGTTCAAGTATATGGTCTACAATCTGTTTGGATGAAGAAATGGCTGTCACTAAAATGACTTTTTTGTTTGTGATATCTATCGATTTGTCTTCGAACAATAATTTTGGTTTCATGTAATTAATGTAAGAGAAACATAATTTTTGATGCAACCTTGGAGCTATCTGCTCTTTCAATCTGTATTCATCTAACGGCAACAATGGATAAGGAGATTTTGTTACTACGATGATGTCTGCTCGATCGGCTCTTTTTCTCCCTTCTCTCAATGAACCAAAAGGAAGCAAGTAGTCATTAATAAAAAGGTTGTCGTAGGTAGTTAGTAAAATATTTAATCCAGGTTTTACCCACCTATGTTGAAATCCGTCGTCCATCAATATAAGTTGACATTGATGACTCATTAAATGTTGAATACCTTTGTTTCTATTTTCTGAAACGGCTACGATAGTTTTTGGAAATTTTCGTTTTATTTGAAGTGGTTCATCCCCAACATCTCTGACGTACGAACTTGCTTTTACTAATTTAAAACCTGTTGTTTCTCTTCCGTACCCCCTGCTGATAACCGCTACCTGACAATGCTCACTTAGAAGGTTAACAATATATTCCACTAAAGGTGATTTGCCACTGCCTCCTGCACATAAATTTCCCACAGAAATGAGTGGTACTTTATGTTCTTTTGATTTAAAAATTTCTAAATCAAACATTAGATTCCTGACGTACACAAGAAAACCGTACAAAAAAGAAAGTGGAAAAAGAAGGATTTTTAGAACTGGCATATTTTTAAGGAAATAAATTTCTATTAACAAATATACAAAAAAATTAATATGTAATTTTGGTTTGTGAAAATAAATGAAATTATACTATTTCTTGAGTCTGTTGCACCACCACAGCTTCAAGAAGATTATGACAATTCTGGGCTCATAATTGGACATAAAGATAAAGTTATCAATCAGGCATTAATTACTCTAGATTGTACGGAAGAAGTAGTGGATGAAGCCATAGAAAACGACTGCGATTTAATCATAGCACATCATCCTATTGTATTCAGTGGTATAAAACGTTTTGATGAGAGTAATTACATACACCGAACGCTCATTAAAGCGATTAAACATGAAATTGCCATCTATGCCATTCATACAAATCTTGACAACGTATTGAACGGAGTTAATGGTGCAATAGCTTCAAAACTTGGTCTTGTCAACACGAAAATCCTTCGCCCTAAAAATAATACTCTCAAAAAAGTATGCGTGTTTGTTCCCGAACAAGAGGCCTCAACTGTTAGAGAAAGTATGTGGCATGCAGGAGCTGGACAACTTGGAAATTACAGTCAATGTAGTTTTAATAGTCAAGGGATAGGTACTTTTTTAGGAAATGAAAACAGTCAACCAGCATACGGAAAAAAAAATCAACTTCATTTTGAGAATGAAATAAGGGTAGAAATGGTTTTTCCACCTCACTTAGAGCACAATATTATTTCAAGTATGATTGATGCTCATCCGTATGAAGAAGTGTCCTATGATGTTTATTCTTTAGACAATCGACATAGCAAAATGGGGTCTGGACTTATCGGTCATTTAGAAAAACCCATGGAAAGCACCTTGTTTTTGAGCCACTTAAAAACGACCATGAATACGGCATGCATTAGACACACCAAACTTGTCAAAAAATCCATTTCTAAAATAGCAATCTGTGGAGGTTCTGGCTCGTTTCTACTTCACGATGCTATCGCTCAGAAAGCCGACGTTTTCATTAGTGCCGATTTTAAATATCATCAATTTTTTGACGCTAACGACAAGCTGATTATAGCAGATATTGGACATTTTGAAAGCGAGCAATTTACCAAAGAACTTATTTATGGTTTTCTTAACAAAAAATTTACTAAGTTTGCCACCCGTTTATCACGTGTAAATACGAACCCAATCAACTATTTGAAATAATGGCAAAAAAGACAGCTACAAAAAAAGAATTTTCAGTAGAAGATAAGCTTCATGCGCTACATAGATTACAAACTATTGATTCTGAAATCGATAAAATTAGAACAGTCCGAGGTGAGCTTCCACTTGAAGTTCAAGATTTAGAGGATGAACTTAAAGGCGTTGAAACGAGAATTGCAAAAATCGATTCAGATATCTCCGACAAAGAAAATGCCATCACCAAAAGAAAATTGGCCATCAAAGAATCGGAAGAGTTAGTCAAAAAATATAATGGCCAGCTAAACAATATCAAGAATAACAGAGAGTATGATTCACTTTCCAAGGAAATAGAATTCCAAAACTTAGAGATTGAATTAGCCAACAAAAAAATTAAAGAAAACCAAGCCAAAATTGAGTTACTTCATCAAACCAAATCGGAAGCTACCGAGCTCTTGAACGAAAGGAAAGAGATTTTTGAAGAAAAGAAAGTAGAATTAGAATCGATTGTCTCCGAAACTGAAAAAGACGAAAAAGAACTTCTTAAACAATCGGAAAAAGCCGAAAAAGTAGTGGACGAACGACTATTGACGGCCTACAAACGAATCAGAAAGAGTTCAAGAAATGGATTGGCTGTTGTTTCTGTCGAGAGAGACTCTTGTGGAGGTTGTTACAGTAAAATCCCTCCCCAAAGGCAACTTGATATCAAAGCACACAAAAAAATTATTGTTTGTGAACATTGTGGACGTATTTTAATAGATTCTGCTATGTTCGAAACCTCTCAAGTGTAAGCTTAATATATTTTTAGTTTAAATTTGCTCGGATTCCTCATCATTGAATCTGTTTTATGCGACTTTATACTATCCTCATTTTATGTATTTTAGTTTGTCAATATGCTCATGCCGACTTCGACTGGAATAAAAATTGTAGAGACGCATACTTCAGCATTATTTCCTTAAAATTCAAACAAGCACAGCAACTTTTAGACATCGAAAAGGGTGAAAACCCTGATAATTCGCTTGTATATCTAATCGAAGATTACATCGATTACCTGAGCATACAGATTGGAGAAGAACATTCCTTTTTCGAGCAAAAAAAAGAATTCAAAAACAGTCGATTAACTGCAATAGAAAACGATCAGTCATCTTCCCCATGGTATCTATACAGTCAAGCTGAAATTCATTTGCATTGGGCAAGCAATCGATTAAAATTTGGAGAGTATATTACTGCCGCCTACGAACTGAGAAAAGCGTACAAATTAGTTAGAAAAAACGATCGTCTATACCCCGATTTTTTACCCAATAAAAAAAGTTTAGGTCTTCTCTATTCACTCATAGGAAGTGTTCCACAACAATACCAATGGATTCTATCGGTGGTGGGTATGCAAGGTAATTTAAATGAGGGACTAACCCTATTGGAAAACACCATACAAAGGATGAAAACCGATACTCTGTTTTCATGTATGTATGATGAAACCTATTTTCTATATTCCTTTTTGAAAATGAATTTAGACAATAACCAAGACGATTTAAAAAGCATATTAGACGATATTAGAAACAGTCGAAATTTGCTATTAAATTTTGCCGCCAGTCGACTTGCAAGTCTAATTGGCCAAAATGATATGGCAATAGAAATACTGGAAAATAGAGATAAAAGCGATGAGTTTTTTCATTTTGTTTACCTCGAATATTTATTAGGATTAGCTAAGATAAATCAGATAAACAAAGAGGGAATCGGACACTTAGAAACATATATTCAGGAGTTTAATGGTAACAACTATAAAAAATCGGCTTTAATGAGAATGAGCTGGTACGCCTACATCAACGATGACTTGGAGAATTATAT
>CAXDOW010000105.1:0-6957 GCA_963991165.1 uncultured Flavobacteriales bacterium | reverse complement strand
CTACACCTCTCTATTCGTCGGCAGCGTCAGATGTGTATAAGAGACAGCCTTGAATATTCATCAAAGTAAGATTAAAACAGTCGTTAGCATTCACGATTTAATAGCCATTCGCTTTCCTCAATTTTTTAATGCTTTTGATCGATTTTCATACGTTAAAAAAAGTCGATACGCCTGTCGAGTTGCCGATAAAATTATTGCTGTTAGCCAACAAACTAAAGAAGATATCATTCGCTTTTTTGGTATCAACGAACAAAAAGTTGAGGTTATTTATCAAGGATGTAATTCGGTTTTTCAACACGACATTCCAACCTCAGAACTGGAACGCATTAAAAATAAGTTTAAACTTCCTAAAAAATACCTACTCTATGTAGGAACTATCGAAGAACGAAAAAACCTTTTAACCTTATTAAAATGCCTTAATGAATTACCTGATTACAATCTTGTAGTGATTGGAACCGGAAAAGAATACATGACAAAATGCCTAAAATATATCGATTCTAACAATATCCAAAATCGGGTCACTTTTTTGAGTCAGCTAACTTTAAACGACATGGCTGGTATATATCGTCAAGCAAATATGATGATTTATCCATCTTTCTTCGAAGGATTTGGAATTCCAATTCTTGAATCTCTTTTCTCTGGAATTCCTGTTATTACTACTAAAGGAGGGTGTTTTGCTGAAGCTGGTGGACCGTTCAGTTCTTACATTAATCCTACAGATACCGAACAACTCAAACAAGAAATTTTAGATATTAGCACCAATACTAATAGACGGAAAAAGATGATTACTGAAGGTAAAAAGTATGCCAACAACTTTACTGACGAAAAGATTGCTAGTCGAATTTTATCACTCTACCAAAGTATTTTATGATACAAGACATTAACCAATGTATTGACGTGCTTTCTGATGGCGGACTCATCCTCTATCCTACTGATACCATATGGGGAATTGGTTGCGACGCTACTCAACCCCACGCCATTGAAAAGATATTTAAATTAAAAGGCCGATCGTCCTCTAAAGCGTTAATTACTTTAGTGAGCTCCGAATACATGCTCGAAAAAATAGTGGTTGACGTCCCTGAGATGGCATGGGATTTAATAGAACATGCCGACAAACCATTGACCATCATATACGATCAAGTAAGAACAATTTCAAAAGGTGCTTTAGCAGATGACGGTTCGTGTGCCATTCGATTGATCAATCATTCTTTTTGTCAAAAACTCATCAATCGGTTTGGAAAACCCATCATTTCAACGTCTGCAAACACAAGTGGGCATGCCAGTCCAACCACCTTTTCAGAAATTGAAACAAGCATTTTGAATGGAGTGGATTTCATAGTAAATTTCGGGCAAAATGAAAGCAGTGAACATGCCGCTTCCAACATTATTAAATTAGGTCATAATGGCACCGTAAAAATTATTAGATAAAAGTGAATTTTAGTAATCAAATAAACCATCCTATCTTTTCTATTGTATCTGAAGCTGCTGACAGTCTTGGAGTAGAAACCTATGTCATTGGTGGATTTGTAAGGGATTTACTTTTGAACAGAGGACAAGCAAAAGATATCGATTTCGTGTGTGTAGGTAGCGGCATTGAACTAGCCCAACGGGTCCAATCGCTAATTGGGGAAAATTATCCACTTCAAATCTTCAAGAATTTTGGAACAGCCATGATAAAGTACGATTACCTAGAATTAGAATTTGTAGGAGCTAGGAAAGAATCTTACCGGCAAAACTCGAGAAAACCAATTGTTGAAAATGGCACATTAAAAGACGACCAAAACAGAAGAGATTTTACCATCAACGCGCTTGCTATCGGCCTCAACAAAGAACGTTTCGGTCAACTTTTAGATCCATTTAATGGATTAGAAGATTTAAAAAATAAACTTATAAGAACACCTCTAGACCCCGACAAAACTTATTCTGATGATCCTCTTCGCATGATGAGAGCCATTCGGTTTTCGTGCCAACTAAATTTTACTGTTGACGAAAAATCGCTGGACTCTATCAAAAACAATCACGAGCGAATCACCATCATATCACAGGAAAGAATCACCGATGAACTAAACAAGATTATTTTGAGTTCAAAACCATCACATGGGTTTAAACTTCTATTAGACACCCATCTGCTACATCAATTTTTTCCTAAAATGGTGGATTTACAGGGTGTTGAAACCATCGGAAACAAAAGCCATAAAGATAATTTTTATCACACCCTAGAGGTATTGGATAACATTAGCCAAAACACTACCAATCTTTGGCTCAGATGGGCCGCCATTTTACATGATATTGCGAAACCCGATACTAAAAAATTTGAAGAGCACGTTGGATGGACCTTTCATGGACATGAATTTATTGGCTCAAAAATGGTTCCTAAAATTTTCAAATCTTTGAAATTACCTCTTAATGAAAAAATGAAATACGTCCAAAAGTTAGTACGATTACACCTCCGCCCCATAGTCTTAGCCCAAGATACGGTAACCGATTCAGCAGTTAGAAGATTATTATTTGACGCAGGTAACGATATTGACGATCTAATGACTTTATGCGACGCTGACATTACTTCAAAAAATCCCATGAAAGTTAAGAGATACTTAAACAACTTCAAAATCGTTAGACAAAAAATAAAAGATGTTGAAGAAAGGGATCAAATACGAAATATGCAACCACCTATTCGAGGTGAAGAGATAATAGAATTATTTGACCTAAAACCCAGTAAAGAAGTGGGTCTGCTAAAATCGGCTATAAAAGAAGCTATCTTAGATGGTGTCATTTCAAACAATAAAACAGAAGCCCGTTTATTCTTAATCAAAAAAGCAGAAGAAATGGGCCTATTTCCAAAACAAAATTCGAACAAACTATGACCATAAAAATTAGTATCGTATTTGACCATCAATCAGATGTATTTAGAGAAATAAAAATTGATTCAACTTCTTCCCTACAAGACCTTCATGATTGTATTGTTCAATCTTTCGATTTAGAAAAAAATGAAATGGCCGCATTCTACTTAACCAATATAGATTGGGAACAAGGCCAAGAAATTCCCCTTATAGCCATGCATAATGACGCTACCGAAATGAAAGACATTCAAAGCAAAGACATCTTTCAATCGCATGAAAAATTGCTTTATGTCAATAATTTTTTGGTCATGTGGCGATTCATGATTGAAGTGGTTGATATTCAACAAAATGAAACCATAGAATCACCTCAAACATTGCTTTCGTTTGGAACAATGCCACAAGAATCGCCCAATATTCAATTTGTTTCTGACGATACTACTTTTTCAGCTGATGAAGATTTTTCTGACTCTGATTTTGACGAGTTTAGTGAATACGAAAACTATGAAGGGTACTAATAAAACACTCATCGTCATTTACGGCCCAACTGCCATTGGAAAAACAAAACTCGCCATTGAATTGGCTCATCAGCACAAAACAGAAATTATTTCGGCCGACTCACGTCAATTTTTTAAAGAAATGAGAATTGGTACGGCTGTCCCAAATGCTGAAGAATTAAATGTCATACCACATCATTTTATTCAACACATTAGTATACACGATAACTATAACGTTGGTTTGTACGAAATGGAAGTGACAAAAAAAATAAGTGCTCTTTTTCAAACATACGACACCCTTATACTCGTTGGCGGATCGGGATTATATATAGATGCCGTATGCTATGGTTTGGACGATTTTCCAGACATTGATCCAGACTTAAGGCAATCCTTAAGAAAGCAATTTTCAGAAAACGGATTAGACTGGCTACGAGAAGAGGTGAGGCGATTAGACCCCCTATTTTTCCAATCGTCAGATTTACATAATCATCAGCGACTTTTGAGATGCTTAGAGGTCTGTTTACAAAGTGGACAATCTTTTAGCCAGTTTAAAAAGAAAAAAAATATTGAAAAACCATTTGATATTCAATTTATCTCGATAAAAATGGAAAGGGAGATTCTGTATGAACGCATCGACCAACGAGTCGATACAATGATAGAAAATGGATTATTACAAGAAGCTGAACAACTTCGCCCTTTTCAACATTTGAATGCTCTACAAACGGTTGGTTACAAAGAGTTATTTGCCTATTTCAATAATGAAACGGACTTGGAAAGCGCTATTGAGCTAATCAAAAGGAATAGTCGGAGATTTGCCAAAAGACAATTAACATGGCTCAAAAAATACCCTATGGAATGGGTTTAATAAAATACAGAAAGTGATCCTCTTAATTTTTCGTTGCCATTTTTCAAGACTATGGCATAAAAATAAACTCCTTCCTTAACATAATTCCCATTTCTATTTTTACCATCCCAAGGCACTGGATACCCTTCAGACTCATAAACCTTAGCTCCCCAACGGTTATAAATGATAACTTTCGTGTCTTCGAATAAAAAGGAGTTATTGATAAACCAAGTATCATTGATTTGGTCGCCGTTTGGACTAAATGCATTAAACAAACAGCTATCTAAAAGAGCTGGTACTTGTATGTCATCATAAAATTCACAACCATTATTGTCAGTCACATTCAAAGTATATAATTGAGGGCTTAAATTCTCTATGATTTCAGTAACTTCTCCAGTATTCCAAAGGTACTGATAAGGAGGTGTTCCTCCACTCATAGACGCATCTAACGAACTAAAATCTTCTTCGAAGCAGTCCACTTCATCCACCATATTGGATTGTAATTCATCAATGTTTATGTTAAATGAAAATAAGCAACCAAATCTATCTAAAATTCTACAAGTGTAGCTTCCAGGACATAGGCCATCGGTATAAACTGAGTCTGTAAAACCGTCTAACAAATCGCCATTTAACCTCCATGAATAACTGAAAGGCCGAACACCCCCACTTTCAACTATCATAGTAGATGTCTCTTGATTAATTGCCCCTAGTAAGTTGGGGATAATCGCTTCGGCCGAATCGGCACATTGGGTAGATGTCACAGCATCAAAAACGTAAACATTATAATTTCCTGGACACAAAGCGTAGGCCATACACCCATCTGTAGTTATAATTGTATCGCTACTATTCAGTACAAAATTGTAAGGTAACAATCCGCCCTCAACACAAACAATCAAAGAGTCGTCTTGACTTACAGATGTAATAGTGAGTGGATTTGCTTGATTAATTGTTATTGGATTGGCAGTTCCTAATGTCAATAAACATCCTAAAGAATCTTGTAAGGTTATGCTATAGAAACCTGGATTCACGCTATCTATCAAGAAGCTACTTTGGTAAAGTGATGACGCATACGAAGTGTCAAAAATACCACTTGAATTAATGGCACCTAAATTGTAAGGAGAATAGCCGCCCGAGATACTATGGATAGCTATTTCACCAAACTCCTCACACGAAACAGGACTTTGAGTGGTATAATCGAAGGCCAATGACTCTGGATTATAAAATGAGAAAGACTCCTCAATGGTATCATTTAAACTAGTAATGATGGTCAACTCATAATTTCCAGCATAAATTAATGAGTCAAGACTAAAAACTTCAGGTATTTGAAGAACGTCAGGGAGAAATGTATTTTGTTCAAAAACTTGACCGTCTTTTAATAATGTAACTTGATAGGGATGGTCAGCAGGGCTAACGCTTACTGATAGATAGGTATAAAGACCAACACAATTAAATGTATCGGAATTAGTCTGCAAATTCGTTTGATTAAAATTCAAGGTTGCATTCGCACCCTGAGCAAATACAAAGGAATGAATTAACCAAAAAAGTAAAAAAAATAGACGTTTTTTCATAAATCAAAGATAATACTTTTCTATTGATATTCTATATGAAATTGAGTCAAAGCGGATATTGGCTTTTCAATGATGTCAAGTATTTCTATTTGATGGTTTTGACAACATGCCTTCAGTTCATGTGAATAATAATGGGCTATAGAACCAGTAAATGAAATTGTTTTTTTTGAGAAAGGTCTTAAATAAACGTCTATGAATTCATTAAAACTTTCGTATATAATAGACTGTATTTGAGGATGTTCTTTAAACTGGAAAATTATTTTTGAAAATGAAGCAAGATATCTATTGGGATAAGGGTGTGAATAAAGCTCACTCAAAATTACTTTTTTGTCGAGGTTTAAATGTGAGCTTATCTCAACATCTAATTTGTCGGTTAAAATACTTTTCAAAAATTTTTTACCAAGTGCATTACCACTTCCTTCATCTCCTAATAAATACCCTAGACTCGTCGTGAACAAATTAATTTTTTTTCCATCGTAAAAAGCGGCATTAGAACCGGTTCCTAATATACCTATGGTACCATTTTTAGTTCCTAATAAGGCATGTGCAGAAGCTAGCAAGTCCGAATGAACATATATTTTGGACTGTTTAAACATGGACGTCAAAATTTGTGAAAGCCAATGATTTTTCTGAGCATTATCACATCCAGCTCCATAAAAGTATAGTTGTTGAATATCATCCAATGGTAAATCAATGTTTTTTATAGCTTCAATGATAGATTCGCGCTTTACAATAAATGGATTTAAACCAATTGTTTGAAATTCTTTTATTGAATTATCGTTGTGTATTAATCGCCAATCGGCCTTGGTGCTACCACTATCAACTATCAATTTCATACGATCGTTTTACTGGGTGCATTTCGCCTTCAACAGCTAACAATGTATCTGGAAATACACTACAGGCCTCTTCCAACAGGGGTTTTAAATCAAAATAACGTTGGGAGTAATGCCCTATAATCAAGCGACCTACTTGAGCCTTTTTAGCAATCGTAGCGGCCTCTTTGGCGGTAGAATGCATGGTTTGTTTTGCTCTATCTTTTAATTCGTCCAAAAAGGTAGCTTCATGGTATAAAATATCAACACCTTTAATCTGTGGAATTATTTTTTCATAATAGGTCGTATCGGAACAAAAAGCAAAAGAACGAGATTTCTGAGCTGATCGGGTTAACTCTTTATGAGGAATTTTTTCACCATCTTTGGTAATAAAATGAC
>CAXDOW010000104.1:0-6994 GCA_963991165.1 uncultured Flavobacteriales bacterium | reverse complement strand
GAATTAACCATGAAAACAAAAAATAATGCAAAATTTTGTAGTGATAAATGTAGATCAGAATTTAATAATGAAAGATATAGAAAAGAAAAAAAACTTAAAAAAAATACTTTTAGAGGTTAAACATGCCTAAAGAAAAACAATATATTAAATACCAAGCAATCGTAGTTCTGGAAACTGAACTAGATGATGATTCTATTATTACAATGGCGGAGGAAAGTTGGTCTAATGATGAAATCATTGGTTATGCAAAAGAACATGGTAAAGGAAGGATAATCCATGATAAAATGTTTCAATCAATGAATAGTCCAGATGATATAGAATTTTTGGGCTAACAGTTTAAGCTAGGGAGAACGAGTTTATATTACTCTCTTACTCCCCCTAAAGATGTTCTCTCTAGCTTTCTTTATCTAAAAAGACACCCAAACCAACTAACAAAAAATGTTTATGTTGCATACCCTTCTTTAACTTTCTAACCATAACTTTCTCATTATGTTTAGCACACCAAATAATATTCTTTTCCATTAACACATTAAATCCCTTGCTCATGGTTACTTTGCTCATGCCACCCATTAAACCATAATAACTTATCGCATCATGGCTGCTAAAACTCATGCCGTACCTCTCACACAGACACCATAGAATGACTTTCTCTCTACTGCCTATATCATTCCTACCTACTTGACTTCTAAACCACTTCCAGACGGCCCTCTTTAGCTTGGGATAGCTTTCCTTATACTTAACAGCTACACCATAACTAATAAGTCCACTCTCAGCTGGATTTTCTATTTCTTCGACTACTAGCCACCACCAATCATTCAACTAAGCAACCTCCCTTAACATTCTATGCCTTCTTTCCAGATACCTATTCAATTCATGCAAAGCAACCTTCGTTGGCTCGTAAACTCGCCAACGCTTATCCTTCTTACAAGCTCTCTTAATCATGAACTTCTTGTAAATATAATCTTCCAACACATTAGCTATTGTTGACCTACTTCCCAAACCACCATGTAACTGCTTGACCAGATTCTCAAAATTGATACTTCTACCCTCCAAGTAAGCAATACTTACTTCTATCAGTACCATGTAATGCAAGGGACTTTCTTGCATTAATCTAATAACTTCACTTCTATATCCTTGATTGGCATGATCTCTCAATGCAATCAATCTATCTCTTAACTGCTTCATTGTATGTCACCTCCAATAATTGATTCATGTATGCATTGATTCTTCCAATACAAGATAATTTTATCCATAATTTTTACTGATACTTTTAACTAAGGATTGAGACTAGAAATGCTCCGCATTTCTGTCTCCAATCTTGTATAATAGTATAATAGGATATTAGGAAAGGCATATATCCTAGAGAAGTAAACCCATATATCCTTTAATAGTAAACCCATATATCCTAAGATCTCAGTCCTTTTTGCTCTTTTTATTTTTCTTCTGGTCTTTATTTTTAGCTCGTTTTTTCTTAAAAATCCTATCCCAATTATCATTGAATACATCTTTATCAACGCTAAATGGTCTAGGCATATCTCCTTTTCCCGACATAACTATTTCTCCTTAATCCCATTCAAAAGATTGTTTTTTCTGGTCTAATATTTCTAAAACTGCACCCTTTCTAACCAAAGTCTTAACGCCATAATCAACGTTACCAGAATTAGACTTTACTAAAGATGCTTTAACTACTGCCATGCGGTCTATCTCCATGCCTTCTTGTAAACAAATACGTTCACAAGTAGATTCATCAGCTAACCACATAGCTATCGCAAATCTAACACTATCTGTGATACTTGATGCACCTCTTATCTCAGCACGATGCGATAGAGCATCATCAGAATCATTCGTAAGAGCAGATTTCGATAAATGATGCACAGTTAATGTCGTAACACCTAATCTGGCACTTATATTCGCACAATAACTACCCCATAATTGGCCTACTTCATTACTTGAACTGATATTACCTGTTGTAAATGCTTGTAAGGGATCAAAAACAACCAACTGCAAGTTACTAATAGTCTTTAGTTCATCAATTAACTCACTTGCAATAGGGGTAACTCCTTCTTCCCTTAATAAAATCATTGGTTCTTTTTGTTCTGGAATAGGAAATACATAAACGTCATACTCACTTTGAAATCGCTTTCCTAAAGGATCAAGACTATCAATACGTCTATGAACTTCATGCAAATCATCTTCAGCTGCAAAAATAACTGTTGAACCACGTTGCATAACAGGTTTACCCCACCATTGACCACCTGTTGCAATTTGCAACGCTAACTGAATCATACTTAAACTTTTTCCAACGCCACCCACAGCTGCAATAATTCCGGGTTTACCTAATGGAATAAAACTATCAACTAACCATTCAATATCTTTTGGTTTTTCAACCAAGTTTCTAATTGCATACTGTCTTATGTTTAATTTTGATTCTAAAAGCTCTAATCTTAATTTTTCTATACCTTCTTCAACATACAAATCATTAAAATCGCCAATGATTGAAGGTAGTCTTACAATACAATTATCAACTGCATTTGCAGTCTCATTTGCACACTTTTGACCAACCCCAGATGAATCATTATCTAAACAAATAACAAACCTAGCATTAACACCCACAGAACGCAGTCTCGTCAACGCTGAGACAGTAAAATTAGCAGAGAATACCACGACTACAGGTAAGTCTAATAAAGCAATAGACGAACCCGTAGCATAACCCTCAACTACATAAATATTTTCATGGTTATACAGATCATTTACATCACAATTTATTAAAAAAATATTTCCTTTGATCTCTCCACCACCAACAAACTTTTTACTTCCGTCTGGAAAGATATATTGTAGTGACTTTATATCTTTTGCTAATGTTCCATTATCATTTTTAGTGATAGAATACACAGGAACTAGCAAGTTACTATTTGTAGTTTTTAACCCGTAATTATTAACCTTTTTATCTTTAAGATACTTATGCTCCGTAACCTCTTCAGCCAAATTAAATTTTTCTTTGCTATAAACAGCGACCTCTTTATGCTTTTGTTTTTTAGCTTCCTCTCGCCTTTTCTTTGCCTCTTCCAACTTGGCTTGTAAGTCTCGCTTTTCTTGGACAGACATTTCATTAGGATTAAAAGAAGTAAACTTCCACTCTTGGCTAGTTCGCCAATTACCATAAACACATACAAAGTTATTATCTAACTGATTGTAAACATAATAACCCGATCTCTCGCCAGACTTATCTGGTCTTGTATTAACTGTTGCCATAACAGGAACTCTAACCAAGACTCCTGTTGTATCTATAAAATCTACAAGCAGTCCGTTAGCTTTCATCTCGCTAATTAAATCTGTGATACTTTTAGATGTTCCAGAAAAAGCAAAGTTTTTATCTACGACAATACCCTCGTTGCCATAATACTTAGTTAAATCAACCATCAACCTGTGCCTTAGAATGATTCAAATAACTTGTAATGAGACTTCTAACAAAGCTCACTCTATCGTCTTTAGTCCATTCGTGTAAAACGTATGATTTATTTTTTTTAGATAATTCTAAATACCTATCTTTAGAATCTTTTAATGCAACTGATAACAATTCCTCATTGATTTGTGCGAAATTGGTAATACCCTCCATTTTTCTACCCTCCTTGATTTTTTGTAGATGATCCATTGAACAAGCACCCTTGATAACCCCGTTGCTAATATGCAATAGCGGAGAAGCCAAGCCATGACAGTAGTAGCATAAGCTTGGTCTCCGATATTTAAGATCATCATAATTAAAAAGGAATGTCGTCATCAGTTAAGACATCTTTAGGATCAACATGATCTGCTGAAGTTTCTACAGCTTTAAAAGAAAATGGTTTTATAATATTTCTTTCTTTGCCATTGTATGTTTCAACATCTACATCAGCTTTAAATGATGCATTTAAAAATGCCTCTGTGTCTTTAATTGAATTAAGACCAATCGCATTACCCATGTTGCTAATAACTTTATTACTAAAGTCTATTGCCTTTTCTGAATGAAAGAATAATCGCAGCCAGATATATTTATTAGATACTTTTTCTGCAAACTGTAATGTCACACCATGAGAAACACCAGCTTCAAACTGTTCCTCACTAATACATTTAAGTTCATAAGTATCTGGTTTAAGAGGAGTAAAGTCTATATTTTTACTTTCCTCCATTCCAGCTTCAATAGGTTTACCCTCATTAAATTGTGTTAAATCCATTTTTACCTCCTAAGAAAAATTTAACATTAATAAAATGTTACAAAGGATCATATTCCTCGTAACTGTTTGCTCGATCTACTTCTTCTTCAAGTGCATCAACAATGTCTGCTAAGACTTTGTTAGCACCCAACGGGAGAATAAAATCATCATCTCCGTTTATGTCCTTGGCCTCTTGAACCAAGATTTTAGCTTTCGTTAGATAGTAAATTACCTTTTCGTGCTGTGTACTCATTTTGCCGAAATTAACTTACCAATGTTTGTCCAAGTTTTCTCTGCTCGTTCAATGAAATCATCTCCCTCTTCAACCATTTCAATAGTTTCTGGAAGTCCATATCTATTTTTAGCAACACAGCTTGGATTTTCTGTCGTTACTAAAATTCTATTTGTCTGAACAGTTTTACTTGTCATACCTTTTGCACCTTGCACTTTGACTGTACCCTTCTTGTAATTTAAGAATAAACACATATCGCAAGTTTCTAAAACTAAAGCTGATGCTGATTTATACAGCTTCATTTCATGTCTATCGTATGGCTCAGTTAATGGATCGTGAAATGTTTTAATCTGGTTATGAGCAATTAAAATAATTCTCATGCCTTTGTCATTTCTTAATCGTTGAACTGCATCAAGAAACTCTCTCCAATACTTTAGACTTTCAGAATATCCTTTACCGAAACCAAATGCATCAATGCTAGGTTGCTTTCCAACCTCACAAGTTTTTGCATGGATTAATGGCTCTAAGTGATCTAATGAATCTATAACTAATGTATCAAAAGTTCCTTTATCTAATTTATAGATGTCCCGTAGCTTATCCATAAATTCATCATACGTTTTAATTAAACCACTATGAGGTATTTCTCTTTTGTTAGTCAAAATACCAAGACCATCTTCTGTTTGTAAGACAACTGGATTTTTACTACCTACTGCTAAAGTAGTTTTACCCAGACCGCTTGGCCCATAGATAATCGTAATAGCTGGTTTTAATTTACTCTTCTGTTGTATCCACTCTAAAGACATTATTTAACCTCTTTAGTTACAGTTTCTACAACTGGCTCTTCGACTGCCTTTTGCAATAAATCGCCATAATGTTGTCTAAGAATATTTAATTTTTCTAATTCATTATTAGCATTGAAAGTTAGCTCATTAATTTGATTATTAATAAGTTTAAGTTTGCCAAAGACAACTTTGTTATCATCAGATAGATCATCTACCTTATACTCCTTACCATTTTCCTCGAAAGTAAATGTTTCGGATTTTTTTACTTCGTCACTCATTTGTATCCTCCTTTTGATTAAATGTTTGACATTCAGATTTGTAAGCACAAAACTTACACCAAGTACCAGCATTGAAACTTGGCTCTTCTCCAAGTGCTTCATCACAAGCTGGTTTTAGAATATTGAAACCCCAATCAACAAGATCGATAGCTTGAATATCCCAAGTTCTTATTTGCCCGTCTTTATGAAAGGCCTTTTTGTTAGGTTGAATTATTGTTAATTCTATAACTGTATCTTCGTTTCCATATCTGCTTAGAGCTGCAAGAGCATACGTCATTAACTGCTCATTAAATCTTACATCTACTGGCCATGCACCAGACTTTAAATCTGCTATGACCATTCTATTGCCTTCGCCTAGAATGATTGCATCAGCTGTACCCCAAAGTTCATCATGTATTTCGTTAGCGTAAACTTTTTCTTCTATTAATAACTTCCCGTTTAGTTCTTCAGTTCTTTTATTAATGTAGTCCACATAGATTTCAGCCATAGCAATATCATCTTTTTCTATTTCAAAACTGAAACCATCAACTGTTTGTGTTTGACCTAAATAGTAATCAGATAAAGTTATGCCCTCTAATCTTTTCTTTAGTAATGCCTCTACCATTTCGTGAATTGCAGTACCTCTACTTGCTGCTAAACTTCCTGTTCGTTCAGCTTCAGCATTTGGTCTGGCTGATGCTGGACATCTAATTATTCTGCTAATGCTACTCGGTGATAGTATTGCGTGTGCCAATGTTATGCTCCTCTCTTACAATCGCTGACCATAGTTCTGGCGATACGATTGATGCGATATTAAAATCTTCAACGGGAAATAAATTCTTTTCGTAGGAGTAAGGGCATGGGATAGCTACTTTCCAATCTGCTCTATCCTGTCTAAACCAAAGACATGGTAATAGATTTACTTTTAATGCTTGTCTTACTGTTTGATCCCACCAGTTTTTTATGTCCGCTTGTGTTATTGCTTTTCTTCGCTTGACTTCTATAGCGTAGCCGGGACAGTTAAGTAAATCATGCCCACCACCAAAGGTTTGTGCATAATTAACTTCTAACTGAATACCAAGTAAGTCATTAACTTCATTAATCACTTCTCGTTCCCCACGTCTGCCTTTTGATCTAGCGTTGACCAAACTATTCTCCTACTTGTTGGCTTTCTTCGTACTTCTTGATTGATTCGTATTTGTAACGAACTTGTCCACCAATTTTTATGTAGGTTGGGCCTTCTCCTTTTGCTCTCCAGTTTTCTAAAGTGCGAGGAGACATTCCCCATCTTTCAGCAAGTTCTTCTTGATTGTAAAATATTTTATTTTCCATGTTGTTACCTATTACTTCGTTAATATGTTATTCTACTCGAAGTAAATTTAATAAAGCAAGTAACTGAACAAAAAATCTATAAATAAAATTTAGAAAAAAAATTCAGAAAAAAAGTCCAGAAAAAATTTACAGAAAATTTATCAATAATATTTATTAATTTTTATGGAGGTAGAGATGAGTATAGATAAAGTATCACAAGAG
>CAXDOW010000103.1:0-7079 GCA_963991165.1 uncultured Flavobacteriales bacterium | reverse complement strand
ATTATCAATCTTTACAAAGAAGATAGGACAACTGCTTCCCAGTCAACATGGCCTTGTTATTGCAATCACACACTATATTGCAAACACCGCTGGATTCGGAAAGGCAAAATTAGCTGACGGGGGAAACAAAATCCAATATCAAGCAGACACGAGAATGGAGATTGCTGGCGGAGGAGAAAAGGTGTCAGCCGTTTCACCTTGGCTTAACTCAAGCGGAGACAGGATAGGTCAGGTGGTTAACTGGAGAATCATCTGCTCTTCTATGGGTGCTCCGGGAGGACAGGTTCAAAGCCATTTAAGATACGGTCATGGCATAGATAAAACACAAGAGATACTTATGCTATCCTGCGACCTAGGGCTAATAGACAAAGCCGGTGCTTGGTTCACCTGTAGCTTCATGAACATGTTTAAAGATTTAGCAAAAGAGATTAATCCAGACCTAGACGTGGAAGACGAAGAAGCATTAGCGAAAGCGTTCAAATTTCAAGGTCAAGATAAACTTTATAATTTCCTAAACTCAAACCCCAACATTGTCGATATATTAGAAGCATCAGTAAAAAGTATGCTATAAGGAACCGAATATGGATTGGCGAGATTTACATGAACAGTCTACGGTTGTTGATCTACACAACCACGCTGTACTAAAACGATTTTTACTAGACAGAGACCTGTCTGCCAGTAAACCAAAGTTGCTGGCCGGTATGTTTAAGCGTGCGTTTTGGCCACTAAGCCAGCGTAGCACATTTCCGCTGCTGGATAAAGGCGACATTGATGTTGTGCTATCTACCTGCTATATACCCGAAAGGGAATGGCTGGACGACCAAAGCTTGGTTAAGCTCGCACTGGCTCTATCTCCAGAAGTACGAAAAAGAGTATTTGATCCTTTCTACTTTGATGCTACCGTCAATATGATTGACGATATGGAAAAACAAATAACCGAGTATAACAAGAAAGTAGATAAATCAAAGAATCGTCCTGTTTGCATAGTCAAGAACAATAATGAGCTTTCTCAGTGCTTGGAGCATAAGCACATAGCTATGATCCATTCTATTGAGGGCGGACATAGCCTTCAAGGGCTTGACTGTGACACCTCTACGGACATGAAGGTCAAAGAGACAGAGGTTTTACAGCATCTAGATTACTTTGCCGAAAGAGGTGTTGCTTATCTTACGTTGGCACACTTCTATCCTAATCTTTTAGCACATCCTGTATTTCCCTATCCAAACTACGGTATAAAAAGAAGTAACTGGAAGCATCTTATGGGTGCTTGGGATATGAACGTTGGGCTATCTGAGATAGGCAAAAAGGTAGTCGAGCGTATGTGTGAACTCAAAATGATTATTGATATCGCACACTGCACTCCAAAAGCTAGAGCTGAAGTCTATGATATAGTTGGCGATGAACAGAATCGAGTTATAAGTAGTCATGCCGGTGTGTTTGAAATTAACCCAGACCCATACAACCTACATGACTGGGAGCTACAATGGTTCGCTAGTCACGGTGGAGTTCTCGGTATCATATTTATGAACTATTGGATAAGCCCCGTTGACTCGCCTCTTGGCCTCAAGTACATTGAAAGAACGCTTGAACACGCCATGATAATTGGTGGATCAGATATTGTTGGTATCGGTACTGACTTTGATGGATTTACAGACCCGCCAGACGAGATCACAGATATGTCAGAGTTGCCGAGGATTACTAAGTATCTGAAGTGCCTAACAGGTGAAGGTGGAAAAGAGAAGTATTCAGACGAGGTAATAGCTAAGTTCTTGGGAGGCAACGCACTAAGAGTGTTGAAAGAGGGATGGAGATAAAATTCGACAGCCACAAAGACCCTTTTAGAGCCTTTAACATCCATATGTCTATCATATGCGACCTAGAGCAGGGAGGGAAGATAGACGAAGAAGAAGCTTTCGCTCAAATCAAGGCTCTTTACAAACAGTTTAAATATTACTATAAACATTCAATAAAGGAGAATGACTGATAAGTTAATGCCGCTATTTAAGAAAAAACAAGACAAAGATAAGCCGTTAAACGACAAGAAACAAAGCCGCCGAGACTTCAGGCTGGCCAAAATACAAGAAGTTACAGCGAAAGCATATGCGGTTGCAAATAAAAGAAAGTGGCTATTTTTTGTTATAGCGGGTGCTATTGTGGCGTACCTTCTCATTTCAAGCGGAGGTCTTGGTGGTGGCGGAATTCTAGAAAAGATTAAGGGCTTCTTCTAATGAATGCGATACAAGCTGGCCTTTTGGCATGGACATTAGAGATACTAGTTGCCGTCTTGATGATGCTAGGACTAAAGCATGAAGAAAATAAAGTTGTAAAGCGAAGAGAGAAACATCGTGAAAAAGAAACTTAGCTACGCTACTATAATTGTAGTCACCATTGCAGAGGCTTGGCTTTGCTGGGAGGGATATAAGATGAAGAGGTCTATTAAGAAACTTGAGGCTATATATGAAAGTGACAGGTCTGGATGGCAGGGAGCACAGTTGGAACCCTAGTAGTGGAAGCACTTCAAAATCCTCAAAACTTCATAAAAAAGCCAAAGAGGTACTTGACAAATGCTTTCCGTATGATAGAATACTTGAAGAGGTCTCACTGGCCGGTACAAGGACATCCATAAGAAAAGGCACGTTGCGTGCCGATTTCTTTATACCAAACAGAAATTTGATAATAGAGGTTCATGGAGAGCAGCACTTTAAATTCAACTCGTTCCACTATACTTCTAAGCTATCCTTCTTTAAGGCTAAAGCTAGGGATAGGGACAAAAAAGAATGGTGCGATCTGAACGATATAACAATCATAGAATTCAATTTTAATGAGGACGTAGATGACTGGCGAAGAAAGATTGAATGAATTCATGGAGGCTGTAGAGAGTTGGACATCGTCCAAAGGCCTACCCAAAATTCAGGAGAATGAAACCGTATCAATGATACTGAATATGAAGTCTCTAAGCCTAGACAAACTAACCCGTGAAGAATGTTTGGCCTGTGCTTACGAGCTTTATGCTCACGCAGAGTACATACATTCAATAAAATCTAAAGAAGAAGTTGTTTTAGATTGGGCAGAATCCAGTTTGTGGTTTATAATATCTAGTAGCATGAATCAGTATGGAGACAAATACACTAAGTGGCAGGAGAAATTTTTCTCTGCTGTAAAAGAGAACCCCTTAGCTACGGATATCCTAAAGATAAAAAACCATGCTGAGGCCAGAATAAAAATAATCAACGGCAAAGCGGACAGAGTTCAAAGCATGGCCGACATACTAATAAATTTATCTAAGAGGAGATAAGCATGAGCGATGATACCGTGAACAGGTTAATTGAGTCTCTGTCTGACGAACAGAAGGCGGAGTTGATTGACAAGATATTAAACCTAAACGTAAAGAGCGACGACTCTTCCGTAAAACAGGAAGAAGCAAAGTCTCCGGAGCAAGAGAGAGAAGATGGACTTTTTGTCATGAACAAAGGCTCTGGGCAAGTGAACAAGATTCCTGTAACAGAGGGCAAAAGGTTTAACAAGTTTAGAGATGATGGTACAGAGCATCAGGACGAAAACAATAGAACCCCAGAAGCACCACTAACAGAAAGAAGAAGGCCCAAGTTTAAGAAAGTAAGCCAGTTTTGCGAGAGATGCAAAACAACCTTTGAAGTACATCCACAGTTTGCTAGGGACTTTTTTGTATGCGACAAATGCCTAAGAAGATAAAACTAGAAGATTTAGCCTCCGAAAGAGCCGTCCTTGCTGCACTATGTCAGTATGGGCTGGATGCTTATTTGGAGGTTGATTTTATTGATTCTAGGAGTTTCACAGACCCCATGAATCAACTGATATTCGACTGTATATACAAGTCTATTTCAGAGAATACTCAAGTAGAGCTGTCTTCGATTCTTTCTGCTGCCAATGATCTAGGTGTATCGGAACAAATAAACAGCAAAGAAGAGATTGGGTTTATCAGATCTCTCTTTAATTTTCCCATACATAAGTCTAACGTTGGAACCTATGCGGCTAAAATAGCAAAGCTGAAGCTGGCGAGGGATCTTCTCAAAACACTTGAAGCCTGCCAGAAAGAGCTAGGCGGTGTTACAGGCGAAGAAGACGTGATGGACATTGTGTCCAAAATTGAAGAACCTCTACTGGAAGCCACGGGTGACATTTATCAGTCTTCGGGCAAAAAAACAGAGACGATTGGAGAAGGGCTTGAGGACTATCTGGAGTACTTAAGCGATAACGTCTCTGACTTTGTTGGCATACCCAGCGGCTTTCCTGCTTATGACGTATCTATTGGAGGAGGACTCCGTAGAAAATGTGTTGATCTTGTAGCGGCTAGACCGAAAGTGGGTAAGTCCATGTTTGGTGATGCTGTTGCTATGCATGTCTCGTCAGAACACAACATACCCGTATTGGTCTTGGATACAGAGATGTCTAAAGAAGATCACTACAACAGAATCTTAGCCAACCTTTCTGGAGTAGAAATCAACAAGATATCTACTGGCAGATTTACCGAGAACGAAATAGAAAAAGAAAAGGTTCTTAATGCGGCAGAGAAATTAAAAAATATTCCTTATCACTATATCAGTATTGCTGGTGAGTCTTTTGAAAACATTCTTAGTCAGATGAGGAAGTGGATTTATCAACACGTAGGATTTGATGAGAACGGTAAAACAAATGATTGCTTGATAGTCTATGACTATTTGAAGTTGATGGGGTCTGAGGGAATCAGTGCCTCTATGCAGGAGTATCAAGTGCTGGGCTTTCAGATTACAAAACTACATAACTTTGTAGTGAAGTACGACGTTGCCTGCCTAGCGTTTGTTCAGTTGAACAGAGATGGCATTACTAAAGAATCTACAGATGTGGTTTCTGGTTCAGATAGGCTGATTTGGCTGTGTACAAGCTTCTCCATCTTTAAAATGAAGTCTGATGAAGAAGTGGCTACAGACGGCATAGATAATGGCAACAGAAAATTGGTTCCTGTGGTAGCTCGTCACGGAGAAGGCTTAGATGACGGCGATTATGTCAGCATGAAAATGCACGGTAGATTTGGTAGAATTGAACAAGGTTTAACGAGAAACGAAATTCATGAAAATGGTAGAAGCAGACAAGAAGGATTTGAAACAGAAGAGATTGGATCAGAAGACGATATCATCAATATGTAATGAGCTGTTTGATGTATTGCCCCAATTGCTAGAGTATTTTGAAATAGACTTTGTTGAGTTCCCAAATAGATTGGCGTTTCCATGTCCTGTGCATGGGGGCGACAATCCGGAAGCCTGTTGCGTCTTTACGGACGGACTCACTCAAAAAGGTAATTGGTCTTGCTGGACTCATCACTGCGAAGAAGAATTCGCTAACAATCTTTTTGGATTTGTGAGAGGATGCTTGACTAACTCTAGAGACAGAAAAGTGTCCATGAACGAAACCGCATCGTTTTGTTTACACTTCCTTAAAAAGGGTATTGACGAATTATCTGAAGTAACTTTTGATCGTAGTACAAAAGTTATAGATGTCTTCAACAGAACTGTAATCAGAGAAGAAGCTTTTGTATCTAGGGATGAGATTAGAGAAAGAATAGACATACCTTCTGCATACTACATAAGACGAGGCTACCAGAAAGAAACGCTACAAAAATTCGACGTTGGAGAATGTTTGGCAGAAAATCAGCCAATGTCAGGAAGAGTTGTTGTCCCAGTGTACGATGAAGGCTATAATTATGTAGGTTGTGTTGGTAGATCTATCAAAGAGCACTTGAAACCTAAGTGGTTACATAGCCGAGGTTTTAAGAAGAATGTGCTTTACGGCTTAAATATTGCCAAAGATAAAATATTGGAAACGAATACTGCAATTTTAGTTGAGGGTCAGGGTGATACTTGGCGAATGCATGAGGCCGGTTATACAAACACTGTTGGTATTTTTGGCTCCAGCATAAACGAAGATCAACTAATACTGCTTGAACAAAGCGGAGCCTTGAATTTGATTATACTCACCGACAGCGACGAGGCTGGAAATAAGGCTTATGAGCAGATTGTTAAAAAGTGCGGAAGACGCTTTAATTATTTTAGACCGGAGATATCCCAAAAAGACGTAGGGGATATGGACATAGTACAAATACAAGAACAACTAAATCCTCAGCTACAAGGAATATTAAATGACAAGTAAGATTTTGGCATTCGCTGGCACCAAACAATCAGGTAAGAGCACATGCTCCAACTTCATTCATGGATATCAAATGAAGTGCTATGGTGTAGTAGAAAACTTCGGTATTACTGAAGATGGAAAGCTGGCCGTAGAGACCGAGATAATTGACGAGAAGGGCGAAGAACAAGTCGGTAACCCCATACTGGACATCAATAGAACAGATATGGAGTTTGCTGAGTGGGCTATGTATAGCATGTGGCCCTTTGTTAAGAAATACTCGTTTGCGAGTGCCCTTAAAGAAATCTCCGTAGGACTCTTTGGACTAAAGTACGAACAGGTTTACGGCTCAGAGGCACACAAAACTCAAGTACTACCGCATATTAGATGGGAAAATATGCCGGGAGTCGTCACAGACAAAAAGAAGTGGGACGCAATTAAGAGCAAAAAGATTGAGGGATTGGTCTACCATAAGAAGGGACCAATGACGGTTAGAGACTTCTTGCAATATCTAGGAACTGATGTCATGCGTAGAATTTACGAACCCGTCTGGGTAAAAGCGTGTATAGATGACATTCGTAGAGAGGAGCCTCTTCTTGCCGTTATTGATGACTGTAGATTTGTGAACGAGATAGAAGCTATTCAAGCGGAAGGTGGGAAAGTGGTCGGTTTGACTAGATCTCCCTTTAAAGACTCTCATTCAAGCGAGCAGGCAATTAAAGAAAACTGGGACAGTTTGGATGCGGTGTTAGACAATTCCGACAAAACAATCCTAGAAACAAACAAGAACATCATAGAACTTTTAGATTCTTGGGGATGGCTGGGTCCGGTGTTACCTAAAGAACAAATGCCCTTTTCCAAAAAAGAAGAAGCAGATACTACAGGTATTCACAAAATTAAAAAGGACTAACAATGATAGTTACATATATCCTGTCTCTTAT
>CAXDOW010000102.1:0-7099 GCA_963991165.1 uncultured Flavobacteriales bacterium | reverse complement strand
GATGTGTATAAGAGACAGCCATCTAATGGTCATTATTACATCGAATATTATATCAAAGCCGTAGAAAACAAAAAGAGTCATCGAAAATTTTTCATCGCTACTAAAAATAATGACAATAGCACTTATTTTTATGACTACAACATTCACAACTGGTCTAGTTACGACTCTCCTAACTTTGATTGGGAAAAAAGAACCGCTCGATTAAATTTTTATGAGGCGGGCGACGAAATTGATTTAAGTTTTGAGCTATATTCTGAGTACACTGACAATAGTAGTTATAGGGTTGAATTCTACATTGATGATATCAAAATTTATAACCGGAGTGAAAGTTCTCCATCTTTCATTGCTCAAGGAAATAATATTACCATCAATAACTCAAAAATTGAATTGAAAATCAATCAAATTGGGGATAACTTAGGCGTTTCTGTTTCTAATTCTCAGTTAAGAAGTGTAGAAACAGTTGGTGATAATTCCCCCATCACCTTATATAACTCTACCATTTTGGAGTCAACCGATGCGGGGTTAAGAACGACGCGTGATGATTCACCCATCACACTTACCTACTCCTTTGTGAGAAACTGTACAGGCAATGGTATCGAAACCATAGGAAACAATTCACACATCAACCTTCACTCATCCTTAGTTTCTAACAATGGAGGTTTTGGCATTAAGTCGTATTCACAATTAAACTCAAACTATTCTAATATTACCTTTAATCACGATGTTGGGTTGAATTTATTGGGTAATAGTTTTTCAAACATTAAAAATTCCATTATTTGGGGTAATGATATTGACAATTACCAGCAGATAAATACCAATGCCGGAGTTACGTCCATTACTTATTCATCGGTTCAGGGTTTAAACGCATATGGTACAGCGGGCGGACAATATTATTTTGGTGATGGCTCTATCGATGACGACCCTGTTTTTACCGATCAAGAGAATCAACATTTAAGTACATTCTCCAATTGTGTTGATGCAGGCACCCCTTGGGAAAACGACAACCACATGCCTTTTGGCTTGGGAGGTGTGCGTGCCGATATTGGTATTTATGGTGGTCCTGATAATTGGTTTTGGGGAGGAGAACCCATTCCTGATGGCTCGCCAATTGTGACCGAAATTTCTGACTCTCCACAAGATCAGGGTGGACAGGTTGGTATCTTATTCAATAAATCCGTCTGGGATGATAACGATTTAGAAAACAAAGTAACTTCATACAGTATATGGAGACATTTCGACGCCAATGGAAACACGATTGATACTATTTCCGATGGATTTTGGCAGCTGATGGGCTACATGCCTGCTCAAGCATTTGATGCTTACGCCTACGAATCACCAACTCTAGGGGATAGCTCTACTGTCAATGGTGCTTTCAATTCATGCTTTGTCGTTATTGCTCATACTATGGACAGTTCGGTATATTGGTATTCAGATGTTTTCTGTGGCTATTCTACTGATGATTTATCACCGAATACAACAGAGATTTTTGCCGAACAAATAGATGACCAACAAGTGATGATTTCTTGGAATCCTCCTCTAGAAGATGACTATGCCTATAGTGAAGTCGTTTCAACCGCTGGGTTCAACACGAGCAACATTACCGACACACTCACCTTTGACGTCATGTTTGATTCTGGAGATATCATTTCGTATGGTGTTGTCCATTATGATGTAAATGGAAATCCATCAGATACTGCTTGGACTAGCGTACAAATAGAAGACCAAAAAGATTATATCCCTTTGTATCAGGGATGGAATTTAATTTCAACACGCTTAACGCCCAATCAAAATGATATACAAAGTATCTTTTCTAGCCTCAACCCGAATAACCTCATTTATGTGACTGGCTTTAACAATGGCATAAGTTTTTATGATCCAAATGGCTTACCATTTCTAAATTCTTTAAGTCAATTTGATGACGGCTATGGTTACTGGGTCAAAGTGAATGAAGACGACACCTTAGTGATTGATGGAACACCTATCAATCATGATTACATACCGCCCTATAATGCGGGATGGAATTTAATGGGTTATGTTGAGGGCGGCTCACAATCGGTGGTTAGTTATTTTGACTTCCTATTGGAGGATAATAATTTGATTTATGTGACCAATTTTAACCAAGGAGTGTCATTCTATGATCCAGCTGGCTTACCTTTCTTAAATTCTTTGACAATGGTTGAAGACAACCTCGGATATTGGGTAAAAACAGAAAACTCATACGGAGGAACAGCCCTCAGACAAAGTCTAGACGGTCAAAGTTATTCACCAAACTTTATGTTAATTAACGGGACAAGTAACTTGACTGACTTTGTGGGTCAATCGGTCAATGTTTATAATCAAGACATGAAAAAAGTAGCTGAACTAGATATTCTCCAGGGCGGATACTTAATGACTAAAGCGGTTTACGGAGACGATCCTAGCACCGCAGCATTAGAAGGACTACGTGAGGGGGAAACGCTCCGCTTTGGATTCAAAAATGAGCTGATTGATAATCAAGTCGTGTTTACAGGAAGCATGACCCTAAGACAAATTCATTTAGAATTTCCTTATGCTAACTCTATTTCAGTATATCCAAACCCAACTAAAGATCACGTAATTATTGGTTTAGACGAATCTAACGGATGTGTTGTTGATGTAGAAGTATTCGATTTAACCGGACGATTAGTATATTCAGAATATGCCACTGTCGTTTCTGAAGGGTTAACATCACATCGCGTAGAAATGACTGATTTCGATAATGGTGTTTACCACATAAAAGTTATGGTCAATAAGGTATTAAAAATAAATCAGTCTGTTATAAAGCAATAGTCAATGCGAAGACTTATTATCGTTCTATTCATCGTACAAGCAAGTGTTGTTGGGGCTCAAGTACCAGACGATTTTGTATTTACGCCCACCAATTCCTCAGGAGCCTTATTGGGACAAGTTCAAATTAGTGGCGTATCTGCCGATGATGATGATTGGATAGCGGCATTTGATGAATCTGGCATTTGTTGTGGGGCTTCTCAACTAATTGTAAACAACGGTATTTCTTACATTAATCTTGTTATCTATGGTGATGATGCAACAACAGTTGGTATTGATGAAGGAATTAATGGCGGAGAGTCGTTTACACTAAAGTTGTTTGATGCAACAAGCAATTCAACATTAGATTATGAGTTGGACGGTGAACTAATTTTACTAGAAAATTGGAGTAACACCAATGGGTCGCCCATGCCAAACTACTCAAATCCAAATGATATTTATCAATTTTATCCCACACAAGTGAGCTTTAATCAAATCATTTCGGTGTGTGAAAATGAAGAGGGAGTTGTTTTAAATGGCGGTTTTCCTGAGGGGGGAACTTACTCTGGAACAGGAGTTGTAGGTTCTATCTTTTATCCTAATGTGGCGGGAGCAGGAGCCCACGACATTGTCTACAGCTTAAATAATCAACAACTCAGTATTAACGCGCTTGTTCATGCTGTTATTGAACCCGAAATCATTAATGATGGTCCCTATTGTACAAATGATGAAGACTTCAGTTTAGAGGCTTCTATAGAGGGGGGAATATTTTCTGGTCAAGGTGTTGTCAATCATTCTTTTTCTCCTAACCTCCTAACAGCTGGCACTTATACTATCACCTATGATGTGGTGGATTCTAATCAATGCGCTTTATCTTCCGAAACTCTTTTTGAAGTATTTCAAGCGCCTGAAGTAAACATTACAGTAGATAACGATATTTTATCATCTGATGTGATCATAGGAAACCCTACAAACTATCTTTGGAGCACTAATGAAACGTCATCAGAAATTACTATTGTGCAATCTGATTCCTATTGGCTAATCGCAAGCGATGCATATTGTTATTCTGATACCGCTTTGGTAGACGTTGAAGTGTCACCTACTAATGCATTAGAATCATTACCCTTTGATTTATTTTATTCTTTTGATAATAAAACTCTTTTTGTTGGTGCGCCAACAAATTACACCGAAGGAACCCTTTATTTATTTTCTATGGATGGAAAGAAAATTAATAGTTTTCAATTAATGAATACGACAAAAATTGACTTTAGCTCCTTGACTAGCGGTGTTTATATTGTTCAATTTAGTAGTTTTAATTTCAAACAGTCTCTAGTAATTATCATTTAATTTATTTGTTTTTGTAAATAGAATAAATTTTTAATTACTTTTGAACAAGTTTTTAACAAGTTGATTTATGAAGTTTCTATTAAAAAATTTTACCGTTTTTTTAATTCTGTTTGTTTGTTTTAGTTCAACCAATGGACAAGAAATAACTAATGTCACAATATCCAGTCCCGCATTATGTGACGATGATGTTGAGTGTATAGATATTATATTTAATGGCTTGGACTTGAATTTAGAGTATTCCATAGAATTTTATAGATATATTGGAGCCACCTTAGTAACTTCACCACCTATTTCAAATTTTACATCAACAAATGATTTCGATGTTGTATCTAATTCTTATGAACATTGTTTTGAAGTCTTTGGAGATTATGTTATAGAACTTAGTTCTGAAGAACAGGTACTTGATTCGTATGATTATGAGGTGCTTCCATATCCTGACCCACTGATTATTTTTCCAACTGTAACTCCAGTAACATGCCATGCAGGAAGTGATGGGAGTTTTACTGCCACCATTTATGGTGGATTGCCCCCTTATACATATACACTTAATGGCAATGGTGAAACTTATAACGGAGTACTTCAAACCAACCAAGATCAATTGGAAATAGATAATTTATCTCAAGGGCTATATACTTTAACAATTGAATATAATGGAGCGTGTGAAGAAAACTACACTTTTAATATTGATGAACCAGTAGAACTGACAGCGACTATTTCTACTACTCCTGAAACGTGTTTTAATGCCGGCGATGCTGAATTAACAGTTAATGCGATTGGTGGAAACCCTGGGGGGTATTCCTATGAATGGAGTACAACAGAAACGACTCAAAGTATTACTGTTGTGCCAGGTGAATATGCAGTTACCGTTTTTGATTCCAAAAATTGCACAACTACTAATTCAACAACAGTTGATCCAGCTACAGATATTGATTTTACTATTGATGCTACGCCACCATTATGTCATGATGGCTTAGGCTCTGCCACCATTATTCCTTCAGGAGGAACCCCACCCTATACATACGAGTGGCCTGCTGATGGAACTACGAATCAAACGAACAATAATCTTTCAGCAGGAACTATTCTTTTTAAAATTGAGGATGACAATGGATGCTCAAAATCTTCATTCTTTTTGTTAAACGAACCTGATCCAGTTTTGACAACAATTAATTCAGTTGTCCCTGTGAGCTGCTCTGGCGATACTGATGGGGAAGTTGATTTAAGTATTAGCGGAGGGACATCAGATTATACTATTTCTTTTTTCCAAGGTGTCAATAACGTAGGTACTTTTCCAAACCTACCAGAAGATGAATCTCTTATTTTCTCAGGTTTTACTGAAGACAATTACAGTATTTCAATAACTGATGCGAATGGTTGCCCTGGAGATCAAACACCTTTTGTAATTGATGGCCCAGATCCAATTGTATTGGACGAAACAATAAACAATGTAAGTTGTTTTGGCGAAAATACGGGTTCTATTACGGTATTAGCTAGTGGAGGTTCTGGTAACTTCACATACACTTGGACCGATGAAATTGGTAATAGCATTGTGTCAAATTCTACCAACACAATTACTGATTTATATGCAGGAACATATATCTTAGAAGTAAATGATGGAAGTTGTGTTGAGCTAATATCTTATACTATCACTGAAGAAGAAAAAATAGAATTATTTAATACTCAAACAACTCCTGTTAGTTGTAATGGACAGAATGATGGTTCAATTTCGAATACATTTATCACGGGCGGTGTCGGTAATTTTTCTCTTGTTTGGTACAACAGCTCTGGCTTTAATTATTTATCAAACGACATGAGTGAACCTATAAATAACTTGGTGGCCTCCGACTACACACTGAAGGTATTGGATGGTAATGGATGTTTTGTAGACTCCTTAACTACGGTTACCATTTCAGAGCCCGCTCCAATTAGTTTGTCTCAAGTAGTCAATAATAACCCCACTTGCTATAATTTTTCAGACGGAATCATTAAAGTTTTAGCGGATGGAGGTACACCATTTAACAATTTAACTTTATATAACTATTCTTTATTACATGTTGAGACAGGGAGTGTATATGATAATGACGCTAACGAACTAACTTCTGGCACTTATGAATTAAGTGTTACGGATTTAAATAATTGCTCATTTGATACGACCTTTAATCTTGTTAATCCATCTGAAATTGACTTTAACGTTCAGGAAGTAGATTTAACATGTTTTGAGTCTAATGACGGTGCATTGATTTATAATTATACCAATATCACAAATCCTCAAATTTCGTATTACAATGTTCAAAACCTCAACAACGTTCAATATGTTATTGATTCAGCAATTAGTTTGCCTGCTGGGGTTTACAATTCAACCATTATTGATGATAATCAATGTGAAAAAACTATAGAAACTACAATTAATCAACCCGATCCGCTATCATACAATGTTACTACTGATATACCAAATTGTTTTCCAGGTCAAGGAAATAATATTTTAACTTCAAATGGCGAATTGTCTTTTGACTTTTTTGGAGGAATTCCAGATTATCAGCTTGTTTTCAACGCTGACACTTTTTCACCAAACTTTGGAGTTATTTTTCCTGTTGATAATTTAGTATCTGGCAATTATGATTTTATTTTAATTGATGACAATGGATGCGAACTTTCCTTCAGCGAAACAGTAGGCTCTGCTTCAGAAATTGAAGTCTTTGAAAGCATTACCAATGTCACTACTTTTGGGGGTAATAATGGTGAGATAGATATCACGGTTGATGGTGGTCAAGGTCCTTATGAATATCAATGGTCTTCTACCAATTTTGCATCAACCGACCAAGATATTGAAAATCTTGAGGCGGGTAATTATAGTGTGGAGGTCGTAGATCAAAATGACTGTTCAGTAATTTTTCAATATTCGGTTAACGACCCATCATGCATAGATCCGGTGACAGGCGAAAATATTATTACTTTCACACCCCTAGTCAAC
>CAXDOW010000101.1:0-7196 GCA_963991165.1 uncultured Flavobacteriales bacterium | reverse complement strand
AGACAGTATTAGAACCTTAATATTTTTAAGTAGTGATGACAAAGATAGAGTACCTCGATTTTGAAAAACCCATTGAAGATTTGATGAAAAATTTGCAACAAGCCGAACAATTGGGCAAAGAAGGCATTGAAATTAAGCAAACCGTAACTGATTTAAAGAAAAAGCTACAATCAAAGAAAAAAGAAATCTATTCTACGCTTTCGGCTTGGGAAAGAGTACAGATTTCACGCCATCCTCAACGACCTTACACACTTGATTACATTGACAATATTAGCGATGAATTTATCGAGTTACATGGTGACAGAACCGTAAAAGATGACAAAGCAATGGTTGGTGGTTGGGCAAAAATTAATGGTCAGCCATTCATGCTCATCGGCCAACAAAAAGGCAAAAACACAAAGATGCGTCAATTTAGGAATTTTGGAATGGCTAATCCTGAGGGCTACAGAAAAGCATTACGCTTAATGAAAATGGCTGAAAAATTTAATCGACCAGTAGTGACGTTCATTGATACGCCTGGGGCTTACCCTGGATTGGAAGCCGAAGAACGAGGACAAGGTGAAGCCATTGCTAGAAATTTGATAGAAATGATTCAACTTAAGGTACCCATAATTTGTATTATTATTGGCGAAGGAGCATCGGGTGGCGCCTTGGGTATCGGAATCGGTGATAAAGTAATGATGTTAGAAAACACATGGTATTCGGTAATTTCACCCGAGTCTTGTTCTTCCATCTTATGGAGAAATTGGGATTTTAAAGAACAAGCTGCTGATGCTTTGAAATTGACAGCTCATGATATGTTAAAAAATGGCTTGATTGATGGTATTATTAAAGAACCCATTGACGGTGCTCATAGAGATGTCGATTCAGTTTGTCAAAAAGTAAAACAGACTATCTTAAAACTGACAACAGAATTGGAAAAGAAAAGTGCACAAAATCGTGTAAATGATAGGATTGAAAAATTCAGCAAAATGGGTGTTTTTAAGGAATAAGAAATGAGCAAAAAAAGAGATACAAAACCAAAAGTACTGAGTTCTCCAGATGGAAAACTACCCCCACAAGCACTTGAATTAGAACAGGCGGTGTTAGGAGCTTTAATGATTGACAATGACGCATTGTCTAACGCCATAGAGTTATTAAAACCTGATAGCTTTTATCAAACTGAGCATCAAAAAATATTCTCTGCTATTGAAGATTTATTCAACAATACAGAGCGAATTGATATCCTAACCGTCACTAATTTACTAAAACAGAAAGGTGAATTAAAAGAAGTTGGTGGGGCCGCATTTGTATCAAAACTGACGGAACGAGTTGCATCAGCGGCAAACATCGAAACACATGCTAGAATCATTGCCCAAAAGTTCATTCAACGTGAGCTTATTCGAATCTCATCAAATACCATTAAAGATGCTTATGATGATACAACCGATGTTTTTGACTTGTTAAATAATGCCGAACAAGGGTTATTTGAAATATCTGAAGGTAACATTCGAAAAAATTACGACAAAATGAGTACCCTTATTCGTCAAGCATTAGAAAAAATTGAAGAAGTAAAAAATAAACAAGACGGATTAAGTGGTATTCCCTCAGGATTTTCTGATTTGGACAGAGTTACTTCTGGCTGGCAACCCTCCGATTTAATAGTCATTGCAGCTCGACCAGGAATGGGAAAAACGGCCTTCGTATTATCTATGGCACGAAATACGGCCGTTGAGTTCAACAAACCAACCGCTATCTTTTCATTAGAAATGTCCTCCGTCCAATTAGTTAATCGACTTATTTCAAGTGAGTCGGCTATACCAGCAGAAAAACTTAGAAAGGGGAATTTGGAAGAACACGAATGGATTCAACTCAACCAGCAGATTTCGTCCTTGTCAGAAGCACCTTTGTTCATTGATGACACGCCTGCCCTGACGGTTTTTGAACTTCGAGCTAAATGCAGACGGTTAGTTAGAAACAATGGCGTTGAAATGGTCATCATTGATTATCTTCAACTAATGCACACGGGAAATTCTAATAAAAGTGGCAATAGAGAACAAGAAATTAGCACTATTTCACGTTCTTTAAAAAGTATTGCAAAAGAATTAAATATACCCATTATTGCACTATCCCAATTGAGTCGAGCTGTCGAAACTCGAGGTGGTGACAAACGTCCTATGCTTTCTGATTTAAGAGAATCGGGAGCTATAGAACAAGATGCCGATATTGTTTGTTTCATCTATCGACCAGATTATTATGGTTTTACCGAATGGCCTGATACTAGCCCAGGGCAAGATCCTGATTGTCAAGGGCAGGGAGAAATTATTATTGCAAAACACCGAAACGGTTCATTAGAAAATATCCGACTCCGTTTTATCTCTCACTTAGCCAAGTTTACAGACCTTAGCTCATTTGGAATCGGCAGCAATGATGTACTGCCCTCAAGCATGAATAATGATGCCCCATTTTAATATGATGAAATTTATTGCTACTCTATTTTTTATATTTTCTCAAACGCTTGTTTTTGCTTCATACATTCTTATTCCAATGGATGACAGTCAAAGCAATCATTTAAAGGCCTACGGTGTAGCTTATTGGATCCTTGAGCAAAATACATCCGTCGATTGGCTTTTGAATTATCAAGGTGGTAGTTTTATGTTTAAGCACCAATCATTATTCGAAAAAGAATGCAAAATTAGAGGTGTTTCTTATCAGGTCATTGCCGACGTACAATCTACAAAAATATTAAGAGAAGTTTCTAGTCCAGAAGTTAACCAAGATGTGGTCAAACTAGAAAAACCACCAAAAATTGCTGTTTACTCACCAAAAAGTAAATTACCTTGGGACGATGCGGTCACCTTAGCTTTGACCTACGCCGAAATTCCCTATGATTTGGTTTATGACGAAGAAGTATTACAAGGTTTGTTACCAACCTACGATTGGTTACACCTTCATCACGAAGATTTTACAGGTCAGTATGGCAAATTTTACGCAGCATACAAAAATGCCGAATGGTATAGAAAACAAAAACAGGAATTTGAAGAGTCAGCAAAGAAACTTGGATACAATAAGGTATCGGAAGCCAAACGTGCCGTTGTATTAAAAATTAGGGACTTTACTGCGGGTGGTGGTTTTTTATTTGCGATGTGTTCTGCTACAGATAGTTATGACATTGCTTTGGCAGCTCAAGATGTCGACATTTGTGATTATATGTTTGATGGCGATGGTGCTGATCCACTAGCTCAAGAAAAACTGAACTTTGATAATACCTTTGCATTCAAAAATTTCACCTTAGAAAAAAATCCCAATAAATACGAGTATTCTAGCATTGATGCAACTAGAGGTCGTCAACTGAAAAAAAACTTAGATTTTTTTACCCTTTTTGAATTTTCAGCAAAGTGGGATCCTGTACCTACCATGCTTTGCCAAAATCATGAACAAGTCATCAAAGGGTTTATGGGACAAACAACTGCTTTCAAAAAAGAACATATAAAATCAAATGTGTTGATAATGGGAGAAACATCTTCGGCTAATGAAGCACGCTATATTCACGGAGAATTTGGAAAAGGAACATGGACCTTTTATGGTGGGCATGACCCTGAAGACTACCAACATAGAGTAGGCGACCCTAAAACTGAATTAGAACTTCACCCCAACTCACCAGGCTATCGGCTTATTTTAAACAATGTTCTCTTTCCTGCTGCAAAAAAAAGAAAACAGAAAACATAAAAAATAATTTTTATCTTTCAATATATATTTCTACACGTCGGTTACTAATGAGCATAATCTCATCAAACTCCTCCGTTTCACCGTGGTAGTCGTAGGATATAATTTGAGGGTCAATTCCATTTACAATTAAAAAGTCTTTCACTGTTTCGGCTCTCCTCATTGACAAGCCTAGGTTACTTTCATCTTCACCTATTTTATCAGCATACCCAACAATATAAATTGTTTTAGGTGGATTCTTGGCTAAGTCAAAAATTAAATCGTTTAAATCTCGTTGAAAAATATTATAGTATTGATCGTTATTAGTTGGAAAGAGAACAACTAATTTATCTTCAATATTCTTCTTTTTATTATCTGCAAACAAAACATCAACATAACTCTTTATTTCATCTCTCAATGGAGAATTACTGTTCTTGTCGGGTGTTACAAACGCTTTCCATTCATCGTTCATAGTTTTCTCTTTAAGCTCAATCAAATAAAGAAGCTCTGATCTTAAAGAGTCGATACTACTCTTACATTCGTCTACCAATTGTTGATGTAATCTTTTTTGCCTTTTTAAGGCATCACTATATACAGAAAATCCAAGAGATACAGTATGCGTATTGATACTGTATTTCTGATTCGAAATATTTTCATTTTCCATGATGCCATTTTTATAATTGTAACCTAACCAAAACTGAGTATTTTCAGTTAGCTTTCTTCTCAAGAATAATCCAATATTAAAATCAATAATTTGATCGGTAAAATCATCATTTTCTTTTAAATTTTCTAAGTATCGATTATTCAATTCTTGAAAGCCTGCGACCAAATAGTTGTAAGAGAACCCACCTTTGAAGTAAGGTGTCCACTTTTTTTGATAAAAATGTTCATCATTACTCAAACGTAACGTTAAATTTGCATCTAAAGCCAAATAGTCAACAAAATATTGAGAGTTTGACTCACCTCCGTTGTACAAGGTCCTAATGTCGTACCTGTTATTGGAAAATGTCAAAATATATCCCAATTGCTTTACTATATCGCCCCCTACACCCAAGGCAAATCGATTATTGGAAATGTTAAACGCATTATCTTCCAACTGCTTTTCGTCCGAACTACTCAAAAATTCTATCTCAGGATACACTATACCCAACTCAAACAACAAAAAGGTATTTTTAGATTTAATCGAATCACTCTCCTGAGAATACACAGAATCACTCTCTTGAGAATACACAACAATCGCGAATACTGAAAAAAATACAAACAAACTCTTCTTCATAAATTGATTTCTGTTTAAACAATATAAATTAAAGCAATAAGGCTACTGGCACAAAGGTAGAGTACTGGAATGACCATTATTTTAATCATTAAGTATTGTTCATCAACAAAAATCGCTTTCTGTCGAAGAAATACCCTGCTTTATCAATGAAAAATACTGAATTGAGCGAAAGTTTAATCATTAAAAAGCCTCCAAACTAATGATAATTTAATCCGTCCAACTTGACTAACATAATTTGGAATAAAATAATGGACCTGATTAGCAAATTGAAATCCTAAATTTTGAAATTGAAAATTGATAGTCATATTACTAATCTGAAAATTAATAAAAAAGTCCACCAAAGGGACATTACCCACCTCCACATTGTTTTGAAGGTAAAACAACCCTAATGACGGATTGTATGCCTTAGCATAAAAAGAAGTGAAATAGTTGACTTTTAAGCCCATTTTTAATCTCAAAAGAGATTCGAAAAATAAATTTTCATACCAAATTGAAGCAGACATATTAAAAATAGGGACTCTTATTAATTGTGTATTATTAGTCCATTGGTGTTCAATCGAATTTACTCCCTTAAATCTGAAAAAATTCCAATAAAAAGAAAGCTGATTTTTAGTATGAAAAATGGAAGATGAGTCTTGAACTACTTGTGAAAATTCATTGAAATAAATATGGTTAAGTCGATGGAAGATATTAGATTTTAATTCAATATGTGGTGTTTTAAGAAAATAACTTAAAGATTGAGTGCTTTCAAGCATAAAATCATTTTGAGAACGATAATGATTGGAGATATAATGATTGTAAAAAATTGGCACTCTATGACGTTGTGCTTCTAAAAAAATTGTATGCTGATAGTTTTTATCCAACACTTTTTCTAAAGCAAAAGAATAATGTCCTGACTGAAAAATACTTAGATTAACACTTAACTGCTGACTATATTGATCAAAGCAAACACCTAAACCATTGTCAATGATATTGGAATCAGTCGTGTAAAAAGAAACACTTCTTCTGTTTAAAAGATGAATAAAACTCAAGTTCTTGTATTTAACGCCCAATTGGGTGTTAAAATGAGTATTTTTAATTGAATCATTGGTGAGTGTGCTATCCAAAAAAATAGTAGAGTAATAACCAGAGTTAGGTAAATTATCTGTGTAGGTTTTGGTTCTTTTAAGAACAGAAATTTGATTCAATAAGCTAAGTTGTTCATTCAATTTGAACTGATGTTTAAATAAATGATATCTATTTTTTGATGTATTTTGAGCAGAACTTAGATGGACATCGTACAGTATAGGATCATCAATATCTGTTGATATATTTTCTGACAAGCCACCATTTTCATCCGTTCTTATTTTCTGATAAGATAGTAAAGATTGTGCTGTATAATTCTTTTTTTTATTAGAAAATAAAAAGAAGGTATTAACATCATAAAGCTTTAAATTTTCTCTGTTAAAAATTCCTTCTTGAGAAAATTTAGTGAGGTCCATTTTGATATCTAAATAATCGGTAAACGATTGGGTATGATTAACTTTTATCATTTGACCTTTAGTAGAAAAAGAATGATACTGCAAAGTAGAAATATCTCTAATGGAAGTATCTAATAAAAATGCTTTAGGTTTAGGGTTTAGGAAACCGATAAAATAGTTTTTATTAGGGAAAGTAACAGAATCTATTTGTTGGGCTAAACTAAAATTTGAAAAAAGTATGAGAAAAAAAAGGTACTTCTTCATTATACAAATTAAATAAAAAAACTCCGCATCAACAGATACGGAGTTTTTAAAAAAGGTTGGCAGCGACATACTCTTCCAGGGATTAACCTAGTACCATCTGCGCTAGTGGGCTTAACTTCTCTGTTCGGAATGGGAAGAGGTGGAACACCACTGCAATAACCACCATAAAATCATTAATACGATTATGATATATTGTAAAAAGAAAACAATTTAGTAAGAGTAAATCAACTCCAAAAAGCTAAAGGGTAATTAGTATCACTCGGCTATGACATCTCTGCCTTTACACCTATGACCTATCAACGTCATCGTCTATAACGACCCTTAAAAGAAATCTAATCTTGAGATGAGTTTCGTGCTTAGATGCTTTCAGCGCTTATCTCATCCAGACATAGCTACTCTGCGATGCAACTGGCGTCACAACAGATACACTAGAGGTCTGTCCAACTCGGTCCTCTCGTACTAGAGTCAGGTTCTCGCAAATTTCTAACGCCCACAACAGATTGAGACCGAAC
>CAXDOW010000100.1:0-7305 GCA_963991165.1 uncultured Flavobacteriales bacterium | reverse complement strand
TTTTTGAAGACTAATTTCAGGTGAAAAGAAAAATTTCTAATATCATTCTAAAGCTGTTTGGCTGGAAAATTGTTGGCGACTTACCAAAGGACAAAAAATACCTTATCGTTTTCGCTCCACATACAAGCAATTGGGACTTTATTTTTGGAAGGTGTTTTGGCTATCAACTAAATATATACGCTAAGTTTTTAGGCAAAAGTCAATTGTTTCAATTTCCTTTTGGATGGTTCTTTCGTTGGATGGGTGGTATACCAGTAAATCGAGCTAAGAGTAATAACTTAGTCACTACAACGATTGACTTATTTAATAACAGTGAATATTTAGTTTTAGGTATTGCCCCAGAAGGAACTCGCTCATGGGCCAACAAATGGAAATTGGGATTTTACCACATTGCTGTTGGGGCAAATATTCCTATTATGCTATCGTTTTTGGATTACGAAAAAAAAGAAGCAGGTATAGGATTAATTCTACATCCAAGCGGTAAAGTAGAGGAAGACTTACAGAAAATCCAAAGTTATTACGAAGATATTACGCCAAAATTTAAGGAAAAATACAATCCTAAAATTTTCTAAAGAGCGTTTAATAGCGTTTCTAAATCGGTTTCCGAAACAGGCGTTAATGTGGCAATTGTTTCAATGTGGTCTTGGCTAATTGTCGCATTGACGATCGCATAGAAGAAACTTCCATCATTTTCAGAAATAACCACAAAACTCACATCCATTCCTACAGGAGTCGAATAATTTATTCCTAGGTCAAATGTGCCATCACTATCGTAGTCACTTAAAGATGCCAAGGAGTTTATTGTTTCATAAAAAATGAAAACCTGACAATTTTCACCATTAAACGTATCTGGAAGATTGACTTCAACCTGGGTTAGTGGATCAGGTGAATTGTAAAAATAATCGCAGTTAATCCATCCCATTGAGTCAATCTCAAAATCGAAACTGAAAAAATTATCAATAAAAATGGAGTCGTTACCAGCTGTATTTATCGTTACGGTGTCATCCTCGCTTTCGTCCCATCCAAATTGACCCTGATTGTCGAAACTTCCATCAAAGAAATCCATAGGCGTGTAGTTATCACTAGGGATGCTAACCATTACAGGAGAATTATCGTTGATGCTTAGTTGTTGGCCGTTCTGAGTGGCATTGAGATAAACAACGCCACCAGAAACCAACAGTTGACCACTATGAGTAAAGGTTGGCCTGTTGATCAGTAACATGTCGTTGTTCGTCAACGCTTCGACAATTTCGATAGTGAAACTTCCACTTACTGCGTTTCCATTGGCTGTAACGAAGGTGTTAGGCCCAAAGGAATAAGTTATACCTTTATCACCAGTAAAAGTGGTGTTGGAAGAAGAACTATTGAAAGTAAAAGTTTGAGTGACCTCTTGAAGATTGTCATCAAAAAACTTAGTAATATTATTACTTGACGTAGAGGTAGTATTTGGAGGTAAAGTAACGTTGTTGGTTTCTTTCTCACATGAGAATAGGAAAGCCATCAAAAAAAGACCAAAATAGAGAGGCGATAATTTCATAAGTTGTAGGTATTAAATGAGTTGCAATATAATTTTTTTTTATTAAAGCATTTTAGACTGCAATTTTTTATCGATGGTGTCTAAAAAGTCTTCGGTTACGACATAATGACTTTCGTTGAGCTCTTTGCCATGAATACACAAGGCCAAATCTTTGGTCATAGTGCCACTTTCAACCGTTTCAATGCATACATTTTCCAAGGTGTGGCAAAAATCTATGAGTGCTTGATTATTATCCAACTTACCTCTAAAAGCTAATCCTCTAGTCCAAGCAAAAATAGAAGCGATGGGGTTAGTAGATGTTTTCTTACCTTGTTGATGCTGTCTGAAGTGACGGGTAACGGTTCCGTGAGCAGCTTCAGCTTCCATGACGTCACCTTCTGGAGTGACTAGGGTTGAAGTCATCAATCCTAGCGACCCGAATCCCTGAGCTACGGTGTCTGACTGCACATCCCCATCGTAGTTTTTACAAGCCCATACGAAAGCACCATTCCACTTGAGAGCAGCTGCTACCATGTCGTCAATGAGTCGATGTTCGTAGGTGATGCCAGCGGCGTCAAATTTCGATTTGAATTCGGTTTGATAGACTTCCTCAAAAATATCTTTGAAACGACCATCATAAGCTTTTAAAATGGTGTTTTTTGTTGATAGGTATAAGGGCCATCCCTTAGATAGGGCTTGGTTGAAACAAGAACGAGCAAAACCATAGATTGATTCATCCGTGTTGTACATACTCATGGCAACGCCTCCTTGTCCTTCAAATTGATAGACTTCCCACGATACCTCTTGCCCATTTTCGGGAGTAAATGTCATGGTAAGTTTTCCTTTTCCGCTAATCACAGTATCAGTCGCTTTGTATTGATCACCAAAAGCATGTCGACCAATACAAATAGGTTGTGTCCAGTTGGGAACAAGTCGAGGGACATTCTTACATATAATGGGTTCTCTGAACACGGTGCCACCCACAATGTTTCGTATCGTTCCATTGGGAGAACGCCACATTTTTTTTAGTCCAAATTCTTCAACCCTGGCCTCGTCGGGAGTGATTGTGGCGCATTTGATGCCGACTTTATATTTTTTTATGGCATGAGCAGCATCTACTGTAATTTGGTCGTCTGTTTGGTCTCTACTTTCCATACCTAGATCGTAGTATTTTATTTCCAAATCAAGATAAGGAAGAATTAATTTATCTTTAATGAAAGACCAAATGATTCGTGTCATTTCGTCGCCGTCTAACTCGACTACTGGATTTGTTACGTTAATTTTTTGCATTTTTTTTAAATCGATTTATGTAATTATAAGATTTAGATTAATACCCAAAGATATCTTCTAATGAAAGAAATGTTACGGTACCATATTCTTTCAGAGCGTTGACGTCCAAGTCATCCTTATTTCCTAATACAAGAATGGAATATTCATTGTTGCTCATGTGTTGGTTGTGGAAATTGGTTAAGTCAGATAAGTCAAAATTGTCTATTTTTTCAAAGATGTCTTTTCTAGAGTCGTAATCGTAGCCAAGTCGTTTGGCTGATTCATAATTAAAGAGGACTCTATCCTTGGTAATTCGTTCTGTTCGTATTTTTTGAATGACGGCTTCTTTGGCATTTTCTAGATTAGCTTCAACTTTTGGTAAGTTGTCCAGTAGCTCATTCATTCCTTTCATAGCTTCTTGAAGTTTGTCGGCTTGAGTGCCAATGTAGGCCATGACGTAGTGGGATTTATCGCTTTCACGTGGGGTGGTGTAGGAGCTATATACGGAATAGGCCAACGCTTTAGACTCTCTCAAGGTTTGAAAGACGATACTACCCATACTTCCACCAAAATATTCATTGTGTAGTTTGATGAGGGGCATGTTTTCGGCGTTAAAAGTCTCTGCTTTGGAGAGCATTAAAATTTCGGCTTGCTTCATGTCATAATCGACTACATAAACGGCTGTTTTGTTAATGTCTAACTCTTCAAATGGATTATCGTCAGTGACAGGAATCAAATTTTTTTTGACAGGGTGAAGGGCTTGAATGGAGGCAGTGGCCTCTTGCAAAGATTTAGGGCCGTAATATAGAATTCGGTGTTCGTATGATGTAAGGTCACGTATAATCTCGACCAGTTCGTCAGACGTAATGTTAGCAATTTCTTGGTCGGACAAGGTGTTGGTAAATGGATTGTTTGGACCGTATTTGGCGAAGTTACTCATTCCTCTGTAAAGGATGGTTTGCTTGTTTAATTTAGCATCCGAACGTTTTTTCATTACGTCCATTTTGAGGTTACTCAAGGCCTCTTCGTCGGCGACAACTTCGGCTAGTAATTTTTCAAATAATTCAACTGATTTTTCAAAGTTATCATCCAGTCCGCTCAATGAAATATAGCTCTGCTCGTTAGAACTACTCACCGTTACTTCGCAGCCCAATTTGTAAAACTCTTCTTTCTTTTGGGCGGGTGATATGTCTTTTGTCCCCAAGTAGTTAAAGTAGTCGATAGCCATGCTTAGTTTTTTGTCGTGGTTGTTACCTCGATCACTAATGTAATATAATTTAAAGCGGCTATTTTCTGTGTTTTGTTTGTGTAATAGTGGCACGCCAATATCGGATTGTTGGATATCTTCAGAGTAGTTTAAAAAGTCTGGTTCTATCTCACTTACCTCTTTTTCGGTAATGTATTTTAAAAAGTCTGATTGGGCATCTCTGTTGACTTCAACAGGTGTGATGGCTGGTTTTGTCACTTTGATGTTGGTGGTATCTTCGCCTCTATTTTTTCGAACATAAACGTAATTGTCCTGATAGTATTTTTGAGCTACTTCCATCACTTCTTCTTTAGTGATACTTTCCAAAATGGCCATTTCTTTCACATAGTCTTCCCATTCAAACCCCTTTGTAAATGCCTGAACAAATTCGTTGGCTCTGCTCGAGTTACTTTCGTAGGTTTTAATTTTAGTTAGCTTCATATCGTTGATGATGGCTGGAATTAGCCAATCGGGGAATTCTCCATTTTTCACTTTTTCTACTTGACCTATTAAAAGCGATTTCACCTCATCTAAGGTTTGTCCTTGCTTGGGTGTGCCATACAGAATGTGAACGCTGTAGTCGGTGAGCACATAAGGGAAACAACTGGCTTGTAGAACTTCTTGTTCTTGGTTTAGGTTTAAATCAATCAGTCCAGCTTGGCTATTGCTCAAAATCATATCAACAATACGCATGGTTTGAGCGTCTCTTGATTTGACGCCGGGGAAGCGATAACCGAGATATAATCGTTCGGCATCGGGTCCATAAACATCTTTGATGATGGGTTCTGTTATGGGCTCTTCAACTCCAGGAGTGAAAACGGGGTCTTCTTTTCGTTCGTAAGAACCAAACTTGTCGTTAATCCATGTGATTACTGAATCGGGATCAAAATCGCCTGACATACAAATAGCCATGTTGTTAGGAACATAGTTTTTGGTATAGAATTTTCCAATCTCCATGATGGACGGATTTTTGAGGTGCTCAATGGTTCCTATGGTCGTTTGTGTGCCGTAGGTATGTTTTTGGAACATGCCTTCTAGGAGGGCTTCAAACATTTTTCGACCATCGTTGTCCATGCCTCTATTTTTTTCTTCATAGACGGTTTCCAATTCAGTGTGGAACAATCTTATTTGGGGATTGCGAAATCGTTCGGCTTCTATTTCTAGCCATTTTTCTAGTTGATTGGATGGAATATCGTTAACATAAACGGTATTTTCGGCGGAGGTGTAGGCATTGGTGCCTTTGGCGCCTATACTGGAAACCATTTTATCGTATTCGTTGGCAATGGCGTACTTTGCAGCCAAATTCGATACAGAGTCAATTTTTGCCCACATTCGATCGCGGTTGACAGTATCGGTCATTTCGATTTGTCTGTAGGCCTCGTAAAGCCCTTCAATTTCTTCAAGTAAGGGGGCTTCTTTTTCAAAGTCTAACGTCCCATATTTATCGGTTCCTTTGAAAAGCATGTGTTCTAGGTAGTGAGCTAAGCCCGTGGCGTCAGCAGGGTCGTTTTTACTTCCCGCACGAACGGCTATGTAGGTTTGTACTCTTGGCGCATCTTTGTAAACGGTGAGGTACACTTTTAGTCCGTTGTCTAAGGTGTAGATGCGCGACTTCATGGGGTCATTTTGAACGGTTTCAAACTTATTTTCAATCTGGTTCATATTTTTTGCTACGTTATAAACAATCCAGCCTATGGCAAGTGTGATTATGATGATGGTTAATTTTGATTTCATGTGATGTGTTTTTAATAATCAATTTCTAGGTTAAATTTAGTTTTCATTTCATTAAGAAGAGGTTGTTTTTGAGCCATTTTTTTGAATCTATCGTCATCCGAGTATGCTTTCATTTCTTCCTTTTTGAGGGGCGACACAATTAGCTGCAAAGATATTAAATCATTGTTAAGTTGGTCTCTTAGGAAGGTCAACAGCGTATTTTTCTCATCAGTTAGCACCTCTTCTTGTACTTTGTTATCTAGTGTTAAAGTAAGATGAGCGTGGTCTTTGAGGATTAGTTTCTTTTCGTTGAGGATGGAGCTTAGATGGTGTTTCCCTTCTTTTTGTTTGAGTTGGCTATATGCAGCCATGGTGGTGTGTAGAATTGCCTCATCAAAGGGCTTGTTTCGTTTAGGTGTTTGTTCTTGCTTGGGGGAGGATTCATCTATTTTTTTTGGCTGATGTAAGTTTATGGAAATGGTTTTCTTGGGAATATCATCTTTAAAATCAACGATTTTTATGGAATTAGTTTCATTCTTGTCTTGACTTAACGTTTCGGTCTGCGAGCTGTTTATTTTGGTTTCTTGAGGGTTAGCCGCAGGATTTGGTTTTTCGGTTAGGGTTTGGCTTATTTTTGGTGCTGGTTCGACTTTTTTTTTTGGATTTTGGTCATGTGGGCGACACAATTGCATGAGTGTAAACTCGACTAACAAACGTTGATTCTTACTGGATTTGTAGTTAATGTCGGCTTTGTTGAGAATATCTAAGGCGTCGAACAGTTGGTCTTGATGCCATTGTTGGCTTTGTTGCAAAAACTGCTGTTTGATGCTTTGTCCCACTTCCAAAAGAGCAATAGTTTGAGCATCTTTTGCTACCAATATATTGCGGAAATGCATGGCAAGGCCATTTATAAATTCTTGTCCGTCAAAGCCACTGTTCAAGATATCGTCGAAGATGTTGAGGGCTAGAGGGGTGTCGTGTTGTTGGATGGCATCGGCAACTTTAAAGTAATAATCCTCGTCCAGAATGTTGAGGTTGTCAATGACGTCTTTGTAGGTCAGGGTGTTTCCACAAAAACTAACAATTTGATCGAATATAGACAGAGCATCTCGTAGGGCGCCATCGGCTTTTTGGGCGATGGTATGAAGAGCGTCTTCCTCGGCTTGTATGCCTTCACTTTGGGCCACAAAGGACAAATGCTTGGCGATGTCTTGAATTTGAATTCTTTTGAAGTCAAAAATTTGACAACGCGATAAGATGGTAGGAATAATTTTATGTTTTTCGGTAGTGGCCAAAATAAAAATGGCATGTGCGGGAGGTTCTTCCAAGGTTTTAAGAAAAGCATTGAAAGCGGCCTGGGAAAGCATATGCACCTCATCAATAATATAGATGTTGTATTGACCGACTTGGGGGGCAAAGCGAACTTGGTCGACTAGTTCTCGAATTTTATCGACTCCATTGTTGGAGGCGGCATCTAACTCATGAATGTTGAAGGAATGGTTTTTGTTGAACCCTAGGCAAGATGGACATTCGTCACACGCTTCGATGTGCTCTGCAAGGT
>CAXDOW010000099.1:0-7416 GCA_963991165.1 uncultured Flavobacteriales bacterium | reverse complement strand
ACTTGCGACGTAATCCACCACCAATGACAGAATCAAATCTTGGAAATCCACTGGGCAATCCTATTTGATCGCACTTGTTTTCAATTAGAAATTCTATGTATTCGTCAAGGTCATCACCAAGCATTTCTGGCTTTTGGCCCGACTCATCATCACGCAAAAAATCCATAAGTGGCGTTTCTACGAGATTGATAATATCATCAATGCTCTCATCACCAACAATAGAGTCAATGTCTTTATCTATCTTTTTAGCAATACGTTTTGCATTACGGGCAAACTCAAACTTTTTAACCTGTGCAGCAAAATGCAGAACATTTTCCCTCTTTACAGGGTAATCCATAAGATCACGAATGTAGTTTAGCTCATGCTCAGTCTTGACTACTTCTGTGAGGTTAAGTTGTTCAGCAGCAGAAAGAATTGCTGGAATGTCAGCTACAGCATCATTCTCCAGCACCTTTTCGATGCACTTGTAAATGATTTGATTGTTTCGGTTAGCGAAGCTACTATGCGTAAGGAAATCACTGATTTCAATATAAGATTCAAGTCCGTATGCAAAAAGCCCAGCTAGAACTGCTCTTTCTGCACCAGTGTCAGCAAGCTGATCCATTTTACCTTCCTGTGCATCGGTTACATCTAAAGTTTTCGCCGTATACATACGCAGGATTCACAGAAAAACTACGTCCGCAAACATGACACTCAACATTTTTCTTCTTTGTTTTTCCACGATTGCGTGCTGCTTTACCCATGCGTTCAAACTTTTGTGGGTCAAAGTTTGGATCACGATCTTCACCTTCGTCTACCCACTGATTCTTTCTGGCTTTCACCGGAGTTTTCCTTTTTTCTAACTTATCGTTACTAACGACTTTAAAATCCTCAGTAATATTTGACCGAGGTGTTGAGGAAACCGTTTCCTCTTTTAATACTGGAACTTCTTCATTTTCATTTGACTTTAACAAGCCTTGCACTAACTGAGCCTTTTGCTCATCTGTCAATGACTCTAACAATGTTTTTACAATGTCATCACTCATTTTCTCTTTCCTTTTTCAATTAAGATATCAGCTTTGCGTCTGACGTTGTATTCTCTACTTTTTAATAGTTCTAATCTACTTTCTGCTGTTACCAGCCATTCGTTGATGTTTCTTGCTATATCGTTTTCTCTTTTAATGAGGTCAACTTTGGTTTCATATTTCATAAATTGTACCTCAATCTGTGTTACTTCGCTAGCTATAATACTGCTAAGGTTTTCTCTACACCACCTAACAACATTTTCGCTTTTTGATCGACACCAAGCTACATGGTCTGCATATTGGTATAATTGATAAGCGTAGTTAAAGCAATCGTCCTGAGTTAACTTTTCCATTTTGTCTATTGTTAGAGTTTCTGCGATGGCAAACTCTGGATTAAATTTAGTTGGAGAAATATTCTCTGCTGCAATGTATCTTTCAATACCCTCAACAAATAACTTTAGTCTATCTGCTGCGTTCAATTTTTTCTCTCCAGTATTTTGGTTCTTCGTCCCAGCGTAATTCTATTAATGTAATTTCGTTAATTCTACACCACTCTTTTTTGTCCAAGTCTCGCTTCTTTGCTTGTGCAAAACCAATTTTGGATTTATGAAAATATGGTACGTACTTAAAGTGTTGCTCACCATGCACCTCAATACCTATTGTACACGATGGAATCAAAAAGTCAAGGGCTAATTTGGATTTTTTTGTAGAAGAACCCGGAAGCGTAACCTCTTCAAGTACCTGATAAGGGTAGAATAAATCTACTATAATTTCTCTAGCCTGTAAGTGGTAGAAGCTACGCTTATTCCGGTTATTGATTAAATATTTTTTGGTATCAAGATTATATTCTCTACCATTTAATCCTATGACTTTCACTGAAATCTCCAAAAAGAAATCTCGCCGTGATCCCCTGAACAACCCGAAGGTTATGAGATAGTGAACGGCGACGATTTCAGAATAAATCTCTCACTTCTTCAATAACAATATCTCTAAGCTCTTCGTTTTCGTTTAAAAAGCTCACCAGCTTTTCCATACCTTGAAACTTGAACGCCTTAGTTACAGCTTCTTCGTCGGATGGATCGACTTCGTTGGTTGATAGATATTGGTGTACGATAGGGTGAGTAGCCTTATCGACTAAACAAGAAATTGTATACCATGCACCCTTGGCTTGAATTAGAGCGAAGTCTGTAGCAATAGTTGCAATCTCTTGCGACTCATCAATACCAACGCCGTAGCGAATCCAGCTTGATGCTGTGCTCATTGGTGTACCGCCAGCAGCAGAGGTTTTGATTACCCAGTTAGCAACTTGACCAACGTGATTGCCTGATTCTTTGGGTACTTCCCACTTGCCACGGTGCGTGATGACCATGTTGGTTCCAGCTTGGAACTGTAGCATGTTACCACAGTCTGCCATCTTGCTGGGTGCAAAACGTGACCCACCAGTGTTGGCGATATTGTGAGTGATGAACAAGGCGATAGCTTTCATACGTGATACGTCACCGCTGATACGCTTGAAGAACATAGACAACAAGCGTGGTAGAGCGTTACGAACACCTGTGCGGATCTCTCCATCAATCTCGTCCTGTGGAACCATATTAGATGTAGAGTCACAGATCAAGAACAAATCTTCTTCTTCCTTAAGAAGTCGCTCCATAATATTAAGATATGTCTCAGCAGATACGATAGGTGTATCGTCTGTAGCTTGGACAATTTGGATAGCATCAATATCTAAACCTTTGATGCCACGAAAGTTTTGTTTAGTTAAACGACCTTCAGTATTTAGATAATATACTTTCTTACCTTTGGCTTGCGCCTTGGCAGCAGCATACAAGGCAGTCGTTGTCTTTCCAGTCTTTGGGTCGCCGGTCATTACAACCACCTGACCCTCACGTAATCCACCACCAAGTGCCATATCCAATGCTGGACTAACGCTAATGGTATCATATGTCTCCAGAGACTCTAGCACTTTTGTACCAGACTCAATAACATTTCCATATTTCTTGCATAATGTTGCGACGGTAGGATCGTCGTACTCAACAGCTTTACTCTTCTTCTTCGCCATTCTCTAGTTTCCTAAGTTTGTTTAAAAAATTCTTTCCGCCATAACTTTTCTTCCTAGTTTTGGCATTTTTGTTTACTTCAATTTCTTGCTTGGGCTTTGATTTCTGCTCTTCAATTTCTAACTCATACTTTTTAATAATCCCGATAACTTTTGGGTGGTTTAGCGAAAAGATACCCTTGAACTCTGGAGAGTCAATCGCTTTAACAAGTGATTCCTCGCTATAGTCTTTAAGTATCTTGTTTGCCTTCCAAAGTTGTTTTTTATATGTCCAGTCCCAAGGTTTCTTGTTCCAAAATTTATAAGGTAGAGACCCCTCGTTCTTGCTCTCTGCATTGCGTTGACACATAATCGCAGCAACATACTGAGCACAAGTGCAATAATCTCCAGTTGTTAAGTGTTTGTATTTACTCTTTTCGCTTCTTTTCCTTTTGCCCATTGTAGATTATAGCCTCGCTAAAACATCCAGATAAATCATCATCGTACTGCTTGTCTAGAACTAATTCTGGAGTCAACCACATTTGTTTGTGAACAACCCCATTGTTTAATGTTCCTATGGTGAAGTAATTCTTTGTCGGTTGACCGATAGCACCAAGAGCAGACCTTACCAAGTAAAGTGCCTCACACTCTCCTATATCTATTATACATTTGTTAGACCGAAATTGCAAGTGCAAATCCTGAATAAACACAGAATTTTTCTCGCAATAGTCTTTTACTTCATACCACACATCGTAATCAGAAAAGAACCAATGTTTTTTATCTGTCGTCATAACCTTGACGAAGATTTTACTTATATTTTTTCTGTCCGACGAATAAAATTCGCCCCATTTCTTGTCGTCCATTTGTCACCTGATATTCGTGGTACACTTGGAACTTCGTCTGGTTCCATTATTTGTAAACTTAGCACGTTTTTCATCTGACATCTCTGCTGCCGATTGGGTCATCACGGTAGATCCTTTTCCATTTCTAGCAAACTGCTGTAGCAACAAGGTTTCTGCCTTTTCCTTGTCGTCAACCGGGATGGTCTTGATATACTTTTCAATGCTAGACTTAGCTCTATCTAAATCTTTACACAAATCTTCCATCGGTTTTTCAAGATTTCCTTCGATGTAAAACTTTTCCGCTTTGCTGAGTGGTCCCTTTTTAGTCATTTAAAAATCCTCTTTGAGCCTTGGTTAAATAAATTGAATTGTTAGTTTTTAGATATGTAACGTAAAAATCAAAAGTGCTTCTAGAAACTCTTTTAATTTGCGTATCTAGATTTCTCTCTCTTCTACCATATGGACCCATTGGATCGAATGGTGTACTTTGATAAGTTCTAATATAGCAAGTTTCTTTACCTTGTGAGTTCTGCACAATTTTAGCATAATGCGGCAATTTATGCTGCTCATCTTTATCTAAAACCTCTCCAGTTTTTCCAAACAGAAATACAGTCTTGTCTTCTTGTGGTAAAAATTTTCCGTCAACAAATCTCATTTACGGCCCTCCATTATATATCTAGTTTTTTGTTGTGGTGTCATCTTATTAATTTCCTTCGGCGTGGCGGTTCCATACTTGTCGTACCAAGCCTTTGGTGCTTCCGGTGTGGACTCTCGCTTTTTATGTTCCGCTTCAGCGATTTTATTTTTATTGACTCTAGCATTCTTATCTGCTAGACTACCAATAGTATTGCTGCCAGAAACAAAACCATGTATACCTCCGGTAATAATTCTTTTTAGTGCTTTTTCTCCGCACTCTGGACATTCTTCCAGTGCATCTTCCGTCACTTTCTGAAACACATCTTCTAAAAGATGGTTACACTTGCGACACTCGTAATCATAAAGTGGCATTTAAGTCTCCAATGCTCGTAAAAATCTTCCAATAATTCCATTCCTCTGAATATCATCATAGCCTAGCTTGCAAATTCCAATACCGTCAATTCTTTGTAGTCTATTCATGCAAAACTCAAGACCACTCCGACCTCGCAAATCATTTTGTTCAATGTCTCCATTGATAATGACTTTACTGTTTTCGCCCATACGAGAGACAAACATTTTAATTTGATCTTCCGTACAGTTTTGTGCTTCATCCAAGATCATGTAAGAGTTATGAAATGTAGACCCTCTCATGACTTCTAAAGGCTTGTACTGTATTTGACCCTCATTGGAATAAAGACCGTAGTATGCTTGACCAAGAAAGTGTTTTAAGTTTTCTTTCATTGGCAAAAGATAGGGTGCTATTTTCTCACCCATCTCTCCGGGTAAAGATCCAATGTCTTTACCAGTACAAACTAATGGTCTAGTTACAATGATCTGCTCAATCTTATTGTGATGCAGGTGTTGAGCAGCAATCCCCGCCGCTATAAAAGACTTTCCGCATCCCGCTGGACCAGAACAAAATATAATATCGTTTTCTACAATTGCCCTGATATAGTCTCTTTGATTTTCTGTTTTTGCTTCTAAAGATTTAATTTTATGATTAGGTTTCTTGTTGTCTTCTCGTCTTTGTCGTTTAGTTCTCATTAAAAACCCTTATTGAGAAAGTTTATAGATCGGCCTCCTTAACGAACACACCGTCCACCATCTTACCTTTCCTGTCTTTAATGTCATTCCATGCTTTTTCAAGACATTTAGATATGCTCAATTTGTTCCTCTCTGCAATATTGATTAGTACAACAATCATGTCGCCAATATCGTCAGAGACATCTTTACCTTTGCAAATACTATCAGAAAGCTCACCAGCTTCCTGCATTAGTTTACAAAACTGATCCTTGTCTGTAGATCCTTCAATAAGATTACGGTCGTGATGCCACTGTGTAATCTTTTCTATGCAAGTTTTAGTGCCTACATTTTTAGGTATAGTATTTTGATTTTCCAACATGCTCATACGAGCAAGGTAATCTTTGCAAGTTTCATTGTTACTTCTACCGTCATAATTAACACTCATTATAGTAAATCTCCTAAGTCCATATCATCCAAATCGTTTTTACTAGCACCAATTTTGTAGCTAGTAATCTCATGTTCCTGCGGTGCTACTTGAACGCTTTCACTCTGCATCCAAGCCTGAGTCCATCCCGCAATGGGATTCTTTCCGGTGTTTTCGTATGGAAGTCCAATTGTCTTTCTTCTTGACATGCAGAGCCAGTCGATATACTGGTGCAGCACAGTCTCGTTAAGTCCAATAATAGATCCATCTTTAAACAAGTATGATGCCCATTCTTTTTCTTCCTTTGCTGCATTTTCAAACATTTGAATTGCATCTTCTTCACACTGTTTAGCAGTATTGACAAATCCTTCTGATTCTTCTGTGTGTAGAATTTTTAGGATCTGCTGAGTGTTTGCTAGGTGCAAAGCCTCATCACGCTTGATGAGTTTGATAATGTCTGCATTACCAACCATCTTTTTGTTTTCCGCAAACGCAAAGCTACAAACAAAACTTACGTAAAACCGGATAGCCTCAAGAATATTGATACTAACAACAGTCATGTAGATTTGTTTCTTCAAATCCGCTCTGGAGGTTGTGTTGCAAGCCATTCCCATCAAATTATTATAGTCCGCAATCGCCGCATTTGCACGCTTCATAATCTCTTTATCTTCATAAATTCCGCCAAATATTTCGGAACTGTCAGCAAAGACATTTTGAATAATGTAGCTATAGCTCTGTGAGTGAATTTTCTCAAAGAATTGCCATGTCATCAAGCAGGCTTCTAACTCTGTGTTCGTGACAAACTCTAGCAAAGTAGGAACGCCACGACAGATTACACTATCGAGCATAGTCTGATATTTTAGATTAGAAGTAAAGATAAACTTCTCGTTGTCCGACATTTCTTTGAAGTCGCCACGGTCTTTCTTTAGTTCGATTTCTTCTGGTCTCCAGAAGTTCATCATTTGCTTACTGTCAAGATCCTTGAAGATTGGATACTTGACTACATCATATCGCTGAACTCCAAGGTCTTTACCAAGGAAAAGTGGCTGACTCATTGGGTCTACGTTTTTGGTATTAAAGATTGTTTTCATTTTTGCACCTCGTCTGCGAAACTATTAATGTGTTCTCGAATTTTTATACCTTCGTCTAATAAATTTTCATATTCCTCGTCTGTCATATTTGGTGCTGCATATGTAGGCTCTTCCCATCCATAGTCACCTCTAGCGACTCTGATCCTTTCTTTAACCACAGTGCCCACTCTAATAACCTCATGCTCCACATTATCTATCTTTGCTTCCATTCCATCAAACTTGTTTCCGACCCAATTATACCCAATCCAAAACATAGCTAAGAAAACTCCAGACGCAAGCAGGTTTCTCCAAACCCATACGGCAGCTTTAGATATTTTCTTTTCTTTATCTGATAATTCACTCATCTTTTACTCCAAAC
>CAXDOW010000098.1:0-7585 GCA_963991165.1 uncultured Flavobacteriales bacterium | reverse complement strand
GTTAACGACGGTGAATTACTCAAGGAATTATTATTCAAAATATTACATTAATTGAGTACCTTTGCCCACCAAACGATGAAAAACCGCCTACTCATATTCTTTTTTGTTTTTTCAGCTTTTTGTAGCTACAGTCAAAACGGTACCCTGCGTGGTTTTGTGTATGACAAAGAAAGTGGCGAGCCAGTCATGTTTTGCAATGTTATCATCGAAAACCTATTCATAGGGACATCTACGGATGTCAATGGCTTTTTTAACATCAGCAAAGTTCCAGAGGGAGAACACACCATATTGGTAACATATATTGGCTACGACACTCTAAGGCAGTCCATCACTGTAAAAAATCAACAAATTTTAAATCAAAAATTTGAGATTTCCACCTCATCCGTACAAATCGATGCGGTGACCATTTCTGCCGATCGACAAGAAATGAAATCTGAGGTGAAAGTTTCTGTGACTAAGGTCACCCCCAAAGACATTGAAATGATCCCTTCCATTGGTGGAGAACCCGATTTAGCCCAATACCTTCAAGTTCTTCCTGGTGTTGTTTTTACTGGCGACCAAGGTGGGCAACTATACATACGAGGAGGGTCGCCGATTCAGAATAAAGTTTTGTTAGACGGAATGATTGTTTACAACCCCTTTCACTCCATTGGCTTATTTTCTGTTTTCGATACCGATCTGCTACGAAATGCCGATATCTACACTGGTGGTTTTGGCGCTCAATATGGTGGTAGAATCTCTTCCATCATGGATATAACGACTATTGATGGTAATAAAAATAAACTGTCAGGAAAAGTATCTGCTAGCACCTTTGGCAGTAAACTAATGCTTGAAGGTCCCTTGGTCAAAAAAGGGGGGAAAACGTCATTTATTTTTTCAGCCAAAAATTCCTATTTGGATAGAAGTTCCAAAGCCCTTTATTCATACATTGACACGGCTGGATTGCCATACAGTTACACCGATTTGTACGGGAAAATTTCTGTCACTGGTGCCAATGGAAGTAAATGGAGTTTGTTCGGCTTTAATTTCAGAGATAAAGTAAGCTACAAAGACGTTTCAAATTTAGGATGGAATTCAGGAGGTGTTGGAAGTAAATTTATTTTGGTTCCCAGCGGCAACGCCACTATCATTGAAGGAAATTTTGCCTATTCTTCCTACATCATCAACTTAGAAGAAGCTCTTTTACCCCCTCGTCAGAGTGGCGTTAATGGCTTCAACTTAGGACTGAATTTTAGCACCTTTCAAGGCGAAAACAAAATCCAATATGGCTTAGAAGTCTTAGGCTACCAAACCGATTTTGACTTTACCAATGCCACTGGCATTCAAATCGAACAAAAAGAAAACTCGACCGAGTTGTCTGGCTTTATCAACTACAAGATTAAAACAGGTAAGTTCATCGTCGATCCAGGAATTAGAGTTTACAAGTACAATTCCCTACAAGCTACTTTTGAACCGCGATTAGGTGCCAAGTTTTTATTTAATGACTGGCTTCGACTCAAAGTGGCTGCTGGAAAATATTCTCAAAACTTAGTAAGTACCAATTCGGACCAAGATGTAGTTAATTTATTTTACGGTTTTCTGTCGGCGCCAGAAAGCATTCCTGACGAATTTAAGGGTCGAGAAGTAGTCAATGGCTTACAGACGGCCAATCACCTAATTGTAGGTGCCGAATACGACGTCACAAAAAACATTGACTTTAATGTAGAGGGCTACATCAAAGATTTTAGCCAGTTGACCAACATCAATAAAGAAAAACTGACGGCTTCCGACCCTGATTTCATTATTGAAGAGGGCCTCGCCAAAGGAGTTGACTTTGTTCTAAAATATAATGACCCCAAGTTGTATGTATGGGTGGTATATTCTCTTGGCCACATTAGTCGAGAAGGAGAAAATATAAGCTACAATCCACATTTTGACCGACGACACAATGTCAACATCGTCAGCACCTATCGCTTTGGCTATGAAAAAAGTTGGAACATTGATGCCCGTTGGAACCTAGGATCGGGCTTCCCCTTTACCCAAACACAAGGGTTTTATCCTGATCTAGATTTTTCTGATGGCATCAACACGGATTACCCTTCTGAAAACGGTGATTTAGGCATTCTCTATGCCGAGCTCAACAAAGGTCGTCTGCCATGGTATCACCGATTGGATATTTCCCTAAAGAAAAAGCACTCTCTAAACAAATATTCGGACCTCGAGTGGAACGTTGGAGTGACCAACCTATACAATAGAGAAAACATATTTTATTTTAACAGAATAGAATACAAGCGTGTCAATCAACTTCCGTTTATGCCAAGTGCTGGAATCAGTTTAACTTTTTAAAAAAAATCTGTTTTGATGATATATTTTACGTTAATTTGCATCGGAAATAATGTCAAATTAAAATCGTAAGACAACTATCATGAGCAAATCGACCCCCACCAAATACATTTTTGTGACTGGGGGAGTTACCTCTTCACTTGGAAAAGGCATTGTTTCTGCTTCCTTAGGAAAATTACTAGAGGCGAGAGGGTTTTCGGTCACCATTCAAAAACTTGACCCCTATATCAATGTGGATCCTGGCACCATGAACCCCTACGAACACGGCGAATGTTTTGTTACCGAAGATGGTGCAGAAACCGATCTAGATTTAGGTTATTATGAGCGATTTCTATCCTCCAACACCTCTCAAGCCAATAATGTAACCACTGGTAGAATATATCAATCCGTCATAGACAAAGAACGACGGGGCGATTATTTGGGCAAAACAGTACAAGTTATACCACACATAACCAACGAGATAAAAGATCACATAAAAATTTTAGCTAAAAGTGGCAATTATGATATTGTCATCACTGAAATCGGAGGAACCGTTGGAGATATTGAGTCGCTACCTTTTATAGAAGCCGTTAGGCAGTTGAAGTGGGAAATGGAAAGCGATGCTATTAGCATCCATTTAACCCTTATCCCCTACTTGTCGGCCGCCCGTGAATTAAAAACGAAGCCCACACAAAATTCTGTCAAAAAATTGAGAGAACTAGGTTTACAGCCCGATATATTGGTATGTCGAACAGAACACTCTCTCAATTCAGAAATACGACGAAAAATAGCTCTCTTTTGCAACGTCGAAAAAGAAGCCGTTATTGAATCCATGGATGCTGACAGTATTTACGATGTACCCATTCTGATGCAGTCAGAGCAACTGGATTATGTTAGTTTACGAAAATTAGGATTGAGAGATGAAACACGCGTAGAGTTAAAAGAATGGAAGAATTTCTTGAACCGCATGAAACAACCCAAACACCACATTACCATTGCTGTGGTTGGAAAATATGTGGAGTTGCAAGATGCCTATAAATCTATTGCTGAGGCCTTTATTCATGCTGGAACTTTCAACGAAACTAAAGTTAACATTCAGTGGCTAAATTCTAAAGACATAGACAGTGAAAACGTCCACAAATTCTTGGAGGGCTATGATGGTATTTTGGTGGCTCCAGGATTTGGAGATCGAGGTATTGAAGGAAAAATAGAGTCCGTTAAATTTGCACGAACACAACACATTCCCTTTTTTGGAATTTGTCTTGGCATGCAGTGTGCGGTCGTGGAGTATGCCCGTAATGTCATAGGGCTAAAGGACGCTCATACTACGGAGATAGACACCAATACAACCCACCCAGTTATCGATTTAATGGATCAACAAAAGGAAGTTGTTCATCGTAAAGGTGGCACTATGCGTTTAGGAGCTTATAACTGTCACTTAGAAAAAAACTCCAAATCCTATCAAAGTTACCAATCAAAGACTATTTCGGAGCGCCATAGACATCGCTTCGAATTTAACAACAAATATAAATCTACCTTTGAAGAAAATGGATTGCGTGCCACAGGTGTAAACCCTGAAACTTCACTGGTAGAAATTATCGAAATTGAACATCATCCATGGTTTGTGGGCGTTCAATTTCATCCTGAATATAAAAGTACCGTGGCCAATCCACAACCTCTTTTTGTGAGCTTTGTAGAGGCCGCATTGAATCACTCAAAAAATAAAAATTGATGGATAGAAATTCCTTAACTGGCGTTATTCTCATAGTCATTATTGTCGTTGGATACAATATGTTGTTTCCTCCTGTCGTTGATGTCGAAACAAGCTCTACTGCTGACACCATCAAGGTTGTGCTGGAAGAAAAAAGTATAGATGCCCAGCCATTGACGGTAGACAACTCAATCGAAAGTACAAATCAAGAAATAAGTAAACAATCGTATGGTGTTTTTTATCCTTCAAGCAGACCATCTGGTGAACTCATACAAATAGAAAATGACAAATTAGCTCTTACCATCTCTCCCAAGGGTGGACGGATTGTTGCCGCTATTTTAAAGGATTTTCAAACCTCAGACTCCCTACCTCTCAATCTTATCGACCAAGATTCTTCCGAATTCAATATTACCTTTTTTTCTGAAGGCAACCGAATTATAAATACCAAAGATCTTTTCTTTCAACCCACCAATCTCACAAACAATAGCGTATCGATGAGAATGTTAGCCAATAATGGCGGATATCTTGAGTTTTTGTACTCGCTGAATGAGAATGATTACATGATGGATTTTAACATCAACACTTCCAATTTACAAGATATAATTCCTGCCAACAGAAACGAAATGGAATTAACATGGAGTGTTAATCTACCTCATACCGAAAAGAGCATCGACAACGAACGCATGTATTCAACGGTTTATTACAAATACTTGAATGATGATGTAGACAATCTATCTACTTCAAAAGACGATGAAGAAGAACTAAGTGGCAAAGCCCAATGGGTTGGTCTAAAGCACCAATTTTTTAGCTCAGTTATTGTTAACAATGACGGCTTTGAAAAACCCACGACCGTGCGTGTTGAAACGAATGAGAATTCCGATCAATTTGTAAAAAAATTGACTTTAAATACGGTTGTACCATACAATCATGGAACTATCGAAAATACTCCCCTTCAACTTTATTTTGGTCCTAATCGGTACGAAACGTTGAGTCAGTACAACATGGAATTGGAACGAATGATTCCTCTAGGATGGGGTATATTTAGATGGGTCAACAAATACGTCGTCATTCAAATTTTTAATTGGTTAGGCAACAGTATTAGTAACTATGGTATCATTATCCTCATAATGACGCTTATTATCAAATTAGCTTTAGCCCCCTTTACCTTGAAAGCTTACAAATCTCAGGCAAAAATGAAAGTGTTAAAGCCTGAAATTGATAAAATTACCGAGAAATTTAAGGGCAAAGACCCTATGAAAGCCCAACAGGAAACCATGGCTCTCTACAAAAAGACGGGTGTCAACCCACTTGGCGGTTGTATCCCCATGTTGTTACAAATGCCCATTCTATTTGCATTGTTCCGATTTTTTCCTGCCAGTATTGAACTACGACAAAAATCGTTTTTATGGGCCGACGATCTTTCTAGTTACGATTCCGTCATGAGTCTTCCTTTTGAGATTCCTTTTTATGGCGATCACGTCAGTCTATTTACCTTGTTGATGACTATTTCTACCTTACTTTACACCCGCATGAATAGTCAGATGAGTGGCCCGCAAATGGCACAGATGAAATGGATGATGTACCTAATGCCAATTATGTTTTTAGGATTCTTCAACAATTATGCTGCTGGCTTAAGTTATTATTACTTTTTAGCCAATATGGTAACATTCGGACAACAATTCGTTATGAGAAAGTATTTTATTGACGAAGCCGCCATTTTAGCTAAAATGGAGCAAAATAAAAAGAAACCAGTTAAAAAATCTAATTTCCAAAAACGACTGGAAGAAATGGCCAAAAAACAACAGGAAACAGCTAAAAAAAGAAAGCGATAAATCTTAAGAGATCCCTTTGAGAAACAATTTCAAGGCTGTTCTTTTAAGCTCATCTAATTGATAGTCGATGACTTGTGTTAAATAGCGTTCTTTGTCGATAGACGTTTCGAACAGCTGACCTTTTTCAGAAATTGCTTGAGGTAGATGTAATACCCCATACTGTAAGGCCTGACTAAAGGCCTCTTCAAAGACAGGATCTATGTTTTTATTCGATACCCAACAAGCAAAAACAAAGGGTAAATCAGTCCATTTTTTCCATTCTTCTGAAAGATCATAGAGGTAAGTAAACTGAGAACGGTATTGATAGGCTCTGTCGCCAATAATAAGACCAGCCGTCTGACCTTTGATATGAGTTGAAAATTCAGCATTTGAATAGACAAAGCGAGGCGTAATCTTCCAAAAATATCGACAAAGCTGTTGAATCAGTTCGTTAGAAGTTCTAGAATGATAATCTAAAATGATGGTATCTATTTGACCTAAAGGCACTTGACTAAACAAACAAACCGTTTCAACCTTTCCATTGGAAGCAATACAAAAAGGACTAATCATATTAGACTGCTTTAGTTGTGGCAATATAGCAACAGGAACCAGTGCTATATCCACTTCGTCATTTAACAACTTAGATGCACACTGTGAAGGAATAGCGGTGCTCAGCTCTACTTCCAAATGGCTATTCTCAATACCATATACAAAGGGAATACTATTTAAGTACGATACTGAACAGACTCTCAAAATTAGGATTTTATTAAGATATAAAACTCATAACATAAATAGAGGCAAACAACCAATTTAATAACAAGACCTCCAATAAATCCAATCAGTGCTCCTGAGGCAATTTTCAAGACTTTCATAAGGTTGTCCTTTTCGTCCATATAAGCACCGATAAAAGCTCCTACGAAGGGCCCCACAATAAAGCCCATAGGTATGGGTGCAAAAATACCGACGAATAAACCTATCATGGTACCGTTAATCGCTTTTTTGGTGCCGCCAAATTTCTTGACACCATACACTTGAAGCCAAAAATCAACAATGGTGACAAGTACAACAATACCACCCCACTGCCAAAGAAAATCGTCATCACACTGGTAATCGGTAAATAGGGTTAATACCAACAAAGCTATAAACGATAAAGGAGGACCAGGGATAACTGGAATAAAACATCCAAGAAGCCCCAAAAAAAGTAAGCCCACGCAAATAACAACTATAAGTGTAGTCATCTTACAAAAATAAGAATAAAGAAATTGTCTGCGTATTTTTTTAATTGTCAAGAAATACTTAAACTTGTATGAATTAATACTTAATTTATTATGAAAAATTTATACACTTTTTTATTCTCTTTCATTTTTCTATCGGCATCAGCTCAATTCAATTTTTCCGACGATTTTGAAAGTTATCAAGTTGGTGACTACATTGGTGTCGAAAACACTACTTGGACGACATGGTCAGGAGCCACCGGAAATACAGAAGACGCACAAGTCACCTCTGACAATGCTGCTAGTGGGTCAAATTCTATTTATTTTAGTTCATCGGCATCAGTTGGTGGCCCGCAAGATGTAGTATTGCCTTTTGGCGAAGTGTTTGATGAAGGAAACTTCAGTTTTTCAGCTAACTTTTTTATTGATGATAACTCTGGTGCTTATTTCAATTTTCAAGCAGAAACAACAATAGGCAACACTTGGGCATTGGATTGTTATATGAATGACGATGGCTCTCTTGTTTTGTCAACTGGTGGCGGAGCTAC
>CAXDOW010000097.1:0-7603 GCA_963991165.1 uncultured Flavobacteriales bacterium | reverse complement strand
TACACCTCTCTATTCGTCGGCAGCGTCAGATGTGTATAAGAGACAGGTGCTAATATTACTCCCTTGACTGGAGGTGATAAAGACACTAAAGCACCAACACTGATACATGTTTCACCTCCTAACCAGTCTGTTCAGTTCGACGGAAATGAAATAATTATGGAATTTGACGAAACCATCATTATCAATTCATCGCAAGAAATCATACTCTCCCCATACATTGATAATTCTATTGAATCGAAAGCAAATAAAAACAAGTTAATACTTAAAATAGATGCCCCATTGGAAGAAAACACAACTTATTTGCTGGAACTTAACAATTATGTCAAAGACATTACGGAAGGAAATGAAGTCCAAGATTTGAATTATACCTTTTCAAGTGGAAGTCAAATCGACACATTATATATAAGAGGATCAATTAATGATGCCATTTCTTCCCAAATCGTCAAAAATGTCATTGTTTGCTTATACCCTTTTGAAAATAAAACAGATAGTCTTTTATACAAGGTCAGGCCATACTACCTAACTAAAAGTAATGAAGAAGGAAAATTTTCATTTTCAAACCTTCCCAACAAAGCGTTCAAATTGTTTGCTTTGGAAGATTTAGATAATAACTTCCTCTTTAGCTTGCCTCAAGAACGAGTTGGTTTTGTTTCCGATGCATTAAAACCCAATCTGGAAAATATGAATGTGATGTTGTTTGACGAAACGCATCAACACGACAGTATAATGCCTTTACAAAGCGACAGCTCAAATACTGATTTTGGTCGTTTGAGAGTAGACTCATTGCCTAACCAACCGTTAATCGCTCAACTTTTAAAAAATGAAAAGGTAATGTATGAGTCTAGAATAACAAATCCATTGATTATGGATTCTTTACTTGCAGGAAGTTACTCCCTCCGAATAATCGTTGACGAAAATGAAAATGGACAATGGGATTCTGGTCATTTACTTTCAGAAAGATTACCAGAAAAAGTAAGCTATTTTTCAGAAACTATCAGTATTAGAAACAATTGGGATATAAATCTAATTTGGGAAACTAATGAATAGTAAAATCGTCAGCGTCACCCAAAAAGGGGTATTTCTTTCTTACAAACATTAAGCTTTGATAGTCTAATTCAACTGTTGGTAGATCCTCGATATCATTGCCTTCATATAAGCAAAGGCCGCTGGCATCTATCACTCGGCTTTGCCCATTAAAGAAAATGCCGTTGTCGTCGTTGCCCACTCTATTCACCCCAATGACATACGACTGATTTTCAATGGCTCTTGCTTCTAATAATTTTTTCCAATGATGAATTCTCGTTTCGGGCCAATTGGCTACATAAATTAACACATCATAGTCTTGATGGTTGCGACTAAAAACAGGAAATCGGAGGTCATAACAAATCATGGGGCAAATACGCCAATTTTTATAATTTATTATGAGCCGTTGTTTGCCCGCTTTAAAATGAGCTGACTCATCAATTAATCCAAACAAATGCCGTTTGTCGTAGTATTCGATGGCTCCGTTAGGGAATGAGCAAATCAAACGATTATACTTTTTTTCATGTTCTTCAACAATTAGAGAGCCAATAATTAGTGCCTGTTTATCTTTAGCAAGACGACTCATCCATTGGATGGTTTCACCTTGCATGCTTTCCGCTTGTGCCGTCATACTAAAAGCCGTGGAAAACATCTCAGGCAAAACAATAAGATCGCTTTTATTAACAGGATTTAATAGTTGTTGGATTTTGCGCCTATTGGCAGATGGGTTTTCCCAAACTAGATGACATTGAACTAAAGTTACTGAAAGTTTCGTCATCAGGTGCTTGGTAACTTTAGAAGATTACTTTTTGGATTTGACAGAAGCAGCTAAAAACTCTCTATTCATTCTAGCGATATTTTCTAGTGATATTTCCTTGGGGCACTCTACTTCACAGGCGCCCGTATTAGTACAATTTCCAAATCCTTCAGAGTCCATTTGATCGACCATATTGAGAACTCTTTCTTCTCTTTCAACCTGACCTTGAGGCAAAAGGGCTAATTGAGACACCTTGGCAGATACAAACAACATGGCTGAAGAATTTTTACAGCTAGCAACGCATGCGCCGCATCCGATACAGGTGGCCGCGTTGAACGATTGATCGGCATCTTCTTTTGGGACAGGAATAGCGTTTGCATCTAAGGTATTTCCTGAAGTATTTACTGAAACGTACCCTCCTGCCTGCATGACTCTATCGAAAGCTGAACGATCTACTACTAGGTCTTTGATAATTGGAAAGGCCTTAGCTCGCCATGGTTCTATATAGATGGTTTCTCCATCTTTAAACTCTCGCATGTGAAGCTGACACGTTGTTACGGCTCGAGCAGGACCGTGCGCTTCTCCATTGATGTACATAGAACAACTGCCACAAATACCTTCTCTACAATCATGGTCAAAGGCTACAGGATCATTCCCATTTTCGATAAGGTCGTTATTGAGTACGTCCATCATCTCCAAAAAAGACATATCAGGACTAATGTCGCCCACTTTGTACTCTACGATTTTTCCTTTTTCGTTAGCGTTTTTTTGCCGCCAAATTTTGAGGGTTAAATTCATATGGAATTATTTATAACTTCTTTGTTTCAATTCTATGTTTTCGTATGCCAATTCTTCTTTATGCAAAACGGAATCGGAGGGCTTTTCAGCGTATTGCCAAGCAGAAACAAATGTGTAGTCTTGATCGTTTCGTAAGGCTTCGCCTTCTTCTGTTTGAGATTCTTCTCTAAAATGACCCCCACACGACTCGGCTCGTTCTAAGGCGTCTTTACACATTAGTTCTCCTAGTTCTAAAAAGTCTGCTACGCGGCCCGCTTTTTCTAACTCTTGATTGAGTTCATCTATGCTGCCAGGAACTTGTACTTCCTTCCAAAACTCTTCTCGGAGTGCAGTGACATCGTCAATAGCTTTGAGAAGACCTTCTTTATTTCTGGACATACCACACTCATTCCAAATGATTTTACCCAATTTCTTGTGGAAATAATCAACTGGTTTTGTACCATTATTTTGAATCAATTGTTGCAACTTATCTTTCGCTTTTTGCTCCGCCTCATCAAATTCGGGAAGGGTCGTTGGAATAGCTCCTGTTCGTATATCATCGGCTAAGTAATCGCCTATAGTATAAGGCAACACAAAATAGCCATCGGCTAAACCTTGCATCAAAGCTGACGCCCCCAGTCTGTTCGCTCCATGATCTGAGAAGTTAGCTTCTCCACAGGCATAAAGTCCAGGAACATTGGTCATTAAGTTGTAATCCACCCACAATCCACCCATAGTGTAATGAACCGCAGGATATATTTTCATAGGTGTTTCGTAAGGATTGTCATCCGTTATCTTTTCATACATCTGAAAAAGGTTGCCATATTTAGCTTTAACAATGGCTTTACCTAAAGAAGTTATCAATTCTTTGTCAGACTCATCTAACCCTTTAATATTGGCTTGCTCTTTACCATAACGTTCTATGGCTGAGGCGAAATCTAAATATACGGCTTCTCCTGTTTCGTTGACACCGAAGCCCGCATCACAACGTTCTTTGGCCGCTCGACTAGCCACATCTCGAGGCACAAGATTTCCAAATGCTGGGTATCTACGTTCTAAATAATAGTCTCTTTCATCTTCTGTAAGTTCGGTTGGCTTTTTTCGACCAGAACGAATGGCTTCAACATCCTCTTTGTTTTTGGGAACCCAAATACGCCCATCGTTTCTCAGAGACTCTGACATCAAGGTCAATTTAGATTGATATTCGCCAGAAACTGGAATACATGTAGGGTGAATTTGAGTAAAGCATGGATTGGCGAAGAAAGCACCCTTTTTATGTGCTTTCCAGGCAGCCGTCACATTACTTCCCATGGCATTGGTGCTCAGAAAAAAAACATTGCCATAACCTCCAGATGCTAAGACAACCGCATGTGCAGAATGACGCTGCACCTCTCCGGTTACTAAATTTCGTGAAATAATTCCTCTGGCTTTGCCATCCACAATGACAACATCTAACATCTCGTGGCGATTGAACATGCTAATCTTGCCTTTATTTATTTGGCGAGACATAGCCGAATAGGCCCCAAGAAGCAATTGCTGTCCGGTTTGGCCTTTGGCATAAAATGTTCTAGAAACCTGAACCCCACCGAAAGAGCGATTATCCAAAAGACCTCCATATTCACGAGCAAAAGGGACCCCTTGAGCTACACATTGGTCTATAATATTAGTACTAACCTCGGCTAGTCGGTATACATTGGCCTCTCTGGATCGATAGTCGCCTCCTTTGATGGTATCGTAAAACAATCTGTACACCGAATCACCATCGTTTTGATAGTTTTTAGCAGCATTTATCCCCCCCTGAGCAGCAATGGAATGGGCGCGTCGCGGAGAGTCTTGAAAACAAAAAGACTTAACATTATATCCCATCTCTGCTAGTGAAGCGGCTGCTGATGCCCCTGCCAAGCCTGTTCCTACAACGATGACATCAATCGACCGTTTATTAGCCGGATTGACTAGATTGATGGTGTTTTTATGATTGGTCCACTTATCTTTTAATGGTCCCTTAGGAATTTTAGCGTCTAATTTGCTCATGTCTTGTTTTTATCTAAAATAAATGGCTAAAGGAATGATGGCAAAGGCCAGTGGAATAAGGATTCCAAAAGCATATCCTATTTTTTTTACAACTTGAGTGTATTTTGGGTGGTTGGCCCCAAAAGTTTGGAAAGCACTAGCAAATCCATGAGAAAGGTGAAAAGCGATGGCTATCATGGACAATACATATAGTGCGACGTACCAAAAACGCTCAAACGCTTGGGTCGTTATCAAATATAAATCTTTCACTTCTTCCCCCTCAATTATAGTTGTGGGCATATTTCCAAAATGCATCTCGTACCAAAAACTTCTCATGTGTATGATTATGAAGAACAGAAGAACAGTGCCTAACAAACCCATATTTCTAGAGCTCCAAGTGGAGTTAACTCCAGGTTTATTGTAAGCGTACGCAACTGGCCTGGCCTTTTTGTTTTGGATAGTCAATAAAATCCCATCAACTGAATGAAATAAGATACTGAAATAGGTTAAATAAGAGAGTAATTTGACGATGGGATTGCTGGTCATAAAGCGGGCATACAAATTGAACGAGTCGGATGCTTCGTTAATCGGTAACAACAACTGCAAGTTTCCCAGCAAATGACCTACTAAAAACAAGCACAAAAATAAGCCTGTTGCAGCCATCCAGTATTTTTTCGCCAAAGAGGATTTAATCAGAATCGATTTGCTCATCAATAAATTTAGTTAGTATAATTGCACAAATTTAACACCCAAAATTTGTTTTGGCAACTTATCACTCATTAAATTAACGAAGTTTAGAATGATTCAAAATTATATCTTTGCCAAACAAACAATAAATCATGAGATACCACCCTATCAACAAATCATTATTCGAAAAAAACCGATATCGTTTTTCGTCAGCTATGACAAATGGTTCAATGGCTATTTTTTGCTCCAATGACCAAATGCCTACCAATGCCGACGGCACGATGCCTTTCAAACAAAATAGTGACCTATTTTGGCTGAGTGGTATCGATCAAGAGGAAAGCAAGCTGCTCTTGTTTCCAAATTGTTCAAACCCAAAACATAGAGAGGTTCTATTTTTGAAGGAGACTAGCGAGCTTATTGCTATTTGGGAAGGCGCAAAACTGACCAAAAAACAGGCCTTGGAAGTTTCAGGCATTGCCACTGTTTACTGGAATTCTGAATTTGAGAAAGTATTTGATGAAATAATGCAAGAAGCCACTAGCGTACTTTTAAACTCCAATGAACATGCTCGATCCAGTTCCGAAGTGGAAACACAGACCGATCGATTTAACGCATGGTGTAAAAGCAAATATCCGACTATGTCATACGATAAATCTGCTCCCATTTTACACCAGTTACGCTCAGTGAAAGAGACCGAAGAAATTAGCTTGTTGCAACACGCTTGCCACATTACAGAAAAAGGGTTTCGTAGGGTTCTTAACTTCATTAAACCTAAGGTAATGGAATACGAAATTGAAGCCGAATTTATGCATGAGTTTTTAATTAATCGCTCTAAAGGGTTTGCTTATGAACCCATTATTGCATCGGGAAGAAATGCTTGTGTCTTGCACTATATTGACAATAATCAAGCGTGCAAAGAGGGCGACTTAATCCTTATGGACGTTGGAGCAGAATACGCCAATTACGCTTCCGACATGACGCGATGCGTTCCAGTAAATGGCCGTTTTACCCACCGTCAAAAACAAGTGTACAATGCCGTTTTGAAAGTGATGAGACAAGCTACCAAATTATTAAGACCAGGCACTCTTTTATCTGATTATCACAAAGAAGTTGGTCTGATGATGCAGTCTGAACTTATTGAGCTTGGTCTTTTGGACAACAACGATATTAAAAATCAAGATCCAAAAAAACCCGCTTACAAAAAGTATTTCATGCATGGTACCAGTCACTTTCTTGGGTTAGACGTTCACGACGTGGGCTTGTGGGACAAGCCCATTGAAGAAGGCATGGTATTTACTTGCGAGCCCGGCATCTACATTTTAGAAGAAAAGCTAGGTATAAGACTTGAAAATGACTTGGTAGTAACAAAAGACGAACCCATAGATTTAATGGCCTCCATTCCCATTGAAGCTAACGAGATTGAAGACCTTATGAACTAAGGCAATATGACTTTAACCGTTTGCTGTGTACCATCTTTAAGCAACACGGAAAGAACATAAACGCTTCCTTTCAAATTACTGGTATCAATAGCTGGTTTTTGACCCTCTAGAACCTTCCTTCCCATCAAATCATATAATTCGTAGTGATGTAGTTGAGAATGTGGTGATTGAATTATCAAGTTTCTATCGTTGAAGGAAAGATGTAATTGTTGCTCAACGCTTTCTTCAACATCTGTTGTATTGTCAATAGCATAGACTACGTTTAAAAATTGTTCTGTTTGATACGGACCTCCAGATGTATCCGAAACCGCTGGCCAAACCACAATCACATTTTCGCCCTCAACAAAGGACTTTTCTTGACTGACTGATAAGTAGCCACCATCAAGGGTTGAGTTAATGGTATCAATCGTCGGCCAATCTATTGTGAGTACATCTCCAGGTGCAAAGCAACTTTCATCGAAGAAAAACACCACACAGGGCTCTATGTAGCTAGAATTAACACTAATAAATACTTCAACTGGCCAACAAATCGTATCTGTGCCCGAGTTCTTAATTTCTAAACTGTATCCCAAGACCGAGCCCATATAGACCGTGTCTGATATAACAACATTTGATAAAGAAAGTGAATACTGACTTTGGCTATTCCCAACTAAACTGAAAACAAAAAATAAAACGACCAAACTATTTTTCATGGCAAGCAAAAGATTTAAAATTAATGTTCACCAAATATAGCAAAAATGTTACATTTGTAAAACTTACGTATTCAACCATTTTAGCATGAAAACACTTTCTCAACTAATTCACAGTATGACCAAAGAAGAACAAAGAGTCTTCAAGCTTATTTCCAACAGAACTAAAACACAAGACCTACGCAAAGACCTTGTTCTTTTTAATTACTACAAAAATCATA
>CAXDOW010000096.1:0-7625 GCA_963991165.1 uncultured Flavobacteriales bacterium | reverse complement strand
TAGATATACTTATGACACTTCCACAAAAGAAATAAATCCTTATTTTAGCAAAAATTCAAAGTATTCGAAATGAAACATTTACTTTCACTTGTAATTCTATTATTTTTGCTATCATCTTCGGTAACGAACGCACAAAATTCTTCGAAAAAAGTTAAGTTGTCAAAAGCGGATAAAGCCTTTGTAATGAAGAATTATCATGAGGCCGAAAAACTATTCAAAGAACAATACTCCAAAGAAAAGAATAGAGCAAAAAAAGCCGAACTTATTTTTTTGCAAGCCGAATGTGCTAGACACATAGCCACCCCTATTTACTTGAAAAAAGCTACTGCCATGTACAAGCGAGCTATCAAGGCCAAGTACCCTCATGCTGAGGTTTATTTGCGATATGCTCAAGTATTGCAAAAACAACAGCAGTACACTCAAGCTATAGAGCAATTCAAAAAATATAAATCCTTAAAAGCTAATGATTCACGTGCCGATTTTGGGATAAAGTCGTGTGAGTTTGCTATTGAAAGTCGTGATAATCCTACACGCTACATCCTAACTCCTTTTGCACACAACACTAACAAGGAAGAATTTTCTCCCTGCTATGCTAGTAAAGATTATGACGAACTATTTTTTACTTCCACAAGAGATGGCTCTTTAGGTAAATCCAATGACGGATTTACAGGTAACTCATTCACTGATATCTTTTGGACAAAATTCGATAAAAAGAAAAATAGATGGTCAAAACCAACCCCTTTTGAAGAGCCAATGAACACCAGCCATCACGAAGCAACTCCATCCATGAATAGTCGAGGTAATGAAATTTATTTTACTAGATGCATGGAAAATTCAAAAATAAAACCCATACCTACCTGTGAGATTTACTTTTCAAGAAAAAAGGGTAAAGATTGGATTTCTCCAGTACTTTTACCACTTCCTTACGATAGTGTAAGTAGCTTTGCTCACCCATCTCTTCGCACAGATGGCAAGGTGCTTTATTTTTCATCCGATATGAAAGGGGGCTATGGTGGGAATGATATTTGGTATGTTAAAAAAGTTAAAAGAGACGAATGGAGTGAGCCGATAAATATGGGAGAACAAATCAATACCAACGGAAACGAAGTGTTTCCATTCATACATTACGATGGTTCCTTATATTTTTCTTCTGATGGACATATAGGAATGGGAGGATTAGACATATTTAAAGCCGAATTTGATGAAGAAAATAACCTACGTTCAGTCATCAACATGAAAAGCCCGATCAACTCTTCCAACGACGATTTTGGTATCATTTTTGAACAAGTTGACGAAAAAGGCTATTTGTCATCCAATCGAATTGGGAGTAAAGGCGATGATATTTATCAGTTCTACCTTCCCAAATTAGATTTAACACTTTCAGGAGTTGTCAAAGATGCCAAATCGGAACAAATTATTACCGGCGCAAAAATTGATATTGAAGGCAGTGATGGAAGTAAAATGACCGCCATTAGCGATAACTCAGGACGATATATTTTTGACGATGATTTCATCAAAGAAAACCTTTCCTACAACTTGGAAGTCAGTAAAGATGGTTACCTAACCAATAACTTTACGGAGTCCACTATTGGGGTTAAAGAATCCATAAATATCATTCAAGATATCGTTCTTGAACCTACGGTAAAAGAAATTATCATACCAAGAATTGAATATGATTACAACAGCGCTAAACTAAGATTAAAATCTAAAGAAGCCTTAGATGCTTTAGTCATTGTACTGATGCAAAATCCGAATGTAGTTATTAAACTTCGCTCTCACACTGACAGCAGAGCAGGGGATGATTTCAACATGGAACTTTCTCAAAAGAGAGCTCAAATTTGTGTTGACTACATGGTGGCTAAAGGTGTTGAGCCAAAACGACTTGTCGCTCTTGGTATGGGTGAGACGGAGCCATTTGTTATGGATGTGAAAGATGGAAAGCTCAGGATTGGCGCTGTATTAACGGCTGATTTTATTGAGAATAAGTTAAGAAGAAAAAAAGATAAGGAAAAAGCACATCAATACAATCGAAGAACCGATTTCAAAGTCATATTAGATTCTTTTTATGATGCCGAAAAAGATGAAGTCGTAAAAAAGAAAAATTAACCAATGTTTTGATATGAAAAAGTGCCTCAAATATTTGAGGTACTTTTTTTTTATAAAATATGTCACAAAGTCGTTATCATTTAAGAGGAGTCTCAGCGGACAAAGAGGATGTGCATCAGGCCATAAAAAATGTTGATAAAGGACTCTTTCCAAAAGCATTTTGTAAAATTGTTCCAGATTATTTGTGCCACGATGATGATTTTTGTGTGGTGATGCACGCCGACGGAGCTGGCACTAAATCGTCTTTGGCCTATGCTTATTGGAAAGAAACAGGTGATGCTTCTGTTTGGAAAGGCATAGCTCAAGATGCCTTGGTTATGAATTTAGACGATTTATTGTGTGTCGGTGCAACCAATAATATTTTACTATCATCAACCATTGGAAGAAATAAAAACGTAATCCCAGGCGAGGTCATTTCAGCCATTATTAACGGTACAGAAGAGTTGATAGAGGAATTACGAGATTTAGGTATTGGTATCTATTCTACCGGAGGAGAAACAGCCGATGTGGGCGATTTAGTACGAACGATAATTGTGGACTCTACGGTCGTGTGTAGAATGTCTAAAAAAGACATTATATCAAACCACACTATTTCTCACGGAGATGTCATTGTAGGATTGTCTTCCTTTGGACAGGCCACCTACGAAAAAGAATACAATGGAGGGATGGGAAGTAATGGCCTAACCTCGGCACGTCACGATGTTTTTCATCACAGCTTAGCACACCAATATCCAGAAACCTATGACCTTTCGCTTGCAAAGGAATTAGTCTATTCAGGATCACGAACATTAACCGAGAAACTACCCCATCTGCCTGTCAATATTGGACGCTTAGTTCTTTCTCCAACAAGAACCTACGCACCAATCATAAAACAGATTCTTGAATCACACAGACAATACATTCATGGAATGGTTCATTGTAGTGGAGGTGCTCAAACTAAAGTGTTACATTTTGTTGACCAATTACATGTTATCAAAGATAATCTTTTCGATATTCCCCCTCTTTTTGAGCTTATTCAGCAAGAATCTAACACCGATTGGCAAGAAATGTACAAGGTATTTAATATGGGACATCGCATGGAACTCTATGTGCCAAGAGACGTTGCAGATGATATTATGGCCATTTCAAAGTCCTTTAATGTTGATGCAAAAATAATTGGCAGGGTAGAATCGTCACCAAATAAACAGTTAACCATTCATAGTCCATTTGGCAGATTTATCTATTAATTTATGTTAGAAAAATTAGAAGCAATAAAATTAAGATTCGATGAAGTTTCACAACTCATTGTACAGCCTGACATCATTGCTGATATGAAACAATATGTCCAGCTCAATAAAGAATACAAAGACCTTCAGCCCATAATTGAAGCCCATAAGAATTATAAAAACTTATTGTCTAACATAGAGAATGCCAAAGAGATGTTGAAAGATGAAGAGATGAAAGAAATGGCAAAACTTGAGCTAGATGAATTATTACCAAATAAAGAAACTTTAGAAGAAGACATAAAAGTTCTTTTAATACCTAAAGACCCAGCTGATGCTAAAAATGCAGTGGTCGAAATTAGAGCCGGTGCTGGTGGCGATGAAGCCAGTATTTTTACTGGTGATTTGTTTAGAATGTATTCTAATTATGCTAGTGCCAAAGGGTGGCAAATAGAACCTGTTGACGTAGCAGAAGGCACGTCGGGAGGATATAAGGAAATTATTTTTAACGTAAATGGGGATGATGTCTATGGGATGCTCAAATTCGAATCCGGTGTCCATCGAGTTCAACGAGTTCCGCAAACTGAAACTCAGGGTAGAGTACACACCTCAGCGGCATCAGTCGTTGTGATGCCTGAAGCCGAAGAGTTTGATGTGGAAATAAAAGATAGCGATATAAGAAAAGATACCTATTGTTCATCCGGACCAGGAGGTCAATCTGTCAATACGACCTATTCTGCTGTTCGCCTAACGCACATTCCCACTGGTGTAGTGGCTCAATGTCAAGATCAAAAATCGCAGCACAAAAATTACGATAAAGCATTAAAAGTCCTTCGATCAAGAATTTATGAAATCGAGCAGCAAAAGCGGATGGAAGAACTTTCTGGTAAACGAAAATCCATGGTTGTTACTGGTGACCGCTCGGCTAAAATAAGAACCTACAACTACCCCCAAGGAAGAGTCACCGACCATCGTATTGGACTCACTCAATACAATTTAACCAACGTAGTTAATGGCGATTTAGACAAATTCATTGAAGAGCTGAAAATTGCTGAAAATGCCGAACGATTAAAAGAAGGAACCACTCAATCACAATAAGATGAAAGCACACCAACTATTTAGGCAAATACAACAGAAGGAATCATTTTTATGTATTGGCTTAGATACTGATTTGCAAAAAATCCCATCTCATCTAAAGGAATTAGAAGATCCTGTTTTTGAATTTAACAAACAAATAATTGATGCTACTTACGATTTGTGTGTTGCCTATAAACCCAATATTGCCTTTTATGAAAGCTTGGGAGAGAAAGGGTGGCGAAGTCTTAAAAAAACAATAGATTATATTCCAAATGATCAATTTACTATTGCCGATGCTAAGCGTGGCGACATCGGCAATACGTCCAAAATGTATGCCAAGACATTTTTTGAAACCTATGATTTTGATGCCGTGACCGTGACACCCTATATGGGATCAGACTCCATTACTCCATTTTTAGAATTTGACGGTAAATGGGCTATTATTTTAGCACTCACTTCCAATGCTGGTGGCTTGGATTTTCAAATGATAAAAGACGACAGCGGAGAGCTTCTCTATCAAAAGGTATTGAAAACAACACAACACTACGGTGAAAACATAATGTTTGTTGTAGGTGCCACTCGCTCATCATCCATAGAACAAATAAGAAATATTGTTCCCCATCACTTTTTGTTAGTTCCAGGGGTTGGAGCACAAGGCGGAAGTCTTTCAGAAGTAGCTAAATATGGTATGAATGAGCAATGTGGTTTGTTAGTAAACTCATCAAGAGGAATCCTGTATGCTGATAATTCCCTAGACTTCGCAATAAAGGCCAGAGAGCAAGCGTTACATCTCCAGCAACAAATGAAAAAAGAACTGATAAAACATGGACTAATAAATTGTTGAAATCTAAATTGTAATGAAAAGACATTCATTTTCTTTCCTAATAATGTGTTTACTTCCTCTATTTAATCTATGTGCTCAAGATAAATATACCATTAGTGGTTATGTTATTGATAAAGAGACTGGCGAAAGTATGATTGGCGTTAATGTCATTTGGAAGGAAAAATTACTAGGAACAACCACTAATACCTATGGATTTTATTCAATGACTATTCCAGAGGGAACTGTCAATTTAGATTTCTCATACATTGGCTTCGACAAAGCGTCAAAGTCATTAACCCTTGATAAAGACCTAGTTCTCAATGTAGAATTGGAATTGTCCACACAAACGATACAAGAAGTCACTATTGTTGGTCAAGAGACGGTAGTGGAACGAACTCAGTCAAGCATAGTTGAAGTTCCTGTTGAACAAATTAAAAATATACCAGCTTTACTGGGCGAAGTTGACGTATTGAAAGCCATTCAACTCCTCCCTGGGGTGCAATCTGGAGGAGAAGGAACCAGTGGATTTTATGTTCGTGGCGGTGGCCCCGATCAAAATTTAATTCTTTTAGATGGTGTTCCAGTCTATAATGTATCGCATCTATTTGGTTTTTTCTCTGTCTTTAATGCCGATGCCATAAAAAATGTTCGTCTAACTAAAGGCGGCTTTCCCTCAAGGTTTGGAGGGCGATTATCTTCGGTCCTTGAAATTGACATGAAAGAAGGAAATATGAAAAAAATTGAAGGGGAGGGAAGCATTGGCCTTATTTCATCCAAACTCACCTTACAAGGCCCCATAGTAAAAGACAAAACATCATTCATTGTTTCTGGCCGACGCACCTATATTGATTTATTAGCGCAACCTTTTATCAGAAGCGTAAATAATGGCAATCCAGCTGGCTATTTTTTTTATGATTTGAACGCCAAGTTAAACCATAAAATATCAAACAACGATCGATTATATCTAAGCGTTTATTCAGGGAAAGACCGATTTTATTTGACCGACGAATTCGGTGATAAACATTCTGATTATTCATCCAACTCGGATGTTCAGTATAGTGACAAAACCGATTTTGGCTTACAATGGGGAAATGTTACCTCCTCATTGCGATGGAATCATTTGTTCAGCAATAAACTTTTTAGCAATACCACTCTCACTTTTTCTGAATACAAGTTCAAAACGGAGTTTAATAATTCCTTTCGACAATCGTACCTAAATATAGTCAATCAGGACTCTGTTGAATTTGCTTACTACTCGGGCATAAAAGACTATGGAGCGAAAATAGATTTTGATTTTTTGCCTAACCCAAACCACTACGTTAAGTTTGGAGTCAATTATACTTACCATAGTTTTTTCCCAGGCAGTATTGATTTTTATGAAAGGCGTTTTAGTATTGATTCCCTTCAAAATCAAACTCTTTCGGAACTCGATACTACATTCAATTTTTCTGAAAAACTGTACAACCACGATACTTTTTTCTTTATTGAGGACGATATCAAGGTAAACGATAGATTGAAGCTCAATGCTGGTGTGCATTTGGCTTTGTTTTACACCCAAGGAAAGTCATACACAGACATACAACCTAGGTTATCTTCAAGATATATAATTAATAAAGATTGGTCAGTAAAAGGATCGTATGCCCAAATGCAGCAACACATTCATTTACTGAGTAATACAAGTATTGGATTACCCATTGATATATGGGTACCCAGTACAGACTCTATCCCCCCTCAGAAATCTAAACAAATAGCACTGTCTTTAAATCATCGACTAAAAAACGGCCAGTATGAAGTAAGTTTGGAGAGCTATTACAAACGAATGGATAATTTATTGACTTTAAAACCTGGCTCACAGATATTAGGTTTTCAAGATTGGCGAAATAAAGTGGAAACTTATGGTAAGGGACGGGCCTATGGGCTAGAGTTGTTCTTTCAAAAGAAAAAAGGAAAAACAAATGGTTGGATAGGGTATACACTATCGTTCAGCGAACGACAATTTGCCAGTGTCAATTTTGGCAATTGGTTTCCTTATAAATACGACCGAAGGCACGACATATCGGTGGTAGTTACGCATTCATTCAACGAGCAATTTGATATTGGCGTTACATGGGTTTATGGAACTGGAAATAATTTAACATTAAGCACTGCAAGAATCCCAGAAATAAATGCCAATGGGAATATCAATGGAATAAATCAAAACACGGTTAATGAAGTGGCGTATTTTCCAAGCCGAAATAATTATAGAATGGCTGCCTATCACCGACTAGATATTGGTTTAAATTTTCATAAAAAGAAAAGGTGGGGAGAGCGAACGTTGTCCATTGGGGCCTACAATGTGTACAGTAGAAACTACCCTTGCTGGATTAGCTTTGATAATGCAACTAGCATACTCAAGGGTCAAGTCATACGGAATAGGG
>CAXDOW010000095.1:0-7637 GCA_963991165.1 uncultured Flavobacteriales bacterium | reverse complement strand
AGGCAGCCGACTCTTGACCAATGCACAGAACCGCTAGATCCAATGTGTCGAAACGTTGTAATGGCAGTAGTTGCTGGTTATTTTGCAATAAAGTAATGGCCTTTTCAAAGAGTTTAGAAATCAGAAATTGAGTATGTTCAGTATTTAAATCCTCCACAAGGTTTTCTTCACTAATCGGAGTGAATTGGTGAAGTCCAAACCAACTTTTAGCCATTAAGATTTTTCGACATCGTTGTTCAATCTCTTGTTCAGAAATTTTCTTTTTAGCAACCGCTTGTTTTATGTGCTCTATGGCTTTTGGCACATCCTCAGGAAAGAGAAGAACATCATTGCCAGCCAACAGAGCCATCAAATCAACTTCACCAGGTTCGTAGTACTGGCTAACCCCTTTCATGTTCAAAGCATCGGTAAAGACTAAACCTTTGTATGAAAGTTTGTTTTTTAATAGCCCTTGAACAACTTTTTTAGATAATGTGGCCGCCAAAGAATCGGTTTTATCTAGTGAGGGAATGTGTAAATGAGCCACCATCACACTGCCTAAACCGTTGTCAATAAGAAGCTTAAAAGGTACTATTTCAACGCTATCTAATCGCTTTTTGTCATGCAATAAAGTGGGTAGAGTTTTGTGTGAATCGGCATCGGTATCACCATGCCCAGGAAAGTGCTTGGCACACGCTAAGACACCAGACTCTTGTAAGCCCTTCATGTACAGCAAAGATTGTTCAGCCACCTTGTGGGGATTTTCTCCGAAAGAACGATTGTTTATTATGGGGTTGTCGGGATTTGAATTCACATCAACCACAGGTGCAAAATTGATATGAACACCTAATCGCTGACATTGACGGGCTACTTCCTTGCCCATAGCATAAATAAGCGTGTCGTCCTGTATGGCACCCATGGTCATTTGCCAAGGGAAACGCTGGGTACTATCCAAACGCATAGAAACGCCCCATTCGGCGTCTTGAGCTATCATCAATGGTACGGAACTGATCGACTGATAATGATTGGTCAAGCGAACTTGTCGAATAGGTCCTCCTTGCATAAACATAAGACCTCCGATGTGGTATTTTTTTATCAACTCCTCTATTTCTATTTGATGGCTTTTGCCTTTGTTAGAATAGGCAGCCACCATAAATAATTGAGCTATTTTTTGTTCAAGAGTAAGGGTGTTTATCACGCTGTCTACCCAGGCAGAATCCGAATTATAAAATACGGGCAATGGCTCACTGACAACAGAAAATGCCTCCATCTTTGAGGCAAACAAAATCAAACAAAACGTGATGGACAGGTATATAGACCGCATAGTGTTTCTACAACGGACAAATCTAAGAAATGAATATTTCTTTTGAAATATTTTTTTATCAATTTGTTTACTGAATGGTAAAGGAGGTCAAATCCTTTTTTATGGCTGGACGAATACTCATGACCGGAATATCGGAATTATTAATGATTTTTTGTGCATTAGATCCTAAAAAGTTGAGTTCTAAGTTAGATTCTTCTTTGGTCATTATCATCATCAAATCGGCTTCTATATCTTTTGAATAATTGATGATGGAATTTGAAAAACCGTCAGAGCCATCAATTTCTACAAAGGCCATGCTTGTTGGTATGCCTTTAGAAGTAATAAAAGTATTGACCTGCGACAAGGTTTGTTTAAGTTTATTTTTCACAACATCGTCATTGTTTTCAAGGGAAACTGAAAATACATGAATGGACGAATTTAAAAGCCGAGCAAATTCTATGGCGTAAGATACTTTCTCTCTTGTTTCTTTATGCAAATCCAAAGGAAGGGCTATCACACGACATTGTTTTCTTATTTCCTTGCCCTTGATGGTGACCACTGGCATACTAGCAGAACGAACAACTTTGTAGGCATTTGATCCAATGAATTTTTTCTTGATGTTTTTAGCCGTACCGTCGGTTCCTAAAATAATCAGATTCACTTCGAACTGTTCAGCTACTTCAACTATTTTCTCATACACTTTTCCAACCGCCACAGCACATTCAACATTAACCCCTTGACAATACTGCTCTTTTAAAGCATGTAATTTGACCTCTGCCTTACTTTTCATTTCCTCTTGCTGACTCTCAAAATTAGAAAAAAGTAAACCCAGCGTTGAAGGTAGTTCCAAAACGGTAAGTATAACGATATCTGATTGGGTAGCTTTGGCAAAAATAACAGCTTGTTGAAGGGCAATAATAGACTGATTGGTGAATCCAATGGGAACAAGTATTTTCTGACTTTTAGAACTCATAATTTTTAATAGATTTGTTACACAAAGTTAACAAATAAAAATTGATTTTACAATGAATAATGTGAAAGGAGTTTATCATTTAAAGTTGGTGCCAAATCAAGTTGCAAAAACTATTTTTTTGGTTGGAGATCAGGGCAGAGTAAGTGAGGTTTCCAAACGTTTTGATTCCATTGAATGCACCGTTTCCAATAGAGAATTTACCACCCATACAGGATACATTGGAGACCAACGCGTGAGTGCCTTGTCTACTGGAATAGGTACAGACAATATTGACATTACCCTCAATGAGTTGGATGCCTTGTTTAACACCAATCTAGAAACAAATACTCCTTTGAAACAAACTACCAGTCTCAACTTAATTCGATTGGGAACATCAGGCACCATTCGTGAAGAAATTGATATTGATTCATTGGTGGTTTCGTCTCACGGACTGGGCTTAGACAACCTCATGCATTTTTATGCCAACAACCAATTTGATAGTGAACTCCAAACTGCTTTAGAACAACATCTTGATTGGCCCAGCCATTTATCAACTCCTTATATTTACGCGGCTGACCAACAACTTCTTTCTTCTTTCAAGGATTTTACTCAAGGTATTACGGTGACCGCTGCTGGTTTCTACGCTCCGCAAGGAAGAGAAGTTTCTTTACCAGTCTCCATTAAAAACCTTCACCAACAGCTTCGTTCCTTCAATCATAACAATCATAAGGTTACCAACTTTGAAATGGAAACTTCGGCCCTCTATGGGCTTGGTAAATTAATGGGACACCGATGTTTAACAGTTTGTACTATTTTGGCTAATAGAGCTACTAATAAAGCGTCCACAAATTATAAACAATCCATCGACCACATGATAGATACTGTTTTAGGTAAATTATTTTAACCCATGTCTTCTGAAATTTTTCAATCGTTGATACGTCTTCTTGATGACCCCGATGAAGATGTATATGCCAGTGTAAAAGACAAATTACTAGAATATGGCACCTCAGCCCTTACTCATCTAGAATCGGCATGGGAGAATAACAATCATCAACTGACACAAACACGAGCGGAAGAAATCATTCATCAAATTCATCTTAACGACCATTTAAACAAGTTGAATCAGTGGATAAAAACACCACAAAAAAACCTTGTTGATGCCTGGATTATCTTAACACAACATAGGTTTCCCAACTTTGACGGCACTTTATATTCCGAACAATTATCTCTTTTGGCCGATGAAGCAAAACAATCTATAGAGCTGACCGATAGTGACTTTGAAAAAGTAGCGGCATTCAATCATTTTCTATTTAATGAAAAAGGATTCAAAGGAAATACCAACAATTACCATTCGCCCAATAATTCTTGCTTGAACTATGTCATGGACAATAGAAAAGGAAATCCCTTATCGTTAAGTATTATTTATTTACACCTTTCTAAACAAATAGGATTACCAGTCTGTGGTGTTAATATGCCTAGACATTTTATTGTGGGTTTTGAAAATGACATGTTTGGCGATCCCATCAAATTCTACATTAACCCTTTCAGCAAAGGGACCATTCTTAGCCGACAAGATCTCGAACACTTTCTTCAGAAAGAAAAAATAAAAGAAGAAACCAAGTATTTTTCACCGTGTGGTCATGTTGAAATCGTCAAACGAATGATTAATAATCTACTATACTCCTACACTTTTAAAGGGGACCAAGAGAAAACCAATGAATTGATAAAATTCCTTCAATTATTCAAGTCGTATTGAACTACTTGGCAAAGTTGACAGCTCTAGTTTCTCGAATGACAGTTACCTTAACTTGCCCAGGATACGTCATCTCCGTTTCTATCTTTTGTGACAACTCAAAGGAAAGTTGTTGAGCTTCTGCATCAGATATTTTTTCACTTTCAACAATAACTCTTAATTCTCGACCTGCTTGTATGGCATACGATTTGACTACGCCCGGGTAAGATAAAGCAGTACTTTCTAACTCTTTTATTCGCTTAATGTAGGATTCTACAATTTCGCGACGAGCTCCTGGCCTAGACCCCGAAATAGCATCGCACACTTGCACAACAGGCGATATCATAGAGGTCATTTCTATTTCATCGTGGTGAGCACCAATGGCATTACATACATGGCTTTTTTCACCATACTTTTGAGCTAATTTCATACCCAAAATGGCGTGTGGCACTTCTGGCTCATCATCAGGAACTTTACCAATGTCGTGTAATAGACCAGCACGTTTTGCAGCTTTTACATCTAAACCTAACTCAGAGGCCATAGTAGCACACATATTAGCTACTTCACGTGAATGTTGTAATAAATTTTGACCATAAGAAGAACGGTATTTCATTCTTCCAACCATTCGTATTAACTCGGGATGTAAGCCATGGATACCCAAGTCTATAGATGTTTTTTTACCAATATCTACAATTTCTTCTTCGATCTGTTTGCTTGTTTTTTTCACCACTTCCTCGATACGTGCTGGATGAATACGTCCGTCGGACACTAATTTGTGCAGGGCCAAACGAGCGATTTCCCTTCGAATGGGATCAAAGCAAGATAATAAAATAGCATCGGGTGTATCGTCAACAATGATTTCTACACCAGTGGCGGCCTCCAGAGATCGAATATTTCTTCCTTCACGACCAATGACGCGCCCCTTAACTTCATCGCCATCAATGTTGAATACGGAAACAGAGTTTTCAATGGCTTGTTCGGTGGCGGTACGTTGAATCGTTTGTATGACGATTTTTTTAGCATCGCGATTAGCGGTTAATTTGGCCTCTTCCACTATTTCTTGAATGTAAGCCATTGATTTTGTTTTGGCTTCATCTTTGAGGGTTTGTATTAATTCTTTTTTGGCTTCTTCCGCCGAATAGGAAGATATGACCTCTAAAGCCTCCACCTGTTTTTGAAGGAGTTTATCGTATTTGTTTTCTTTTTCTTTGATAGCTGAAAGCTGCCTTTCTATATTTTTTCGGTTGGTTTCAAGTTGAGCTTCTTTGTTTTTTATGGAAGATAATTTTTGAGATAAGCGACTTTCCTTTTCTTTTACTCTTGATTCGGCATGAAATACCTTTTGATTTTTTTGGTTAATTATTTTCTCATGCTCTGACTTTAGTTCAATAAATTTTTCTTTCGCTTGAAGAATTTTTTCATTGTGTATCTGCTTGGCTTTTTCTTCGGCTTTGACGATTAAAGAGTTTGAGGTTCGTTTGATTTTGTTAAGATATATAAAATAGCTGATGGCGGCTCCAAAAAGAGCGCTTGAAATTATGGTTAATGTTACTTCTGTCATGATTTACTTTTTTTTAAAAAAAACCCGCACCAATTACTGAGCTATTAAACTCCTTTGAAACATGAAATGAGGTTGCTACACAATCGCAAAAGTCCACTGTTCTTAGAAAGAAACCATATAGGTTGAGGCCGGTTTTTGAAGGCATAAGTCATCCCCCAGAATAAAACGTGTTGAGTTTAAAAACTGGATTAATTGATGCGGGTATGCTGTTAAAGAACGTTATTGTGATAAATGGTGGTCAATGACAGATTCCATTGCTAACAACTTATTTTCTAAATTGCTGTCCACTTTTAACTTTTGCTCATCTTGAAAAAACTTGACAGACATCTCCAACAAACACATGCTTAATAAGTCTTGTGTGTCTTTGGCTTCAAAACGCGATTCATATATTTTTAGTCTGTCTTCAATGGTTTTAACTGCTTTTCGTACAATTTCCTCTTCCTCTCTTGAAATGGTCAAAGGAAACACCCTATTAGCAATTTTAACCTTTATTTTTAGCTTTTGCATAAGCAACAATCAATTGTTTAACAACGCAATGCATTTGTCAATCTCCCGCACCAACTCATTTATTTTTTTTCTTGCTGCTTTATTATCTCCAGTTTCAGTTTGCATGGAAGACGAAAGCTTCAAGATTTTAATTTTCTCTTCTAGTTCTTGACCTTTGTTTGACTGATGTTCTAACTGGGATGAAAGAGTATCAATTTTTGAAAGCGATTCTTGGTATTTCTGCCTTAAATCTTGAAAATGAACGACCAAAGCATCAATCTTTTGGCTCAAGCGTTCAATTGTTTCTTCCATATAATAATCAACAACAGATTAGAATTAACAAAGGTAATATTGAATGTCGTAAATACAAAGTCTTGCACTATTTTTTTAGTATTATTTTTGCAATCAATTTTAATTGCTGAATATTAAATTGGAATGTTAAAGGTTTCTATTACATTATTCTTTTCGATGTGGGTTATGACGCTTGGCGCTCAAAGTCCTTCTACAAATTTTCATCCTCCTTTGGATATTCCCCTTCTCATATCTGGAACCTTTGGAGAATTGAGAACGAACCATTTTCATGCTGGCATAGATTTGAAAACACAAGGGCGATCGGGACTCAATGTGTATGCCATAGATGATGGTTATGTTTCTAGAATAAAGGTATCGCCATGGGGGTATGGTAAAGCCATCTACATTACACACCCCAATGGCTACACCTCGGTCTATGCTCATTTAATGAGATACCACGGAGGTATTCAGGATTATGTCATCAAAAATCAATATACTAATCAATCCTACTCAATTGAGCTGTTTCCAAAACCCACCGATTTTATTGTTAAAAAAGGGGAAGTAATAGGCCTTTCCGGAAATACGGGTAGTTCATTTGCTCCACACCTTCATTTTGAAATAAGAAAAAGTAATAATCAAAATCCTCTCAACACCCTTCACTTTAATTTTGATGTCAAAGACGATATTCCTCCTATCATCAAAGAAATTAAACTTTATCCTCAAACGGATTATACGCTTATCAATGGAAAAAATGAAAGCTTGACTCTTAAGGTCTCTGGATCTAACGGAAATTACAATGTAGACCAGAAAGTGGTTATTTCTGGACCTTACTCCTTGGGGATAAGCACCTATGACTTACTCAATGGTGCTAACAATAAAAATGGGGTTTATTCTGTCGATATGTTTGTTGATTCACTTTTGGTATATTCCCATGAAATGGAAGAATTTTCTTTTAAAGAAACAAAATACATCAACAGTCATTTAGACTACTATGAAGATAAAGCTAACAACAAAAAGTTCCACAAATGTTTCAAAAGTCCTAACAACCCTTTGAGCATTTACAACTACCTTTTAAACAATGGCATTATTAGCCCAAAAAATCATCAATTCATTGAATTTTTCGTGGATGATGTCTATGGGAACTCATCGACACTCACGCTCTATATAGAACATCTGGAAACATCCCCAACTAAGCAAACATCCTTGGGCCGTTTCGACTCTATTGTATTTCCTTTTCAACAAAAAAATGAATTTAAAAAGGACTCGATACGTTTATCAATTCCTGCCAATGCCTTGTACGACTCCATCTCTTTTGAATACAAAAAACCAAGTC
>CAXDOW010000094.1:0-7710 GCA_963991165.1 uncultured Flavobacteriales bacterium | reverse complement strand
ATTTCTGCCTGTCTCGTGGGCTCGGAGATGTGTATAAGAGACAGGGGAAAATGAAATTGGTCAAACGGTTTCGCTTGACCCCTCTCCTTTTGGTTTAAACTCTCAATTGTATTATCTCACTATTACAGATGCATTAAACTGTTCGTTTAATGATACTATTTTTGTTAATCAGCCCGCCGAGATTGAAATTGTTGAAGAGATCACAGACGTAGTTTGTTTTGGAGACAACACTGGTTCTATTTCTCTTAGTTTGAGCGGAGGAACAGGTTCGTATGATTACTTTTGGGAAGATAATTTTCCCAACAACAACATCATCTTCAACCTTGAAGCGGGAACGTATAACGTTGACATTTTAGATGCTAATAATTGTCTAACAGAAGCTACTTTTAGCGTGATGCAGGAGGATTCAATTGTTGTTGAAAATATAGGGACTTTCCAAAGTTGTAGTGAAGGAGCCGCTGAAGTTGTCATTTTGAGTGGTGGGATACCCCCTTACGAAGTTTATTGGTTAGATGATCCAATAGAAAATAATAATACTCAAATTTTGACTAATCTACCATTGGGTAGCTATTCTTACTATATTCAAGATGCTAATGGCTGTTTGTATACTGATTCTGTTGTTATCAGTGGAACTAACGAAATCGAAACAGATATATTAGAATCAACAAATATTTCTTGTAATGGAGATAATAGTGGAAGCATAAACATAATTATCAACAATGCCAATGCTTTTCCATATAATTACTCCATAAATGACCTTAATTTTGATGAAGACAATTTTGTTTTTGACCCAAACTTTATTATTTCCAATTTGGAGGCAGGTAGTTATACCATTTATATACAAGACAGTGAAGAATGTATTGATACCATTGAAACAGTGATTCTCTCAGAACCTGAAGCATTAAGTCTTTCTTCATCTGTTACCGATGTGATATGCTTTGGAGAATCTAACGGAACTATTTCATTAGACATCAATGGGGGAGTTGGAGCTTATGATATTGCCCTTGATGATGTGTCAAACACCATTATTTCAAATAGTAATGGGTTAGATACTTTATCGTTATCTGTTGGAACCTATAGCCTATTTGTAACAGATGAAAATGATTGTATTCTTTCAGATGGTTTCACCATTAATCAACCTGAGCAATTAGAATTTAGCATTTCTAATAGTTCAAATTATAACGGCTTTAATGTCAGTTGTCTTAATTCAAATGATGGTTTTTTCAATGTTAATATAAATGGTGGAACAGGAGAGTATACACTGAATTTAAATGACTCTACTTTTGGTGTTGAAAATGGATTTCTTATTGAAAACCTTAGCTCAGGCGACTATTTTTTAAGTGTGTCTGACACCAATAATTGTACGTCTGAACTTAACACTGTTCTTGACGCCCCAGAACCTTTGAACTACTCATACACTGATGTTTCTGATTATAATGGGTTCAACACGACCTGTTATGCTTTGAATGATGGCTTTATAAATACACAAGTGACTGGAGGAGTCGAACCGTATGATTTTTCGTCTGATGGTGGACTTACCTTTGAGTTGTCCAATAGTCTTTTTAATAACCACACGTTCAACAACTTATCAGAAAATGAATATGTATTCGTGGTAAAAGATCAAAACGATTGTCTAGCGAGTTTTGACTATTCCATTATGTCACCAGGCGAGATTGTTCCAACACTTGATAGTATAGTACATGTTAGTTGTTTTGGAGATAATCTTGGAAGTGCTTTTGTAGGGGTAAATGGTGGCGTCCCTTATTTTACATTCATCTTAGAAAATAGTTTTGGTGGTGTACAAACATTAACTAGTGATGAAAACACTGTTATGTTTGATACTTTGAACGCTGGTCTTTATTCTTTAACTGTCACCGATATAAATGGATGTACTAACTCATCGTCTAATACATTATTGTTTACTTTAGACGAAGGTCAAATCATTTCGTATTCAGTAGAGGTTAATAATCCAAGTTGTAATACTTCATCTAATGGAAGTATAACTATTTCAAATATTGAAGGCGGTACAGAGCCATACACTCTTAAGTTTTATTCAGCCGCTGTTGGCGTTAATGAACAAGTTGATAATTTAAATAGTTCACTACTAATTCCAATTACTAACCTTGCAAGCGCAACCTATACCATGCAAATTTTTGATGACAATGGATGTGAAGTTCAAGAACAAATTATTGTTGAAGAACCTTTGGTATTAGAAGTTGAGGTAGAATCAATTGATGTGTCCTGTTTTGAGTCTAATGATGGCCTTGTATCAGTATCAGTTTCTGGAGGAACAGCTCCTTATAGTATTTCGTTTAACGATCAACAATACTCAACAGATGACTCTTATACTTTTAATAATTTGGAAGATACAACTTATACAATTATGGTAGTCGACGAACTTGGTTGTGAAGGATTTTCAGAAGCTATCATCAATCAACCATCCGAAATCAGCATCGACTATACTAAGGTTGATAATTTATGTTATAATCAATCCTATGGATCATTATTGTTTCAAGTTAGTGGAGGAAGTACCCCTTACCAATATGAACTGACTACGCCATCTGGCTTTATTGTTTCTGAAACAAACACTATTTCCAATCTATTCGCCGATGATTATTTGTTTACTGTTACTGATGCCAATAATTGCATTGATACACAAATGGTTTCTATTACTGAACCAGATGAAATCATAATAGAAAATGAAGTTTATAATGTTAGTTGCCCAGGCGAATCAGATGGTTCTATTTTCACTACAATTAGTAATTTTCAACAGTCTTACGAGATTTTTTGGCAATCTGAAAGTTTATCTGGAAGTATAAATAACAACCTTTCAGTTGGCGAATATATAATTACAGTTGTCGATAATTTTGGATGTTTCAATGTTGACACGGTAAACATAGTTGCTTCAAACGCTTTACTAGTTGAGTTAAATGTCACAGAACCGGAATGTTCTTATATTAATAATGGGCAAGTACAATTGTTATTTGACGGTCAGCAAGACTATCAATCAGCCTTACTTAGTACAAGCTATTCGGAACAAATGACTGGCAATATGGAACATTTGTTTAATGAAGTAGGTGTAGGAGAGTATAACCTAAGCATCATTTATAACTCCACGTGTCAATTTGATACCTCATTCAGCATTTCTACTATAGACGATTACGATTGCATCATTCCTTACCCATCTTTTAGTCCAAATTTTGATGGAGTTAATGATGCATTTATGCCAATACAATATTTTGGTATGACAGCAGAATTAATAGTATTCAACCGTTGGGGTGAAAAAGTATTTTATGAAAAATCTATCAACCCTGCATGGGATGGTACTAATTTCAATGGGGATGCTCTTCCAAGCGCTGATTATTATTATATCATAAAGTTCGATAACAGTTCTTATAATGATATTACTGGTATAATTACACTTTTAAAATGATGATAAAGAAAATACTATTATTGATTTTGGTGATTCCAATTATAACGTTTGGCCAACAGACTTCGTTATTGTCACACTATTATGAAAACTTATCCATGATAAACCCTAGTATGGTTGGCTTTAGTCAAAACACAACTGTAACAGTCAATGCTAGGCAGCAATGGTATGGTTTTGTGAGTGAAAAATCCGTTGGGAGGTCTTCAATTAGTTTTACAAAAGGAGTCAAAAATGACGGTTTTGGCCTTCAAATTTTTTCAGATAATTCTGGAAATATTACTAATAGTGGATTCAAAGCAAAATATAGTCGTAAGGTTATTATTGATGAAGAAACATTACTGTATTATGGATTATCAGGAGGTTATCAAAACAATCAAATAGAAAATATTTCTCCAGAAGATTTTTCTTTTTTTAATAATCAGTTTAATTGGTCGCCCAACGCCAGTTTCGGTTTAAGCATTCATAAAAACAATTTACTTATTGGGGGAAGTATTGATGGCTTATTAGAATCTGATCTTGGTTTTACCTCAGAAGAGAACACACTAGAAAAACTATATTATGGGTATGTTATTTACGATATTGAAGCTAACCAAGAAATCGACGTTCAACCCTCCGTTTTATACAAGCAAGCAGAAAGTGGATCTTCTCAATTTGATTTAAATCTACAGTTTTGTTATAAAAACACCCTTCGCTTTGGATTAGGTTACATTGGAAACTTTAGCCAAAACACTAATTTTGGTCCGTTAGTAACCATCGGATTAAACTTTAGTAATATTAAAGCTCTTATTAGTCAAGAGTTTAGTGTAAATGACATTTCTTCCTATTCTGTAGGAACTAATGAAATAACTCTTAAATACGAAGTAGGGTTACAAAATGAGAAAGTAACTGAAAAGAAGGAAGAAGAAGATATCGTTGAAGAGCCCAAAGTAGACTCAGATAATGACGGTGTTTTTGATGATGAAGATGAATGCCCCAACACATATGGGAGCAAGGCTGCAAAAGGATGTCCAGATATTGACAATGATGGTATTCCAGACAACCAAGATTTTTGCCCTAATACAATAGGCGAAGTTGCTAACAATGGGTGTCCATTACTTAGTGAAAAAGATAGTGTTATCTTATCAAAGGCTATGATAAATTTAGAATTTAAAAAGAACTCTTCTGAAGTAACTTCTTCTTCATATTCGTACTTAACCAATATTGGTAAGATGCTATTAGGTAATAAAAATATGCTTTTGACTATTTCAGGTCACACCGATAGTGATGCTTCCGATGAATATAATTATACACTTTCGGCCCAAAGAGCACAAAAGGTAAGAGATTTTTTATTAGCAATGGGAATAAAAAAATCAAGATTAATTATTGATTTTTATGGCGAAACCAAACCTTTGCTTCCTAATAACTCCGATTCAAATAAGCAAAAAAATAGACGAGTAGAATTCTCTGTTACATTTATATAAATATGAGACATTTTATTTTATTATCATTCCTTTTTATATCGTTAAGTTCTCATGTAAATTCTCAAGAAGTTTTTGTGAATTACGCAAAAAGTAAATCAATTTCTATGTTTGATTTATCTGCAAATGCAGACCTTTATAATGTATATGGTATCCAGTTAAAAAATAAACAACATTCCTTTGGATTAAACTACGCTAGCTTAAGTTTTAAGTATGATGAAGAAATTAACAATGGTAATCAGCTATTGCTTAATTTTTTAACAGATGTTGGTACTTTCGGTTTTAACTATGATTATGAATTAGGTTTTTTTCAAGATGTCAAGTTTGATCTTGGCTTCACATTTGCATACTCTGAATTTGAATCTTCAGTAAACCTAAAAAACATTCAAGGCCTTGATTACGAGGAAAGCAATTTTTCAGAATGGGAATCTATGGGTTATTATTCTGATACAGACTATGAAACTGCCTTTTCAGAAATCAACCCTGACAATTATTCACCCTTTCAAAAACAGTTTTTCAGTTTTGGTCCTACCTTTACTTGTTCTTACGAAATTGTAAAAAAAATCAATGTATATATAAAGTCAACATATAGAACTAACAGTAGTGATCTGTTAGATAATATTTCTATCAATAATTTAAGAGATGTTTCTGCTGATTCAGATAATGATAATCAAATCGACTTTTATTTTGGATTGACGTTTAATTTATCAGCTAACAAAGAAATGGATAATGATAGTCTGTTAAATTATATTGAATCTATCACTAACGATGATTTAGAGACCACTGATCAAACGACTAATCGCCCTAATAATATAGTCACAACAGATTCTACCATCATTTCTCGAGAAGAGTATATATTAAATTACTTTGAAACAAACACTAATTCAACGGTTGACAACAGTACATCAGAAAAATATGAAGCTACTGATCAATCAGATTTATCTCCATTAAATGATGATAATTTAAATGCTGATTCCATATCGCGTGAAGAGTTTATTTTAAGCTATTTTGACATCCCCAACGAAGAAAGTAATTCGGTAATTTCACAAATTGAAGAAGAAGACGATTTCTTACAGCAAGAAGAGGACGAAGAAGATATCCCAAACACCTATAATAATACAGACGATGAATTCATTGATGTTGAATCTCAGATGTGTTATTTGATTGTTGGAGTTTTCTCAGAACAATCTAACCTAGAGTCTATGGCTACCAACTTACAAATTGATAGTGATAATTATTTCATAAAAAACAATTTGTATTATTTATACATATTTAAATCTGATTTGGTTAGTGAGGCTAGGCAACTACGTGACAGCCTTGAAGTTGAAAGCTGGATTTATTATTCAAATTAGATTGATGAATATTGAGCGATATAATAGATTAAGTATTCTTTGAGTTATATTGGCTCTTTCATTTTTTTCCTTAAGTTTGGTTTTAGCACTATGTCGTCTCTTGGAATTGAGATATATGAGTATTTGTTAACTATTTAAAGATGTTGGACTGAATTAATTTATAGCACTAACGATATGCAATATGGTTGTGACGGAACATATCAATCGACTAGAGTGTAATCCTTGTGGTGTATATGTTTACGATATTTATCGATTTGTTAGCGATGAAACGCTTATTGATTACCCCCTCCTTTTTTGTTTTTTTATCTAAGCAATAAAAACTTTATTTTTGCACTTAGAATTTAACATCTAATTTATGAAACGATTAGACTTCTTAAAAAAATTTATTTTTTCGACATTGGCTGCCATAGTTGCACCTTTGGCCTTAAAAAGCAAACCCACTTCTACCTACGATAGTCTTTCCGAAAGAGTTGGTTTCAATCATATTCCCAATAATGAAATTGGAACGGAAAATACGGTCTTACATAAAGCGAACACTAGGGGAAGTGCTAATCATGGTTGGTTGAAAGCAAATCACTCGTTTAGCTTTGCAAATTACCACAATCCTAACCGAATGAATTTTGGTGTTTTAAGGGTTCTCAATGACGACACCATTGCAGGAGGAAGAGGGTTTAGAACACATCCTCATGACAATATGGAAATTATTACTATTCCATTAGAAGGCGATTTAGAACATAAAGACAACATGGGTAATGGCACGGTCATCAAAAATGGTGAAATTCAGGTGATGAGTGCTGGTACAGGAATTACTCATAGCGAATTTAATGCCAATAAAGATAAGGAGGTTAAGTTATTACAAATATGGTTATTTCCTCGTCAAAAAGGTGTTACTCCCAGGTATCAACAATTATCTCTACAGTCCATGGCAAAAAAAAATACCTTCTATCAAATTCTATCACCAAATAAAAGCGATCAAGGTGTTTGGATTCATCAAAGAGCGTGGTTCAGCTTAGGTGACTTTGATCGAAAACAAACCATAGAATATCAACTCCACTCTAAATCTAATGGCGTTTACGCTTTTGTTATAGAAGGTCAAGTAACCATTCAAAAGCAAGTTCTTGAAAAAAGAGATGGTTTTGGAATATGGAATACAAGCACCCTATCTATTTCAACACAAAACAATTCCAAGGTTCTTCTGATGGAGGTGCCTATGTTCTTGTAAGCCCTTTTTAGAATTTGTTTAGTTAGCTAGATTATTTACTTTTACAACGTTGATGTTTGTCGTTGTTTTATTTTTTGGCACATGTTGCAATCATAATTATTCACTAAATTTTAAAATCATGAAAAAACACCCGCTTCTTTTAACGCTTTCTCTTAATTTTTTCTCGTAAACCATTACTTGGAAAACACGGATGTTAATTAGTGATGTTCATTTCACAAATATATTGGACATGTTGATATAATATTAATT
>CAXDOW010000093.1:0-7715 GCA_963991165.1 uncultured Flavobacteriales bacterium | reverse complement strand
CAATAATATAAGACAGTAATATTTTTTTTGCTGTTTCTAAAGAAGAATTTCTGCATAAAATACATATTAAACCAATTACTAAGATAGCAGGAAATAATCCATAGTGCATTATTTCAACCATTCTAATTGCTTCCTGAACTTCAGTGTTAAGCATAGTTGGAGCCATTTTTGTAATTGTGAGTGCCATAACAAGTGACATTAGGATATTAAACCCTCCAACAATTGATAAAGTAATTTTCGTTTTCATAAATTTTTTATTTTGAACAATTGTACAAAAATCCACTAATATAAGTGGTTTTTTTTGGTAGGGCTAATAGGTGTTGATGTCAACTCTTTTGCCATTGCAGGCGCTGTCGTTTTGTTATTTATTGCCCTTGAAATGGTTTTAGGGATTACACTTTATCGAGATGGCAGCTCAAACGATATAACAGCTACTGTATTTCCACTAGCATTCCCACTGATTGCCGGACCAGGCAGTCTGACCACTATTTTATCCATTAAGACAGAATTCAATACTCAAAACTTACTCTTGGCTATAGTCTTAAATGTAGTTGTTGTTTATCTAGTTTTAAAAACTTCTCAAAGGATTGAACGATTTATTGGCAAAAATGGCATCAATATCATTAGAAAAATTTTTGGAGTGATTCTATTAGCGGTTGCCGTAAAACTATTTATCACCAATATCAAGGCAATTTTTTAACCAGTCAAAACTACAATATTAATTGAACAGGGTTAATATTAAATTGGTTGCGCTAGGCATTTAAGATCTGATGATTTTTATCAATGAACAACTACCTTGTTGTATATCTGCTCATTTTTCGTTTTGATTTCTAAGAAGTACACCCCTGCCGACTGATCACTTAAATCAATTACTTCAGAGTACTTTCCTTCATAATCATTTAATGTAAATGATTGGACGCTTTTTCCCAACTTATCTAACACCCTAATTGAGATATTTTGTGCCTGACTTGACTCAAATATAACGTTAAGAATTCCTTCGGAGGGGTTTGGGAAAATTTCAAGGTTGACAATTGGTAACTTCAAAACACTACTATTCCCTTCTTTGAAAACAATATCAAGGCATGTTTCTTGACTGAAACAACCATATTGGTCTAGTTCTGTAATACATAGTTTGGCAATGTCATCATTAAAAACCCAGTCAATATCGACTTCTGAAGAGTTTAAACTCGTGGCATCTATTGACCCACTACCATTTTCAATATTCCAAGAGTAAGTGGAGGTTTCTTTAGCATTTAATATGCTATAACTAGCGCTTAAATCATCAATGAATATCAATGTATCACCACTAATTACTAATGAATCAAAAACAGATAGATTAAAATTAAGGTATTCTACATTAACGCAATTATTTGAATCAACCGTTTGAAACGAGTAAAGGCCCGACTCATAATATGTGACACCATTCCATTCAAATGGACCACACACAAATGCCGATGTTTCAAATATTAAAGTGTCATTAATTGTAAGATTTAAGACGTTGGTTTCGGAACACCCCGCATCATTCATTGTTTCATAGGTATATATCCCGCTTATCGTGTATATATTTTCGTTCCAGTTGTAGCTCCAACAAGCTGTTGCTGTGTCTGATACTGTGCTAGAATAACTTACATTCAAATCTAATATTATTACACTGTCACATCCATTTGAATTGGTTAACGTATGGGTTAATAGTTCGCTGTCAAAATATGTTTGCCCATCTATCCAAGTATATTCATCGCAAACGATAACAGATTCAAAAAGAGAATCGGCTTCATTAATAGTCAAACTAAGAGACACTAAAGAATCGCAACCATAGCTGTTGGTTAACACATACGTTGCTGTATTATTACTTTGAGTGTAAGTTATTCCATCAATCCAAGTGAATTCGTCGCAATGGATTTGTTGGTCGAGACTAGCTGAAGATGGAAGGATTGTGAGGTCTAGTGTGTGTATACTATCACAACCATCACTATTCGTGTACAGATTAGTATATACACCTGTTTCGTTATAAGTTACGTTGTCCCAAGTATAACTGTCACATGATGAAACACTGCTTTGAGAAGAATCTGACGACTGAATCATTAGCTCAAGTATATGGGTTTGTGAACAACCAAAAGAATTAGTTTCAGCATATATGTAAGACCCGGATTCGGTATAGGTTTCATCATTCCAAATAAAACTATCACAATCTTCATGAAAAAGGTAGAGCGTATCAGTTGGTAACACTGTTAATTCTAACAGTACTGTCGTATCACAGCCATCCAAAGTCATAAAGCTGGTGGTGTAATCACCACTTGTATTGAAGTTGGTGCCGTTTATAGAGTATATATCTCCCTCGCAAATAGTATCTTTTATAATAGAAAATAATTCTTCATCGCAAGGGCTACAATTGGTTTCTATGTGCAAATCTTCTGAAGTATAAACACAACCATAGTTGTCTGTAACTTGAAGGTTAAACGTTCCTGGAACAAAGTTGGAATAATTTGGGTCTGATAAGTCAAGTGATAAGTTGTTACTGAATAAAGGATTTGGTAATGACGCTCCATTTTTCAACCATTCCACATCATAAAATCCGTATGGAGAAACGCCTGAAATTAGGATTGTATTATTATTATTTACGATTGAAGAATCACAATAACACCCTGATAAAACAGAACACATGTTAGGCGCCTGATGGGTGCTAATTGAATTGGATTTTCTTTTACAACCAAATTGATTAGTTGCTAATACATAATAATCAAAGTTTGATTGAGAGATTATATCAATAGTTGTTTGTATATGTTTTTCAGGCGTATTCCATTGGTAAGCCACATTATTTTCATTGCCATTGTGAGATAACGTTAACGATTGTTCTGGGCAGTTATTTGTTGTCGTAAAGGCAGTAAATGCGCTTGGAAGTGGCTTAGCAGAAATAGTAAATGGTTCAGAAATGGAAGAACAACCGTTGTCATCAGTAAATTCGACCATTAAATTATCAACAGTTTCTATGAAAAATGTATTAAAACTGATGTTTTGAGTATTTCCTAATTGTGGTGCTCCATTTACATACCATTGGTAATTTGACATCCCGTTCTGAGTAGTATATGTATAAATTTCAAAATCTGTTGTTAAACAAAAGTCTGATTTACCAAAAACGTTGGGTTTTTCTGGGCAAATTACATCAACGTTTATGCACTCCTCAACAAAACAATCATTGTTATCTGTGACAACAGCACATAGTTGATGCTGTCCACCACCAGCTAGCAAGGGATTAAATAAATAGGTCTGTGTAATCAATTCATATTCAACACCTTGTCCGCTCCACTGAGCGGTTTCGCCATTAGTAACGTCATAATCTATTAATAATGTTAAATCAATTGGGCTGTCATTAGAGCATATAGGTGGAATATTACTGATTGAATTAATAGTTGGTGTTGACTCAATAGTAACTAACTGTGAATTGTTAGCTATACATCCGAATATATCGGTAACCTGAAGAGTGGTGGAATAGTTTGAGGGATTAGAAAATGTTCTTTGAGGAGATGGTCTGGCTGAAGAACTACCATCTCCAAAATCCCAAAGCCAACTTGAAATTGGAGTAATATTATTAAATGATGAAAACGTTAAAGTAGGAGTACTTTCACATTGTGGTCCAACAGAAGAATAATCAATTAAAAAGTCGTTATGGTTTATTACCGTAATCTTATCACAACTGTACCCACCATAATCAACTGTTAGTCTAACAATAAAAGGTCCATTCGACGAATAGTTATGGGTTGGGTTTTGAACCATAGATCCGTTTCCATCTCCAAAGTCCCAACTATAGGTAGCCATTCCATAGCCATTTAGATATGACGAAATGTCATTAAAATGATAGGTGATTTCATTGTTCTCAAGTGGATTACAGACAACTGAATATGTAAAGTCAACCACTAAGGGAATCGTAATCTGCTCAACACCAATTAAACACGAGGCTGAGCGCGCTCTAACATTGTGAATTCCAGCCTCATCAAATGTAAAGGTAGATGTAGCTGATGAGCTTACAGGACCATTATCTAGCCTCCACTGGACAACATTGCCATCAGGGGAATTAAAAATAAACGTATTAGTGCCTAAATCACTGTTACAAGAAGACGTGTAGGGTAAGTTAGATAAAGGTGGGCAAACTAAATTCGGATCATTACCAAACCAGCTACCCCCACCACTACAGTTAACGGTATCAATGACAATTTCATTAAGCGTATTTTGGCATCCATTTTCATCATAAATAACGGCTGAGTAATTACCTAAACCACTGTGGTTGGGCGGGGATGAAAGAATGGCATATTCTGAAAAATTGCCCAACGATACACCATTACTAAACCATTCAATGGAAGGAGTATACGTTGAGTTGCTAACAATGTTTAGGGGTAAATTTATTTCTGTTGAAGCACAAAACAATGAAGTTCCTTTTGGGAATAATTGACCATTAATTCCAGCAATTGAAACAGTAGAATTATAGGTAGATTGACATTGATTAATACTGTTAAAAAATGTTAGATTTACGTTATAAACTCCAGGCTCGTCGTACGTTTTTAAGGGAGATTGGGCGGTAGAACTTGTGCCATCGCCAAACTGCCAAAAATATTCACCAGTGATTGAACTTGGCACAAACGTAATTGCTTCTTCAGAACATAATAAGGTGTCGCCAAAAGAAAAAGAAATTTGCTCGTTGATTAATTCAATAGTTAGTGATGATGTTGTGGATTGTCCACAAACATCAACCTCTATGTTTAAGTCTACAAATCCAGGGGTGTTTCCCCACTCAACTTCAACAATATTACTTCCTTGACCAGCTACAATGCTTCCAAAATTAGAATTACTTAAATTCCAACTAATGACTGATCCTGTAGGATAATTTGTTTCTAGCTGATAGGTACTTATTGAGTTGGTACATGACGTAGTACTTCCCGAAATGACTGGCAATGTGGTCAATCCTTCATTCAAAGATAACGATGTCGTATCTGAGTAGCAATATGGATTATTGTTTAACTGAGTATATACATTAACCTCATATGGGCCAATAGGATCCCACTCTATAGTGACGGTTTCTCCCGTATTAGAATTTGCAGTACCGCCAATAATTAGCCAATTATATGTGGTGTTTTGATCGTTAGTATTAGGGTCTAACAGTGTGTAGATATACGTTTCGCCTGCACAAATGACCGAGTCGCCAGAAATGGTCAGAATAGACTGTGGCCTTTCAACAATATTCAAATTAAATGTTGACATTTCTTGACAAAAAACGCCCTCTTGCGTCGCGGTAGCGTTGATCGAAGCAGGGCCACTATCCTGATTAAAAATAACTTCTATTTGATTAGAAATATTGTCAATTGGATTTAACAAATTCAAAATATTGCCATTATCAACGCTCCATTGAATTGTGTTTGAAAATTGATCTTCAAAAAAAGTATAACTTTGATCTTCACATGCTAAATTAACTCCATTTATGTTTATTGGGGGTAATATCTCAACATTAATAACGGTTTGTGCAATTCCACATTCAATTGTTGAGGAGAACAGGTTTAGGGTAACTTGTCCGTTGCCCTGAGAACCCCATGATACTTTTATTTCTGAAGTATTAAAGCCTCCAACGATAGTGCCTCCAACGACCGACCAATTGTACTCTACTCCTGGTATGCATTCGTAAGAATACACCTCGTAGGTGTTTTCACAGACTAATTCGGAACCAACAACAACCGGGTTAGATGGTAGTATTGGCACAGAAAAATACGTTTGCCCACTTCCACAAGAGGTAGAGCCATCCGTCACAATTAACGTTCCTTCTCCATCAGTCAAAGAATTATCGTTATTATCCCATACTACTTTAATGCACTCTTGGTTTATCGTGTTGTTTAAAATCGATCCACCGTTTATACTCCACCCAGGTATTTCAGCATCTGTACAATACAATGCGGTATCGCCCTGACAGATAGCACCTATGCAGGACTCGATTTTAGGACCGGTATCTGAATTAATGAACAAGTCTATGCTTATGGTGTCAGAACACTGACAATTATTATACATAACAAGTGTAACTGTTTTTGGGCCACTAGAAGAATAGGTGTGGATAGGATTCGCTTGAGTAGAGGTATTACCATCACCGAAGTCCCAAAAGTAATGAGTAGAATAGCTATATTGTGTTTGAAGGGAGTCAAATAACCAATAAAATTCATCATATATCCAGTTCGGGTAACATCCTTGTTCTATTAATTCGTTAGCATTTTGATTATTTCCAAAAAATTGAATCTCCGTTTCAACACAAAAGACACTATCACCAGAAAACGTTTGTATTTGTGGAACCGGTGTTGGTTTTATATCAATACAAATAAAATCAGATTTAGAACATCCATTACTATCAATTTCTTCAACCAACAAAGCGCCGTTTGTACTATTGTCCCATTTTATGACTACACCACTATTAAAAGAGAAGTATTCAATTATATCACCACCAATTACGTTCCAGGTATATTGGCTACCAATACTATATGGTGTAGAAAAAGATACCGTTGAGTTTTCACAAACATCGATGCAATCGTTGGCACATTCGCCAACAGTATCAGTTTGAAAATTATCAAAAAGAGAGTCTTCTACTAGAGGATCAGCAACAAAGCACTCTATAATGTTCGTAATTTGTGTAATTTTCGGATTGGCAAGGCATTCAACTCCTTCACAGTTTTGGGAATAAGATAGTAAGCTGTTAATAAAAACAAGAACGAAAAAAATATATTTCATAAAATAAAATTGTTAAGGAATACTATTAAACAGTAAGGCAAAATAAACCATATTTTCTTTTAAAATGAAGAATAATAGAAATGAGTGACGATATTATCCAAAGAAAAAAGCGAAACACAATTATGATAGTGTTCCGCTTTGGTGGACCTAAGCGTCCTTATTTCGAACTTTCTCTTATTATTGAAGAACAACCTTCTTTTTAATACTTCTAAAATTAGTTCTTATCTCTAAGAAATAAACTCCCTTTGCTTTCTCTCTTAAATCAACTACTTTGTTGTAAGATCCAACAAATTCGATTAACTCCTCAGTATATACTTCTTCACCAATCATATTAACTATTCTAACTGTCATTGTTTGTGCCTCAGCAGACTCAAACGTTACGTTAAAGATGTCTCTTGATGGGTTAGGATATACATCCAAGTTAGCAACAGGACCAGCTAATTTCTCTCCACCTAGTGTATAGTACACTGGCGCAGTAAAGTTAGTTGCCCATGATGTACCGTTTGTACCACAAGCTCCTCTTATTCTCCAAGTATAATCGTCACCCGTTGTTAAACCGAACTTCGTCTTACTATTTGAGTTACCAGCAATATTATTCCACTGCCATACTTGACCACTAGTCTCGTTAGTCAGCTCAAGGAAATAATGATCTGGTGCTCCACTCTCAGGAGTATCCCAAGTCATAGTAATAGAAGTATTCGCTCCGTTCGAACTTGTACTTAAGTTTAATGGTACAGCATCACAAGGTGCCTCCGTAGTGAACGAAGAGAACTCACCCCATCCAGAATGGTACATAGGGTCAGAGTCGCCGTTAGCGTCTACATTTCCTGTACACCATGCTTTAGTGTGCCATTGGTATTCAGTATTAGGACTAAAGTTTCCTTTTAAAACGTTGATAAATCCATCAGAATCACCATTAGCATACCTAAACGAGTTGGTTCCCACTTCTTTCATCTTAGCTT
>CAXDOW010000092.1:0-7727 GCA_963991165.1 uncultured Flavobacteriales bacterium | reverse complement strand
AAATTTTGGAATACCATTAGTTTATTTGTCAATGGTATTTATTTTGAGAGTAATAAATCATTTTAAATATAGAAAAAGACCTAGTGTGTTTGATCTTTAGTTATGAAGTTTAGATTGTCTCATTTTTCAAAATTATATTTAGCTTTATTATTCATTGCCCTTGTGGTTGCCATGGGTGTTCTAGGTTTTATTCTTATTGAAGACTATAGCTTGTTAGATGCTATATATATGACTGTAATTACTGTTTCGACAGTTGGTTTTCAGGAAATACACCCCCTCAGTGAGTGGGGAAGACTTTTTACTAGTTTTCTCATTATTACAACTTTTGGTACATTTGCCTATGCTGTCTCAGTCATAACTGCTGTTTTTACCAGTGGAGAGTATAGGCGTTATTTCAAGCAATTTAAAATGAAACAACAAGTCAATAAATTGAACAATCATGTGATTGTCTGTGGTTTTGGTAGAAATGGATCCCAAGCTGTCAAAAAATTAGATACTCATGATCAAAAATATGTCATTGTTGATACTGACCCTAATTGCATAGCTAATTTGAATGGTCGAAAAATACCGTTCATCAATGGTGATGCCACACTTGATAGTTCGCTCGAACAGGCTGGTATTTCTAAAGCCAAAGCACTCATCACTTGCCTCTCGTCAGACTCCGATAATCTTTATGTTGTTTTATCAGCTCGTCAGAAAAATAAACACTTAACTATAATAAGCCGAGCTTCCTCAGACGAATCGAGTCAAAAATTAAAAATTGCTGGAGCAGATAATGTAATCATGCCCGATAAGTTGGGAGGTGCACACATGGCTTCGCTAGTTACTTCACCCGATCTTATAGAGTTTCTCGATAGTATAGCTTTAGACGGAAACGACGAAATTAATTTAGATGAAATATCTTATGAAGAGTTACCCCATGATTTACACAATAAAACTCTTCGTGAGTTACAATTAAAATATCAAACAGAATGTAACATTATTGGCTACAAGACTAATACAGGAAAATACATTGTCAACCCCCATGACGACACCCTTCTCTTACCGCATTCTAAACTTTTCGTTTTAGGCAATGCCCAGCAAATCTTACAATTAAATAATATTTTTAACTTAACATGACCGAAAAAAAACTACTTGGAGTTTGCTCCTGGCTCTCTGATAAATTTGAACTAGACGTCACAGGAATACGCGCCTTATTCATTGTCGCTACCGTTTTAGGTTTGGGTTCACCAGTTGTTATCTATTTAATTTTATACCTTGTAAAACCAAAAATCAACCATTAATGTCAAAACGAGTTCTTATAACTGGAAGTAATGGCCTATTAGGACAAAAGTTAATTGATGTTTTTAAGAACAATCACCGGCTTTTAGCAACCTCTCTTGGGAACTGTTTGTTAAGTGATATTTCCGATTTTGAATATCAGCCCTTAGATATCACCAATAAAGATGCAATAGATCGCCTTTTTGATGAGTTTAAACCAGATGCTGTTGTCAACTCAGCAGCCATGACTGATGTAGATGGATGTGAAGATAATAAATCTACCTGTGATGATTTGAATGTTCATGCCGTTGACTTCTTGGTCCAAGCATGTCAGAGAAATCAGGCGCATTTAGTACATATATCTACCGATTTTATATTTGATGGAAACGATGGGCCATATTCTGAAACGGATGAACCTAACCCACTTAGTTATTATGGTTTGTCAAAACTAAAATCTGAGAAAATTTTGTGCCAATCCACTATCAAATGGACAATATTAAGAACAATCATCCTATACGGAACTGCCGAAAATTTACAACGTAATAATATTGTGTTATGGGGCCGAAGTGCACTGAAAGAAGGTAAACCGCTTAATATCATAGACGATCAATTTCGTGCACCAACACTAGCAGAAGATTTGGCACAGGCCTGTTTTTTAGCAATCGAAAAAGAAGCCACTGGCATATATAATGCCTCAGGTAAAGACATTATGAGTATATATGAGATGATTGAGAGAATGGCAGATTTCTATCAATGCGATAAATCTCACATTAATAGAATTTCATCATCAACATTAAATCAAAAAGCAAAACGACCGCCCAAAACAGGATTTATTCTTGATAAATCAATGAACGAATTAGGTTATCAGCCACGTTCATTTGAAGAAGGCTTACACATTTTAGAACTCCAATTAACCGAATAAACATATTATGAAAAGATATTTTCTAACACTTTTTTCACTACTAAGTTCAAAGCTAATTTTAGCTCAAAATAGTCCATCCCCTGGAGATAAAATTAATGATTTTTTTGTTCCTATTGTTGATGCTATTGCCAGCGTTATTTTCTGGGATCCAGTAGCAGCAATAGGTGTTGATTTGGGAGTTTCCATTCCAATAGTGGTCGTATGGCTAATCTTTGGCGCACTGTTTTTTACATTCAAAATGAACTTTGTTAACCTTAAGGGCTTCAAGCACGCCATTGACTTGGTTAGAGGGAAATACGATGATCCTAACGACAAGGGAGAAGTTTCTCATTTTCAAGCTTTAGCAACAGCCCTTTCAGCGACGGTAGGTTTAGGAAATATCGCTGGTGTTGCTGTAGCCATTACCGTAGGTGGTCCTGGTGCAACTTTTTGGATGATAGTTGCTGGCTTACTTGGAATGTCATCAAAATTTGTGGAATGTACTTTAGGGGTTAAGTATAGAATAATTAATGACAAGGGAGAAGTGTCCGGTGGTCCAATGTACTATCTTAAAAACGGCTTGGCCAAATATGGTTTGGCTAATACTGGAAAAGTCCTAGCCATCGTGTTTGCTATTTTATGTATCGGTGGTTCATTTGGTGGTGGAAATATGTTTCAAGCCAACCAGGCCTATGCTCAGCTTTCTGGTCAATTTCCTATGCTTTCTGGCAACGGCCCTATGTTTGGCTTCTTATTGGCTATACTAGTTGGTACAGTCATTATTGGAGGGATTAAAAGCATTGCTAAGGTGACAGAAAAAATTGTACCCATTATGGCCGTTTTATACGTGACGGCCGCATTAATTATATTGTCAGTACGTTTTAGTGACTTGGGGCATGCTTTTGGAATGATTATTGAAGGTGCATTTGCTCCAAGTGCCGCCTTTGGTGGGTTTATTGGAGTGATAATACAAGGATTTAGACGAGCCGCTTTTTCTAACGAAGCGGGTATTGGTTCGGCATCTATTGCTCATTCAGCTTCAAAAACCAATGAACCAGTTAGTGAAGGTCTTGTTTCACTTCTAGAACCATTCATCGATACTGTCGTTATTTGTACCATGACGGCTTTAGTCATAATAGTGACAGGAATGTCGGGAGTTCAAGGAGTGGAAGGAGCTCAACTCACATCCAAAGCATTTGGAAGCGTTATCTCATGGTTCCCTTATGTGTTGGTAATAGCCATATTTCTTTTTGCTTTTTCAACAATGATTTCATGGTCATATTACGGGCTGAAATCGTGGGCCTACCTTTTTGGAACGTCAAAAAAGTCAGAGCTCACTTATAAATTCATTTTTCTTGTATTTATAATCATAGGATCTTCAGTGCAATTAGGAGCCGTCATCGACTTTTCAGATATGATGATCTTAGCCATGGCCTTCCCCAACATCCTTGGATTATTGATACTTTCTGGTGAAGTAAAACTTGATTTAAAACAGTACTTTGAAAAACTAAAGAAAGGAGCGATAAAGAAGCATTAAATCATTAAAATTCACCATGAAAAATTTTTTCTATTATAATTCAATACATAGAGTTGCCATTTTAGTATTGACCGTTGTTATTGTTTCATGCAGTATTGTTGCTAACTTTTATTTTGATAATCACACGCCTCAAGAATATGATTTTAGTCAGTTTCAAGAACAAATCAGTCATCTCAAAAACAAGCCAAAACATTCAAGAAAAATATATACCTACAAAAAATCGACCTTCCCCAAAACAAAAAGCCACTGGAAGAAAACACCATTGAAAGTAGAAATAAATTCAGCCGATACAGCAGAATTTGAAAAGCTTCCTCACATAGGCAATTTTTTTGCCAAAAGAATATGTAAATACAGAAATTTATTAGGCGGTTTTTTCTCTATACATCAATTAAAAGAAGTGTATGGAATGGATAGCGTTAGGTTTTCACAATTTGAACAATACGTTCATGTTGACACGATACTAATGTCGACAAGAAATATTAATAGTTTGGACGAAAAAGAGCTAAGAAAACATCCCTATATTTCGCCAAAATTAGCACGAATTATAAACAACTACAGACAACAACATGGGCCATTCAAAACTATGGATGACTTGTATAAATTGCACTTGATAGACTCCCATAAATTTCGTAAAATTGTACCTTATTTTACAACTTATGACAGTCATTAACTATGAACGCATAGTCAGCCAAAAAATTAGGGAAGTTCATGATTTCCCTAAGAAAGGCATTGCTTACAAAGATATTACTCCATTATTAGCGTGTGCTCATAGTTCATCAACTGTGATTGATGCTTTTGAGCACCAACTCTCCCAAAGCAAAGTAGATGCCGTTGTTGGTATTGAAAGTCGTGGTTTTATATTTGGGATGATGCTAGCCAATCGCCTCAATGTTCCCTTTGTTCCCATACGAAAAGCCGGAAAGTTGCCACACCACACCATCGCTCAGCAATATGATTTAGAATATGGCAGTGCCACTATTGAAATACATACAGACTCCATCAAAGAGGACTGGAATGTGGTGATACACGACGATCTGTTAGCAACTGGAGGAACAGCCAATGCCGCCGCCAAACTCATCACACAACTTGGGGGAAATGTAGAATCCTACCTTTTTTTACTTGAGCTGACTTATCTTTCTGGGCGAAAAATCTTAGAAAAAAATACGGAAACAATTTTTTCATTAGTTAAATATTAAATTATGAATTTTAAGTACAATGAAAATCAAATGCTCATTTCTGATATGGTTCGTAGCTTTATGGCCAAAGAAGTGGAACCTTATATGAAGCAGTGGGATGAACAACAAACTTTCCCCGTTCATGTATTTAAAAAACTTGGAGAGTTGGGTTTAATGGGCGTTTTAGTACCACAAGAATACGGCGGATCTGGTTTTGGATATCAAGAATACGTCACTGCCATTGAAGAACTTTCAATAGTTGATCCATCCATAGGGTTGTCCATGGCGGCACACAATTCACTTTGTACTGGTCATATACTGCAATTTGGTAGTGAGCAGCAAAAGCAAAGATATTTGCCAAAACTGGCCAGTGCCGAATGGATAGGGGCATGGGGTCTAACCGAACATAACACAGGTTCAGACTCAGGAGGCATGTCCACCACAGCTGTCAAAGAAGGAGATCATTGGATTATAAATGGTGCAAAAAATTTCATTACTCATGCCATTAGTGGCGATGTAGCTGTTATCATTGCGCGAACAGGTGAAAAAGGAGATTCTAAAGGGATGACCGCTTTTGTTGTAGAAAAAGGGATGGAAGGATTTACCTCAGGAAAAAAAGAAGATAAGTTAGGAATGAGAGCTTCAGAAACAGCCGAGCTTATTTTTGATAATTGTAGAGTGCCTGACTCCAATGTTCTAGGTCAAATTGGTGACGGATTTATACAAGCCATGAAGGTGCTCGATGGAGGTAGAATTTCCATTGCCGCACTATCATTAGGAATAGCTAAAGGAGCTTATCAAGCTGCTTTAAAGTATGCCAAAGAACGCGTTCAGTTTGGTAAACCAATAGCTCAACATCAAGCCATATCATTTAAATTAGCCGATATGGCCACTACTATAGAAGCGTCCGAGTTATTAACCTACAATGCCGTTAGTCAAAAAAACAATGGGCAACGAATAACCCTAAGTGGTTCAATGGCAAAATATTTTTCCTCTGAAGTAGCGGTTCAAGTTTCTACTGATGCCGTTCAAATTTTAGGTGGCTATGGCTTTACCAAAGACTTTCCAGTGGAGCGATTTTACAGAGATTCAAAACTCTGTACCATAGGAGAAGGAACCTCTGAAATTCAAAAAATGGTCATTGCAAAACAAATTTTAAAATAAAATAGCCAAGGTGATATTTATATTTATATATTTGCAACCCAAATATTTTAATGTATGATAATCATTCCAGTAAAAGACGGTGAGTCTATTGATAGAGCCCTCAAAAAATTCAAAAAAAAGTTCAATCTGACGGGAACAATGAAACAATTAAGAGAACGTAGGGAGTTTACCAAAAAATCGGTCGAATTAAGAAACCAAAAGATTAGAGCGGCCTATAAAGAGACCCTTCGAAGAGAAGAAGACTAAACGCTTTGACAAGCATCAATTGACATTCTTACTAAAAATTAGTAATTTCGTTCAAATTGATGCTTTCTATGTCTATAGTTCAAAAATTTCTCAATTACCTTTCGCTAGAAAAAAGATATTCCAAGCATACCATTAGATCTTACAAAACAGATTTAGTACTCTTTCAGCAACATTTATATTCTTCCTTTCAAGTCACTCCCCAAAAAGCAACCAACAAAATGATAAGAACTTGGTTAGTTTCAGAACTCGAAAAAGGAAATACTGCTAGAAGTGTCAATAGAAAAATTTCAACACTCAAGTCGTTTTACAAATACGCCACTAAAAATAAAATAATACAAAAAAACCCAACATTAGTTCTGAGTACCTCCAAAGCTTCTAAGAAAATACCCAGTTTTTTAAGTCAAGATGAAATAAACCAACTACTAGATAATTACAAATTTAAAGCCGACTACCAAGGAGAGAGAGATCGCTTAATGGTAGAGCTTTTTTATTCGACAGGGATAAGACTTTCGGAGCTAATTAATATAAGACTTAACGATATTGATATTCCTAATGGTCAACTGAAAGTAGTGGGGAAGCGAAATAAAGAACGGATTATTCCGTTAACCAATGAACTAGTCAACACCATCCCTATGTTTATTAAAACTAGAAAAAAAATTGATGTTAATGATACCCCTTACCTTTTACTAACAAAAAAAGGATTGATTTTGAACCCATCTATGGTTTATAGGACTATCAACAAGCTGCTCTCAAGCGTGAGTAGTTTAAAAAACACAAGTCCACATGTTTTACGTCATACTTTTGCCACTCACATGCTAAACAGTGGAGCCGATTTGAATGTTATAAAAGAACTCTTAGGACATGCTAGTTTGTCTGCCACAGAAGTGTACACCCATAACTCCATTGAAAAACTTAAAAATATATATAATAATGCTCACCCAAGAGCCTAATCCCCAACAACTATGCAAATTACCATTCACTCAATTCATTTTGATGCCGACAAAAAACTTCTTGAAATTATTCGAAAAAAAATTGAAAAATTAAACCTATTTGACGATGAGTTAATTTCTTCTGAAGTTTTTTTAAGAATCGAAAAATCGGACACCAATACCAACAAGATTGTCGAGGTTAAAATCAATTCAAAAAATAAAGAATTATTTGCCAGTAAACAATGTCAATCCTTCGAACAAGCCATCGATTTAGTGCAAGACGCTCTTATTCGTCAAGTCAAAAAAAACAAACAGAAAAGCCGCTAATTCCTATTCAGAATTATTCATCATACATTGAATTCAAAAAAAAACAGTTTTGTTATTTGTGTGAACAAAAAACTTTAATACATTTGCAAACCCTTTTCAAGAGGGGCTGTTTTTTTATTTATTGATTTGCCGCTATAGCTCAGCTGGCTAGAGCAGCTGATTTGTAATCAGCAGGTCGTGGGTTCGAG
>CAXDOW010000091.1:0-7740 GCA_963991165.1 uncultured Flavobacteriales bacterium | reverse complement strand
TTTTAGAACATCGTTAATAATTTATTATAACTTTTATTTTTTTCTTGTTTCACGTTGATAGTTAAAAGTTAAATTAGAAAAATGATTTTTAAACGTCTCACTGACAAACAAAGTTTTGATTTAATTCCCTATTTAAAGAATTATCTTCAACAAAAAAACAACCTTGGTGTTAAGATTCATGTGGGTTGTGATTCTCAAATAAAATCGGGAAAAACAACTTACGTTTCAACCATTGTTTTACATGTCGGCTATACGGGTTGTCATATCTTGTACAAAAAGGAGATTGTGCCTAAAAAATTAGATTTATGGTCTAAACTATGGGGCGAAGTGGAACGTTCTGTTGAGCTAACTCGATTTCTAATAGACCACCAGATAGAAATCGAATCCATCAACTTAGATTTAAATGATAAGCCCATACATGCTTCAAATAAACTAGTCTCTTCAGCTCTTGGATTTGCCATGTCCACTGGTGTGAATGTTCGTATCAAACCTGAACTATTGCCAGCTATTTCGGCCGCTGATAACCTCTCAAAGTAAAGTTATTTCTTTAGGGAAACTGGATTTGCTAGATCAGTGGTAACGTATGCATTTGGGGTGGTTTCTTTGATAATCTGTCTGACTAATTTTAGTTTTCTCTTGGGGACGATACACCAATAGATTCGGACGCTTCCCTTAATACCCTCTCCATTGATAACGGTTACGCCAAACCCTTGTGATCTTAGTGGTTCAGCAAGATTGGAATCGTTAATTGAAGCAAAAACTCGTACAACCACATTTCCAAAGCCAATCCAACTTTCAATATAAGACCCCAGTATGGTGCCAATGCTAAATCCCATGGCATAACCAATAATCAACCAAGCATCATCAATGTCTTGGATAACTTTTGAAACAGCAACAATCCAAACTATTGACTCCAATAGTCCAACTAATCCAGCATACAGAGGTTTACTTTTGGCGGTTAGCAAAGCACGAACAGTACTCAGGCTTTGATCACAAATTCTAAGTAAAAAGATAAGTAAGGCGGCTATAAATACATCCATTGTTCAACAGTTTATTACTGACTGCCACGATTTCTTTTAAAGGCCTGAAAAAGCTGCTCTTTAATATCCTCTTCCATATCAGCTTCTGCCTGAAGATAACCTTCTAAACGACCTATAAACATGGCAATTAGGGAAGCTTCTCTGACATTATGTCCTTTTTGTAAAATACTCATAAGAGCTTCGTACATCGTCTCAGATGTTTCAGCAATGTCATGAGCAAGCTTTTCAAATTCTTGAAATTCAGCTTTGTCGCATTGAAGTAAATGACATAATTTTTCCAATTCAAAAGTGCTAATACTGTCGGTTTTTTTAGGTAATTTCATAATGTGATAAATCTGAATATACTAAGTGGCAAAAAGTGTACCAGTGGTTTTGGAAAGTCAAAATGTCAGTGTATATTTACGGTGTTTAAAATACAAGATTTTTATGAAACATTATAGTTTAATTTTTCTATTTTTCTGTTATGCTTTGGTGTCCAACGGACAATGTATCGATTCTACATTAATCAATCCCGATTGTACATGTATTCAGGTTTACGATCCAGTATGTGGATGCGATGAACAGATGTATTCCAATCCTTGTGATGCTGAATGCAACGGGGTCACATCTTATACCTCTGCTTATGACAGTACGGGCAACGTGATGGATTGTGCCTCTGTGCAAGGAGCTAATTTATGCGATTCCATAGAAGTCAGTTTAACTACCATAGAGTATGATTTTGATACTGAAGAGGCCTATTTCGAAATGGCTCTAAACACCTTCTTTAACGGCGATGACATTTTCGTTTATGCGGGTTTTGTATTGCTTGATGAAAATGGCGACACGGTGGCCTATGAAGACGAGCAAGCTGCTAATGTTTATGGCTTTGGTGCTCAAACTAGCGAAGTTAGAGTGTTAATAATTGACGAATACATTGAACTTCCTTTTGAAGGTACCTTGGAGTTGATAGAGGGCTATTTTTCTGGTAATGAACAAACGGCCTGTTCTTTTCCAGTCACTTTCGACATTTCTGGAGTGAGTCTTGATGGACAGTACTTCATTGAGTCGGAGTTTGATTATGTAGAATTCACATCAGATTCCATGATTATCTTTGATTTTGAGGATGATATGGAATGTTATTACTACATAGGTTTTAACTATTCCGCTAATGACTCAGTGATGGTGTTTTTTAATGATGAATTTGAGGAAATTCAGATGCTCTCATATCAATACGATTCGACCTTAATTTTTACGGTGGATGGAGATGATATGGAGTTGGTTCCGACGGCATTCAGTACTGAAGAATGGGAGGAATGTAGCGACGATTCTACTTGTAAGATAATGAATGTATTTGCTGAGCCCCAGCCATGCGACACCATGGGGAATTTTATGGTTACGTTAAGCTTTGAGGTTGAAAACGCCCTGTCTTCGGGCTTTAATGTTAAAATAAATGGTGCCGATTACGGTTCTTTTACGTATGACGAATCTTCTTATGTGATTGGCCCCTTGGTGGGCGATGGCCAGACCAATTACGAATTTGTAGTGTCGGACATTGACGATATGACGTGTTTTGGGATGTTCCAACTCGGAACGATAAGCTGTGATTCGGTGTCCTCACTTGTTCCTTATTCGTTGATACAAAGTAGAACACTTTTTGAAATAAGAAATATGTTGGGAGAACGGATTTTAAGTCCACAGCCCAACGTGCCATATTTGTATTTATTTGAGGATGGCACTATTGAGAAAAAAGTATTTTTCAAACAATAGAGGACTGGATATTGCTTAGTTATAAACAATATGTAATTTCCAAGGATGCCAAATGGCTGACCTTTGTTCATGGGGCAGGAGGCAGTAGTACTATTTGGCATAAGCAAATCAAAGATTTACAACCTTTTTTTAATTTGTTGTTAATTGACTTGAGAGGGCACGGCAGGTCCAATCACATGCCCATTGACAATGAGTATTGCTTAGATGATATCACCAATGAAATTGCCGAGGTTTGTCAGCATTTGGGCATCAAAAAATCCCATTTTATGGGTGTATCTTTGGGGTCTATTATTATTGCCAAATTAACCCAGTCTCGCCCACAGTTGGTTGACAAAGTGGTGTTGAGTGGTGCCATCACCAGTTTTACTTTTAAAACACGTTTTCTGTTAGCTCTTTTTCAATCGTTAAAAAATGTTTTACCCAATATGCTCTTGTACGCCTCCTTCGCTTGGATTGTGATGCCTAAAAAAAATCATAAGATTTCTAGGCAGTTATTTGTTAAGGAAGCTCAAAAAATCAAGCACAGAGCGTTTAGAAAATGGTTACGTTTGTTACCTGAAATCAAGGCCACTATTGAAACTATTTCTGATTTGAGAATCGATCGTCCTGTGTTGTTTATTTCTGGCAATGAAGATTACCTATTTGTTAACCAGATAGAGGACTATGTCAAAGACAAATCCAACTGCGTATTGAAACGCGTCAAACAATCTGGACACATCGTAAATATCGACCAATCCCAACGATTTAATCAACTAAGCTTAAACTTTTTGAAATGAGACCATTATCTTTTTCAATACTGTTTATCAGTATATTGTTTGGCTGTCAATCCCAAACATCTCAGGTCGTTCAGTTAAAAGCGAGCGAGTTCAAGCAAAAGTTTGAGCAGGAGGGAGGCATTCTTTTAGATGTGCGTACCCCACAGGAAGTATCCTCCGGACGTTTGGAAGATGCCAGTACTATTGATTTTTACGATTCTGATTTCAAAAAGAAGCTCGATAAAATTCAAAAAGACAAATCCGTTTTTGTGTACTGCAAAAGTGGGGGTAGAAGTGCTAAGGCGGCTTCCATGTTGGTAGAGTTGGGAGTTGGCAAAGTCTATAATTTAAAGGGTGGTGTGATGGCTTGGAAGCGAGCTGGTTTGCCTCTTGTTGAAGACCTTGGTACAAGTAAAAGCCAGTTGCCCAAAACGACGGTGGAAGACCTCCAGCGCCACCTTTCGCAAGAGGAAAACGTATTAGTTTATTTTCACACTCAGTGGTGCGTGCCTTGCCGCAAGTTAGCCCCCATCATTGACAATATAGAGCAAACAAAAGAGGGGGCATTGAGTATTGTTAAAGTGGATATAGATCAAAGCGAAAGCTGTGCAGATTTCTGGCAAATTGGTGCGGTACCAACGCTTATTCTGTTTCAGAATGACAAGGAAGTATGGCGACACACTGGATTCATTGATCACGAACAGTTGCTTAGTAAGTTATCACTTTGGTAAAAAAAGCTATAATTTAAAGCAAATAAAGCGAATACATTAAAAGTAAGTGTTGAATAAATAAAAATCCACTCTAATGAGTAGGGTTTATTTTTAGTGGAGCCAAAGGGAGAAAAGTCGAACTTTTTCGATAATGATTTAGATCTATTGATTTAACTACTTTATTCAACTTAAGCTGAAAAAAATTACAGTGAGATGAATTCCGCTTTGTTGGACCTAAGTGTCCTTATTTCGAACTTTATTATTGGTTTATAAAAGATGTATCTGTTAAAGTGTGTAAAAATGAAATTAAACTATTAATTTCATCTGTATTTAGAAAAAATGGCTTTAAAATTTCATGTTTATTTTCATGATTCTTACCACCAGACATATAATGATAAATTACTTCTTCCAAAGAGTTCATGCTGCCATCATGCATATACGGGAATGTAACTTCAATATTTCTTAGTGTAGGGACTTTAAAAACACCTCTGTCATTTGAATCTCCAGTAAGCCTAATTCGGCCTGAGTCAGGATAAAATTCATATAATCCATTATTGGTTAATGAATAATCTGTAAAATTAAAACCAGAATGACATTCTGTACAATGTAGTTTATTAAAAAATAAATCTTTACCCTTAGCTTCCGACTCAGACAATACTATATCATTCTTAATGTATTGATCATATTTTGAATTTCCACTTATTAATGTTCTTTGAAAACTTGCAAGTGCACTTGTTATAACAAAAGGATTTGGATTTTTTCCATATGCACGCATTGATAAATCAACATAATCAGAATCATTTGAAAGTCTATCGGCTGCAATCAAAATGTGAAGATCAAATTCGTTTTTTTCATGAAATGGAACAATAGCTTGATTTTCAAGAGACGGATTTACACCATCTAACATAAATGAATTGTTATATGCAACATTTGTTAAAGTTGGTGTATTTCTATTGACTAAATTACCTCTTATTCCAAGCGCCTTTTCTTTTCTATCAGTAAAAGCAAAACGAGGATTGTGACATGTTGAGCAAGAAATAGTAGAGTCTCTACTTAAAATAGGTTCGAAAAATAGCTTTTTACCAAGTTTAACTCTTTCCTTAGTCAATTGATTTTGTTCTGGGATATAGGGTTCAGGAAAGTGACTAGGCTTATAATTTTCAAATTTTGTGAAAGAAAAAATGCTAATTAATAAAATTATAAAAATGAAATTTTTGATATTCATTTTTATCTTATCACGGTAAATTTATGTTTGTAATTAAATTGATCATTATAAAATACAGCAAAATAAGTTCCATTTTTAAGTTCTTTTCTCACAAAAAAATTACCTTCATAACCAACATTATCTGCTTTTAAAACCAATTGGCCATTAGAGTTCAATATTTTCAAGTTAAAATCAAAATTATTATTTAACTTATAATTTATTGTCGGGGCATAGCTAATATTATAATCTGTAGTAATATCAATAACGTTATTAACATGATCAATACTAGCAGGACTAGTAGTTTGAAAAACTTGGTTATCTACTGTGTTATTGCACATATTCAGATTATTACTACTACTACTGTGATCAATTCCAACATTTATCAAATCTATTCCACTTAGCCATTTTTCAATATTAACATTTAATGCAAGATTGATAGAATTATTTGAAATCTCATAAGTACCATCAAGGTAATTAACATTTTGAAGCATTATATCGCCAAGTGAACGAAGTTGAAACTGTTTGTTAGGAACCCCATCACCGTTATCATCAATTGTTCCATCAATAACAAGAAAAAAATATCCCGCTGGCCAACCCCAATCCATTAGGGGTGACTGTGGTCCTAGAGGATGATCTGGCGTGTAATTATTACTGTTTCCATGATTAGCAGCGTAATTAACTCCTAAATCAAAGTCGAGTTTGCTATTACTACTAATATCATGACTTCCAAGAAAATAGTTGCTTACATTTCCATTAGCTAACACGTATGTATCAGAGAGGGGAATAATTAATCCAGAATTATTTGTTAACTCAATTGAGGAAATATAATATTGTAATCGAGAAATATTAATGACGTTTCCATTTTCATCTTGATAATTTTGAGAGTACATAAATTGTTCTCCATTATACTGATGATTTAAAATTAGATTCACATCAACTTGGGAGTAGCAGAAATTTGAAAGTAATGTGATAATAATGATTTTTATGGTTTTCATTGTTTTCTATCATATTTGCAACAATAGTGCAGGTTATTATATTTCTCTTCCGTTGTCTTAAATGTGTCTGTATCATAACCAACATTAGCAACAACTTGTTTGATTTCAAATAATTGAACTTGTTTTGAATTATATTTAACTTTTAAAAGTAACAGTTCTTTATCCCACTCAGCTTTTTTTACTCCATTTAAGCTTAGGGCAGCTGCTTCAATCTTTTTTTCACACATTCCGCAGTTGCCTAAAACTTTAAAATTAGTATTGACAATTTTTTTACTGCTTTTAGATTGTGAACTAACTAAAAACGATTGCGAGATAAAAAAGCATGTAAAGATTAATTTAAATGTTTTGTTACTCATCTAAAAAAAAATATTTTTCAACACCACCATTTTGATCTACAATAATATTAAGCTTGTTTTTATGTAGTTTTTCTAATCTTTTACCTGACAAATCATAAATCAAAATATTTTTATTGAATGTCTGATTTTGAATAAATTCATTAATTAGACTAGTTGAATTAGCGACACCGATCCATGTAACAGTATCAGTAAATTGACTATTAGTTGTTATTTCCATTTTTACAACACCTGTTCCAGGTGTATTATTAGGATAAAAATGACAATTCAAGTATTGCTGGGAGTTTGGCGAAAAACTATTTGTTCCACTAAAAACACCTGGAACATAACAATTTGGAAAACAATTAGAAAAACTCCACTGATCAGGCATCTCACTTTCAATTATTTGCCAAGTTATATTTACAGAATCATAAGCGTTATAATAAGTATTTGCAGAAAAATCTAAAACATTTGCATCATCAGATAAATTTAAAATTAGTTCATCAATACTGTGAGTTTGAGAATATGCAAAAAAGCTAATCATTAAAAAACTATACATTAATATTTTGCTCATATTTATTTTTTTTACAAGTTTAATGCAAATAATATATATGAAATTGATTTTTTTGGATTTTTGCTTGACTAATTTAATTTATCTGTCGGCAATCTATCGTTCGAATTAGTTTGGTATGATTTTGGAGATTGACCACATATGTTTTTGAAACTTCTACTAAAGTGAGCAACGCTATTGAATCCTACTGTAAATGCTATTTCTTTTACACTTAATTCTCTGTACGAAAGAAGTTCTTTGGCTTTATTTATTTTTTGCATTAAAAGATATTTGTTAATAGTTAGCTTCTCTTGTTGTTTAAAAATCTTGTTTAATTTTGAATAAGTAAAGTTGCACTGGTTTTCTAATGTTTCTTTTATATTAAAGCCAATTTCGTCAGAATTGTTA
>CAXDOW010000090.1:0-7772 GCA_963991165.1 uncultured Flavobacteriales bacterium | reverse complement strand
TTCGCCTAGTTTTATATGAGAGACATCGTACTTTTCAAATAAATTTGATACTACCAATATACATCGGTCGCAAACCATGTTTTTAATTAAATAAGTTTTCATGTTTTAAAGTTAAAAAAAAACTATCACATATTAATATGGGTTCTAATTTGGTGATGAGTTGACTGAAATTGAGCAAAAAATAGACTTTGGGCAAAACGGCAGTTCGAACCTTGAAAAGGTCACTAATGAAGCGATAAAAGTATCGAAAAATCGATCCTCAACATGCATAGATATGTCATATGAACAAAAAAATAAACTTCAACAATTTGTATTTTCCAAAGGAGCGACCTACAATAAGGAAAATGACTGAGTTTGAACTCTTGAAATACATGTGTTATTTGATTTAACTCAAAGAACCACAGGACTTTGTGAGAATAAAAAAAGCGGAAAACCATCTCAAAATAAAATCGATTCCAATTTAGTGGAGCTGGCGGGAATCGAACCCGCGTCCAAACAAGGAAGTTAAGCGCTTTCTACATGTGTATTGTTTTTTGATTGTCGAGAAAGGGTTGGAAAAACACAACCATATCCTTTCCTTAGCTTCTTAGCTTTCGCACTTTAGTCGAAGCCCTAAAGCACTAGCCCAACCTTTACTGATGCCTCAAAAAAACAAAAGCGTTGAGCCCTCTTTCGTTTAGAGACAAAGGCTAACTAATTACTCTAATTAGGCAGCCATAGCGTAGTTATACTCGCCATTTAAAAAGGTGAATACTGATATTTACGAGCCAATACTCCATGCTCGACATGCTTACGGTTAAGTTCATCTTGCTGTCAAAACCAGTCAGCCCCAAAAAAATAAAGAACATTTCTCATACAAAATTACACAATTAAAGCTAGAAAACAGTATTTTGCGTGCATGCCTTAAAGCCATCCTGAAAATTTTTCGTTTTTGATAATAAAGATGTATCCAACATTCTTTTTTGATAAAACCCCTTAAAGTTTGGATAAAATGGAATATTTCCTGACAAATGGTAGCTGTTACTTTCTGTATTCTTTCGCTTTCTATCGAAATTTGCCTTAAAGTATAAAATAAAGTAGTTATTCGTATGAATGCACGTTTGTTGTTATTGACCTTTTCTATAGTTTCTTTCATCGGTGTTTATGCTCAGACACCAGGAATTCCTTATCAGGCTGTCATTTTGAATAATAATGCCTCAGGTGCCGAATTGCCTGGTATGGATGATAGTCCATCTCATTTATTGAGCAACACTCTCGTGTCCTTGCGATTTTCGATTCACAACGTGAGTGGAAAAGAGTATGAGGAAATTCAGCGGTCGGTTATGGTCGATCAGTATGGAATGATAAATGTGGTGGTTGGTAAAGGAACATCAACCCTCAACTATTTTGATGCCATAGATTGGAATGGTGAAGAAAAGTGGTTGGATGTCGATATTGACTTTGATAATGGCAGTAATTACGAGAATTTAGACTATTTGCCTTTGTATCGCTTGCCTGCTCCAGAACAGACCATCTCATTGTCTGGCGATTCCATCATTTTGTCTGGTGGAGGAAGCATTAGTTTAGCTCAACTGTTAGCCGATGCAGGGACGGATGATCAACAATTAAGTTTGGTAGGCACCGTACTTTATCTACAAGATGGGGGCAGTGTTGATTTGACACAATTAGCAAGTGATACCAATTTTACCAATAATTTAATTAGTAACTCCTCATTCGTAACCAATTTATCGAAAGACTCACTATTAATAAATGGACTTGTCAACGATTCCACGTTTCAGCAAATATTTGCTAATAATAGGCAAGAGGTCATTATTCTCGCTGGTAATGGACAAAGTCAGTTTGCTACGCCAGAAGCGATTGATAGTCTTGATAAGATAGATGTGTACAGGAATGGAATAAAAGTTGGCTTTACTGCGGTCAATACGAACACCATTGAGTTAGAGTCAAGTGCGGTGTGCTTTCAAAACGATGAAATTCGAATTATTCAATATTACTAACCAAATTAATTATTAACCAAATTTTTTAAGATTATGAAAAACAGAATCAAAACAATGTGTAAATTTTCGCTAGCTATAGCGTTATCGTTCGCTTTGGGTAGTGCTTCTGCCCAACAAACATCAGGAGATGTGACTAAGGAAGCAGACGTCGTTCCAGGAGCGACAACTACGGGGGGATCCATTCGACTTGTGGATAACAAGGGAACGGTGAAGTACCTACAAGTAAAAAATGGATTGACTATTCTTTCCAATACGACTAACGATGTCACCACAACAACATGGCAGTTAGGAGGTGACTTATCAGATAGTACAGATATTGATTTCAATGGTAACGCTTTCACCTTTCAAAACGTGCCCGTTTCTGTGGCTGATGCAGCCACAGCAGCTGATGCGGATGCAGATGGTGGGGGTGGAACAGGCTTCACGGTTTTAGTAAGAAACGAAGCCACAGGTGCCATTGAAAAAGTACTTGCCTCAGATATGATTGAGTCTGGTCATGAGAGTTTCGTTGCTGCGGCTGGACAAACTGCTTATGCGCTTATGGGTGCCCCTACTTTACCTTCTTTTGAACAAGTATGGGTGTTTAGAAATGGTGCTAAGTTGATTGCTGGTATGGATTATAACGTAGCTGGATCCACCGTTACTTTAGTGCCTGGTGGTGTACCTCCTAACGATTGGGCTGTAAATGCAGGAGATGTTGTAGAGGTACAATTTATTAAGTAAATTTTTCTAGGTTGGAAAAGTCTCGAAGGAGAGGGTTACTTTTGTGTTTTTATCTCTCCTTCGTCCTTTTCTTTTTTTTAATAATTTTTTAAAAGAAGAGATTATGAGAAGGATGTTCGTTAGGGTAGCAATTGTACTTGTGGCAGTGTGTGCAGTGCTTATAGATGCTAGAGCACAGGAGGTAAGAGTTATTGATGGAAAAGGGACTGTACAACTTGTGACAGTAAATAGGGTATCTTCTTCAGCAGTGGCTCCTGTCGGTCCTGTCGAAGGGGACGTGTGGTTTGATACTTCAACCAATCGCTCTAAACTATTTGATGGTGCGAGTTGGCTAGAAATAGACCCCGACAGAGTTACCGTAGCAAATACGCCGCCAACTCTTCCCATAAATGGCGATATATGGTTTGATACCAGTTTAGGTAACGACAGCCTTTCAAAAGTATATGACGGAACAAGCTGGATAGATTTTAGTTCCGACAATCAAAAAATAGACACCTTAGCTTTACAAGGCGACACTTTATTACAGATCTCTTTAGAGGGCGATGGCGAAGCTGCCAAGACGCTTGATTTGAGTAGTTTGTCTACAAAAGAGCCATGGTTTGGTACGGACGATGATGCGGTAGCTACCGAAAATAATGAAAATATATATCACTTGGGTAAAATAGCCTTAGGTACGGATTCAGCGACCGAGCGATTAGATGTGAATGGCAAGTTAAGATTAAGAAATCGTTTAGATAAGACCGATGCGGATACTACTGTAAGGATATTGGTAGCAGATTCCAATGGTGTGATAGACGAGATGGAGCGTTATTGGATTACGGAAGCAAGACGAACTCCATCCACAAGCAACATATTCAGTAGTTCAATGACGGCTACTCAGTCCAGTACCTATCAGTCATCTACAGCCAACAGGGCTATTGATGGTAACACCGCTAGTAATGACAGGGCATTAACCAATTTTCAAGTCTATCCTTGGTGGAAGATAGATATGGGTACCGATACAACCATAAATCGTTTACGTTTTTTTCAATATCATTCATCACAATTCAGGCTTTCTAACTTTTATATTGTTTTCTCAACTTCAGATATTAGTTTACCAGCTACGCCTACAGCTAGTGATTTAACGTCATTGTTATGCAACAATGATCATATCCATTATTCAGGTCAGATACCCTATCAGAGTAGTGATGTTACCTTCCCTGATAAGACTTTTCGCTATATGATAGTAGTTCGTGATATAAGTACATCTGATTATTTACAGATGTCAGAGGTGCAAGCGTTTAATGATGATGTATTTCTTTCAGAAATAGGAACCATGAAGAAGAAGGTAGGTATAGGAACAGTGTCACCAGTTGCCACATTACATGTAGCGGGCGATGCCCGTATTACCTCTATGCCAGCGGGTGGTTCATCGGACGATGTGGTAGTAGTTAATGGCGACGGTGATTTGAAGAAAGTATCTCAATCATCTCTCGGTTCAGACAACCAGAATTTAAGTATAACAACGGATAGTTTAAAGATAGAAGATGGGACAGGGGTAGCATTGTCGGCCGTACGGATTGACACTATGAGTTTAAGCAATCGCATTGACAATGTAGTCGCTAACGATAACGACCATGACTCGACTAATGAGTTACAGCGTATAGACACCTTAGCTTTGCAAGGCGACACCTTATTGCAGATATCCTTAGAGGGAGATGGCCAAGAAGCACAGTCGGTAGATTTACGAGGTTTGGTTAACGAACCCTGGTTTGGTACTGATAACAATGCCGGTGCTACCGATAACACCGAAGACATCTATTTGATGGGCAACATGGCTGTAGGACAAGATTCTGTTAGTCCAGGTAAAGTGGCTACCTTTAACGGAGATGTAGACATAAAAGGGGTGTTAGACCCTACCAAACTTATTTTCTCCGGCGATGGTACCGTGGGTAGCTTTGACCCCACCACCAATAACCAGTACGAAATTGAGTTTCAGGAAGGACGCGATTTGGAAATCAAATCCAATACTACCGACAGCATTATACATGTCCAAAATGACGGCCGTGTAGGAATTGGAACAGCATCTCCTTCTGCAATGTTGACAGTTGCAACTCATAAAAAGGTCGCGGCGGGGAAGATTGGGGAAATTATTCCCGATTTTGAGTCATTTAGCAGTTCATACTTCTAATTTATTAATTCTACACAAACTCATGCTGCCTGCTCACAGTTATTTGATAATGGCACTGAATCAGGCTCTGGATCATTTCATGCCCAAAGAGTTGTAAATGGAGAAGACTGGGGAATAGGCTATACCTTAGGAAGTACGTATTTTATCACTCAAGTACGCTTTCAGTCAAGAAGTGATTGTTGTCCTGATAGAATCGGCGGTGGTGTGATTCAAATTTTAAAAGACGATGAGGTGGTTGTCGCTTCTTCCGTTCTATCCGACCCTGCGGGTACCAGCCAGTGGAGTACGTATTCACCGAATATAGAAGGTGATGAGGTACGTTATATTTTCTTAAATGGAGTGAATTCAAATCATGGAGATGCCTATTTTAATGCTTCTGAGTTTGAAATAGTAGGCCAACAGATGGTAATACCACCATCCTTAGTGGTTGACGGCACTACTCAGATTTTAGATTTGCCAGCTGTAGCTTCGTCCAGCGATGTTTCGGTATTGGTTGTAGATACTTCGGGACTTTTACAATCTTCTTCGGTGGCCGATGTTGCTAAAGAACCTTGGTTTGGTGTTGACGATGACAAAGGAGCTACCGATAATACCGAAGACATTTACCACATGGGAAATATTGGTATTGGTGTTGATTCAGCGACACAAAGATTAGATGTAAACGGATCAGCAATATTTAGAAATGGTGGGAACGCCAACAATTATACAAACAACCAAATCACCTTTTCGTATGATGGAACGGATAAATATAGCAATGCCATTCGATCGCGTCATCATTCTACCAATAAGTTCTATAATGCCATAGATTTTTACACATGGAACCCAAATGTAAACGCCGCAGGAGACAGTCCCAATTTGCTTGGAATGAGTGTCGTAAATGGCCGTGTAGGAATTGGAGAGCCAGTACCATCTACCTTTTTGCATGTCAGAAACACGGATACTACCAATTCTTCTATGATTAATAATGTCTCCTCGACTCTTCGCTTACACCGTTTAGGTGTGTCGGGTGATAAATACGCTCAGAATGTTGATTTTGCCATTGCCACATTTGATAGTATTCTTTCTGCCCGAACACGACTTGATATAAGACTGGGATATGGTAATACGAATTATGTAGACAGAACACCCATGACTATCCGCTCTGATGGAAGAGTGGGTATTAACGAACGCCATATACCCGAATATAATCTCGATGTCAACGGAACTTTTAGAAATACTAGTTATGGAGCTTTCACTGTTATGGGGGGATCGGACAATATGGTATTATCATCAACCAACCCGCGCCGTGGAATCCGTTTGTGGAAGTGGAATGACAATGAATGGGGAATATATATGAGCCGGTCGGGTACAGGCCGTTCTTTAAGTGGAGATACGGCCGTTGCCGCCGTAGCCGGCGGAGGTTTTACTTCCCATGCTATTCGTTTTCGGGCGAATAACGCTAACTCTAATGGATTTATTTTTGAAAACAGTAGCGAAGACTTACTGTTTAGTATTCGCGCTGGGGATGGTTTGATACGCAGTAAATTCTTAAAAAATCACTACAACAACCAAACACAAGGAGCCATGGTAGTTGCAAATGTCAATGGAGACATTACAGGTTCTTCTTATCATTTCGTACATTACAGGAAAACGTGGATGAGCATGCCAAATGAATATGACATCGCTACTGCGGGTAGTGCTTTTACGTTACGAGGAAGGGTATATGTCTCTGGATGTTCTGGAGCATCATCAAGTACTTTTCTAATAGAATATTGGTCGGATACGGGTTTTAATTTAGTGAAAAGTGTGGGTAAAAGTTGGTCAGCAGGAGGAAGTGGCACTACCGATGACCCTTATTGGATTAGAGTTCAAAATATGAGTCCTTGTCTTGGGGCTATGGAATTTCGTGTAATAGAAGGTGAGATAAAAGTAAGAAAAGTGAACGGCTCAAATGCCGTAGGAGTACACTTAGAGCGTTTATTAGTTACACGTTGGTAGGGATCATACGCTACTTGCCTGACGTATGGGCAGGTTTTAAAGGAACACAAAAAGAAAAAAACAAAGCACATATACATAACCATACAGATTGGGTTGGTGTTCCTTTTTAGGGAGTTCGGTTTTGTTACCACCAACCGTCAGTAGCGGTATTTTAGTAGTTATACTGGCAGCTGATTTTTCCAGCCTGTACGATTTAAGGTAGTATTTACCGTCGATGGAGAAGCTTATTTCTATGCCTATTTTAATAAATATGGCATGTTAGGATTTTTTACATTTACAGAGGAATAAACCCAAATCTGAAAGCATGGAAATACAACACATTCAGTCTAAAATTTTTCGAATTCGCCAACAGAATGTCATGTTAGATAATGACCTCGCTCACTTGTATCGCGTGCCTACCAAACGGGTCAATGAAGCCGTAAAACGAAATCAAAATCGTTTCCCAATTGATTTTATGTTTCAACTCACACCAGAGGAGTGGCGCATCTTGAAGTCGCAAAATGCGACCGCAAGCTGGGGCGGTAGGCGTACGTTACCCTATTGCTTCACGGAACATGGAGTATTGATGTTGTCAAGTGTGCTAAAAAGCGAATTGGCAGCACAAATTAATATAATCATCATGCGAACGTTCGTTGCGGTGCGCCAACATGCCCTAAACTACGAAGCACTAGAAAACGCTCTCAAAAATCTAGAAAATAGTACCAACCATCGCTTTGCAGAAGTTGCTAAGGTGTTGGACGTCTTGTATGAAAAAAATAAACAACAAGAAGACTTAAACCAGCGACAACGGATAGGGTATAAATAGTTAATTACGTCCCGAAAAATTTCAGAAAGAATTATGAATTAAAGAATTATGAATTACCAATTAGAGAATTACGAATTACGAATTAAAGAATTATGAATTA
>CAXDOW010000089.1:0-8012 GCA_963991165.1 uncultured Flavobacteriales bacterium | reverse complement strand
TCATGAAATCCGCCATCATTAATCCAAACGACTGTATCTCCAACGCTGATAGTCAGACTAGAGGGTGAGTAATGATAAGACCCAGCGTTCACTTGAAAAGTGTCTGAAAAGGATTGACTGATAGATAATAGTAAAATAAAAATTGTTAAGGTTAAATGTTTCATAAGATTAAATTTTTTACAAATATAGCCACAAACTGAATAAAAATCGAAGTTTTGTATAAAAAAAAATAAAATCAATTATACAAAATGTGTATATTTGCAAAGTAATTGGTTGACTATAGTGTCGCTAATAATGGTAATAAAAATGACATGCCTAGAAAGAAAAAGCAAAAAATTTCAATTGAAGAAATAAAAAAAAGAACCCCTAAAATTGTTTTTTATACTGACAAAATGAGAATCAACCTCAAGTCTATGAGCAATTTAGAATTTTGGCTTTCTAAGTTTCCGAATGGTAAATACATTGTAAATGACTAAATACAGTATTGATCAGTTTTCACAGATTACGGGTATTACCAAGTTTGTATTAAGAACTTGGGAAAATAGATACGGTTTTTTAAAAGCTGAACGTACCGATACTAAGATACGTTTTTACACTGATGATTTATTAGTTCGTGCGTTAAATTGTAATTATCTGCTTGAAAACGGTTTCAAGATATCCGTCATTTCCAAGATGAGTCACAATGAAATTTGTCAAAAAGTTGATGAAATAAAAAATCAATCTGACGACAAATCTAAAGAAACCTATTACATTTCCAAGTTAATACAGTCGGCGCTTGATTTTGACCCCCAATTATTCCATTTAACCTACGAAAGTGGTGTCAGAGAATTAGGTATACTAGAGTTCTACAAGAATGTTTTACTAGTAGCTTTTTCCAAGATTGGCATTTTTTGGTTAACCAATAGAATAGCACCTTCTCAAGAGCACTTTTTGTCAGAACTGGTCAAGCAAAAAATAGGTGCTGCCGCCGACTCCGCTTCGCTCAATATTTCCAATAAAGAATCGTGGTTGTTGTTTCTTCCAGAAAATGAATTCCATGAAATAGGTTTGATATTTGCCAAGTTCTTACTCATCAACAATGGCTTTGAAGTAGTTTATTTGGGTGCTAATGTCCCTTACGGTTCTTTATTAGAACTTTCGGAAAAAAAGAAAATAGACAATGTATTGTTTTTCTCGGTCTCTAATACGTCAAAAAGTAATTTAGATTTTACGGTCGATTATCTTCATAAATTTTTCCCAAAAGCCAAACACTACCTTGTTGCCAATGGGCTTGATATTAATTTCTTGGTAAAAGATAAGAAGATAAATATTCTAGATAATTTAGATGATTTTGTTGATATCATCTCCTGATACGATTTCTGCATTTCATTAATCTAGAGATAAATTTGTGGTGACCTTTTCTATCTGTAATCTTTAGGTTGAGAAGTAAATTGCCTAATTGAAAGTCAAACGTTTGATCATTGCTTACAAACGTAATTTGGTTAAATCTAGAAAGTATTACATATTCTTCGTTCTTATATCTGAAAAAAACTGCCGCTCCATTTTTTCTTAATTCGATACTGCAATAGATCAGATCACTGAAGTTTTTAAAATCGAGGTCAAAAGTTATAGGGGAAATTGATTTGATGAGATATTTGGGTGAACCAAACAAGTCAAGGTTAATTTTTTCTATCAAACTAAAGCGCTTACCACATATTTCATCCAGATTATCTCTGACCCTTTTTTGATTTTGACTTGTTTTTAATATCATAGTAGAAAATTTGTATAACAAAACTACCAAATAATTATACAAAATACTATTTTTGTATTATATTTATAAAAAATCTCTTGAATGGCACATTATCAACTCATTAAAAGACAGCATCTAAAAACAGATTTAGACACTATTTGGGATTTTGTTTCTTCTCCAAAAAATCTCAAAGAGATTACGCCTGATTATATGTTGTTTCAAATTACTTCAGAAGAGTTAAAGGAGAAAATGTATCCTGGCATGATAATTTCATACAAGGTATCTCCTATGTTCAATATTAAAATGAATTGGGTAACAGAGATAACACAAGTAAAAGACAAGCATTTTTTTATTGACGAACAGCGAATGGGCCCTTACAAAATGTGGCATCATCAACATTTTTTTGAAGAACAAGACAATGGTGTAATGATGACTGATATTGTCACTTACATACCACCCTTTGGCATTTTGGGCGACGTGGCCAATCGCTTGTTTATCAACAATCAATTAGAAGGAATATTTAATTATCGTTCCAATGTATTAGAACAAAAATATAATAAATGAAACGACCTTGGAATATTATTAGTCCTCCCGTCTATAGTTTGGTAACGTATGATGCCGATGGAAAATTAAATATGAACGTATGTACCTACGTGACGTCGGTTAGTATGAAGCCGAAAATGTATTCTATTGCCATAGATTATACTTCCAAAACCTACAAAAACCTAGAGAACTCCTCTAAAGTGGCTCTGCAGTTATTGAGCTCTAACAACATCAAAGTAATTCGAAAATTAGGTAAAGTCAGTGGCCGATTATTAGATAAAGAACGGTATCTACGATCTTACAATTTAATCGACCAGTGGAAAGATTATTCTGTTTTGAAAGGAATTTCAGCTATCATTGAGTTAGAGAAAAAAACTGTAGTCAAACATCATGGTGATCATGCTATTTTCTTTTTCGATGTGACTGGTTATAAGACATTTTCTGAGGGAAACATTTTATCGTTTCAAGATTTGGTAAAAAGTCGAATTATTCTCTAAATATATGTATTTAAGTAAACAAGATATTGAAAACACACCTCGAATCAAGCGATTGAATTTGATTAATTCAGTAACGGGTGTTAAACCTGCTAATTTAATTGGAAGTGTATCTAAATCAGGACAAACCAATGTGGCTATTTTTAGTTCCGTTGTTCATTTGGGAAGTCATCCAGCCTTGTTAGGGTTTTTCCTCCGTCCTCAGCATGAAGTCAGACGCGATACCTATGAAAATATTTTACAAACCTCATGCTATACCATCAATCAAGTCCACCCCAATTTTATGGCTAATGCTCATTATACCTCAGCCAAATTTGAACACGACGAATCGGAGTTTGAAAAATGCCAATTAAAAGCTCATTATATCGATAATTTTGAAGCTCCATTTGTAGAGCAAAGTCGTTTGAAAATAGGTTTAAGGTTAAAAGATATCGTTCCAATATCAATAAACAACTGTTCCTTAATCATTGGCTCGATAGAGCATTTAATGATTGATGACGAATGTGTCAATGAACAGGGTGAGATAGACCTGGAACTTCTCAAAACAGTTGGAATTGGGGGACTAAATAGGTATTATAATCTAGAGAAAGTAGCACAATTTCCTTATGCGAGACCCAATGAACTACCTCATTTTAGTTGATAATTCGATAGTATAATACGATACATTTGTACAAACAAAATTTATAATGGATAGAATTATTTTTTCGTCAGTATTAATCATTTTCATATTATCATTGGACTTTTATCTTTGGTCTGCTTTCAAAACCAATTTTTTAGCCCGTCCTTATGTGAAATATGGATTTTGGTTCATTTCCATCCTTACGGTTTTGCTTATGTATTATCCAGCCATTAATACCAATATGACTCTTTACCCAGATTATATGGTAATTATTTTTGGCTTCATATTTGCCATTATATCAGCCAAATTGATAGCAGTTTTTCCACTTTTTATAGACGATGTCATTCGGTTTTTTAGATATATTTTTCAACAACTTTTTGAGAAGGAGTCCACGCAAACTGGTCTTCCCATAAGTCGTTTAGACTTTTTTAAACAAACGGCCTTAGCTTTAGGAGCAATTACTTTTTCCTTGTTGTCGTACGGTATTTTGGTAGGTCGATACGATTTTAAAAAACACGTCGTAAAATTGAAACTTAACAATTACCCCAATGGTGTGAAACCCCTTAGGATAATTCAACTATCAGACCTACACCTTGGAAGTTTTCAACGAAAAGACAAACTACTTGAAGCAGTAGAGATGGTCAATCAAGAACAGCCCGATTTGATCTTTTTTACTGGCGATTTGGTCAACAATTATCCCTCAGAAGCCCTTCCTTTTGTTGACGTTTTGAAGCAATTAAAAGCAAAACATGGTAAATATGCCGTCTTAGGAAATCATGATTATGCCGACTATATCGGAATAAACAAAGCCACCCAAACGGGCCTTGCACAGTGGAATAAACACCTTGATGAAATCAAAGACGTATTTCAATCTTCCGGTTTTAATTTGTTACTAAACGAAAATCGCTTGTTGAATATTTCTGGCGTAGAAATTAATGTGGTAGGAGTCGAAAATTGGGGCGAGGGGAGGTTTTCTAAATATGGAAATTTAGATAAAGCAATGGCTGATGTTAAAAAGGATATACCAACCTTTCTTTTGTCGCACGATCCTACCCATTGGCATCATAAAGTGCTTTCGCATTCACAACATATTGACTTACAAATGGCCGGACACACTCATGGGATGCAATTTGGCGTGGAGATAGGTAAATTTAAATGGAGCCCTGTCAAGTGGCGCTACAAGCATTGGGCAGGGCTGTATCAAAAAAACAACCACTATTTGTATGTAAACAGAGGTATTGGGCATATTGGTTATCCAGGTCGAGTGGGTATTTTACCCGAAATAACGGTTTTAGATGTGCAATCCGCCTAACCCATTAAGGAATATGAAATATAAATTTTTTTTATTGTGTGTATTATTGTCGGTTACCTCTATGGCCCAAAATGTTAAGGTATATGGCACTGTTACCAATGCACTTAACAACGAACCCATTCCGTTTGCAAACGTTGTCATTGATGGCACCACCTCCGGCGTTACTACTGATTTAGAGGGTAATTTTGAGTTTTTAGACTTGTCACCTGGCGAGTATAACTTCAAATGTACCTATATTGGGTTTAACCCAAATTTTAAGTCTGAAATTCTGCTCACGCCCAACAAAAATTTGAGATTGGATTTCACTATGCAAGAAAATGCTCAGATTATTGAAGAAGTACAAATAACAGCCAATACGTTTAATAAAACTCAAGAAAGTCCGACTAGTCTGAGAACTATTAATGCATCAGAAATATATAGAAGTCCTGGAAGTGATCGTGATATTTCAAAAGTAATTTCCAATTTGCCAGGTGTTTCAACCACCCCGTCCTTTCGAAATGACGTTATAGTTCGTGGTGGTGCTCCCAATGAAAATCGATTTTTTCTAGATGGCATTGAAATACCCAATATCAATCACTTTGCTACCCAGGGGTCTTCGGGGGGTCCTGTAGGTATCATTAACGTCAATTTCATCAGGGAAGTTGATTTTTACTCTGGGGCCTTTCCAGCCAATCGGGGCAACGCTTTGAGTTCCATTATGGAGTTAAAGCAAATTGAAGGGAGCGATGAGAGTTTTAGCGGATCTTTTATGATAGGTTCCAGCGATGCAGGGCTTACTTTAAACACGCCACTTGGTAATAAAACTTCCTTGTTGTTTTCTGTTCGTCGTTCCTACTTACAATTTCTATTTCAAGCGCTACAACTACCTTTTTTGCCCACCTACAATGACGTTCAATTGAAAGTAAGCCATAAACCCAATAAGAAAAATCAGTTTAATATCATTGGCTTGGCGGCTATTGATAATTTTTCGTTAAACCCCAAAGCCAATGAGAATATTGACGACCCTCAAACATTGGCTCAGAACGAATATATTCTCAATAATTTGCCTGTTAATGAGCAATGGAACTATTCGATTGGCGCTAGTTGGAAACACTTTTTTGAAAACTCAAACCTTTTGCTTGTGGTAAGTAGAAGTCATTTGAATAATACGGCTGAAAAATATTTAGATTATGCCGACCTAAGCTCAGAAAAACTCCTTGACTACGAGTCAGAGGAAATTGAAAATAAAAGCCGATTAGAATACAATTTCAGGAGAAATAACATAAAATTTAATGTAGGCGTCAACCTTGAAGATGCTACCTATACCAATTACACCAACAGAAAAATCACCTATGTCAATAGTGTTACAGATAAGCAAGTTAACTCCGACCTGCATTTCATAAAATATGGGGCTTTTGCACAATTAAGTAAAACATATTTGGTCGATCGATTGGTTACATCTTTTGGAATTAGAACCGATGGAAATAGTTTTACTGAAAACACAACAACACCAAATATTTCACCCCGACTGTCTTTGGCTTACAACCTAAGTGGAAAATCAAGTGTCAATGCCAATATAGGCCGTTATTATCAGTTACCCTCCTACACCATCTTAGGATTTGAAAATAATGGTAACTATCTCAATAAAGATGCCGAATATATTCAGTGCGACCATGCCGTATTGGGTTTAGAATACAACCCTTCCAACTATAGCAAAATTACCATAGAGAGTTTTTACAAAGATTATCACAACTATCCATTCTCAGATTCGGTGGGAATATCCTTGGCCAATTTAGGTGGTGATTTTGGTGTTATTGGCAACGAAAATATATCGTCCATTTCTCAAGGAAGAAGTTATGGTTTAGAGTTTTTAGCCCAACAAAAATTGAGTTCTTCCGTTTATGGCATCTTTTCATTTACTTACTACAAAAGTGAATTTGAAGATAAAAATGAAGTGTTAATTCCTTCAGCATGGGACAATCGCTTTATTTTAAACCTAACGGCAGGTAAAAAGTTTGAAAGAAATATCGAGTTAGGTGTTAAGTTTCGCTATTCTGGTGGAGGGCCTTATACGCCACTCGATTTAGCCACATCTAGTATACAAGGTGTCTGGGATGTCAATCAGCAAGGCGTTTTAAACTATGATCTACTAAATACAGAACGGCTAAAAAACATTCACGGTCTTGACGTTCGACTCGATAAGAAATGGTTTTTCAACAAATGGAGTCTAAACGCCTATTTAGATATTGAAAACATGTATAACTACAAAATACAATTGCCATCAGAAATAGGCATTGACGAAAATGTAGGCCAACTTATCTATGAAGCACAAGACAGCTCACAATATTCTTTGTACGAAATAGTCAATGAATCTGGAACCATTTTACCAACTATTGGTCTTTTAATTGAATTTTAATGAAAAAAGAAAAAGTATTAATAACTGGTGCAAGTGGGAGTTTAGCAAGGCGATTGATTCTGTCATTGTCACATGATCAGTTTGACATTGTTTGCTTGACAACCAATCCCACCAAGGTTAACAACACGTCTATCTTTTATTGGAATGTTGAAAACAATCAAGTTGATGAAAAGGCCCTAGCTAATTGTCATCATGTTATTCACTTGGCTGGTCATGGCATTATGAACCCTTGGACACCTAAAAATCGCCGATTGATGTATAGTAGTAGAGTTCAAGCAGCGAATTTGTTATTTGAACAGTTCAAAGCCATGAACACTTCGCCCAAAACCTTTATCACAGCATCTGCCGTAGGTTATTATGGTCATTCAAACGATGGATTGTGTGAGGAATCATATGAGCCCGGAATAGGTTGGCTGAGCGAGATGTGTGTCGATTGGGAAAGCGCTGCTCAACAGTTCGAAACCATTGGAACCAGAGTAGTTCAATTGCGGATTTCATTACTTCTTTCAAAGCATGCTGGCTTTCTTCAACCCACGACTTTGTCCATGAAATTGGGTGTAGCCACTGTGTTTGGTACAGGAAATCGACCTTTCGAATGGATTCACTTAGATGATGTAGCTCGATTTATTCAATTTGCAATTACTAATAACCATATCATTGGACCATATAATATGGCTTCGCCTCATAAGTTAAATCAAATTCAATTTATGAAAGAGTTAAAGCGAAGAATTGCCAAATACGCCTTATTGATTAAGTTGCCATCGTGGTTTTTAGGTATTATATTTGGGCAGAGAAGCATTATATTGGAAGGCGGTAGTGCCATGTCTTCCCAAAAACTTCTCGATTCGGGTTTTTTATTAAATTACCCTACCTTGGCAAGTGTGATAAAAAAGGAATTTAACAGATAATGAGTTATAAAT
>CAXDOW010000088.1:0-8097 GCA_963991165.1 uncultured Flavobacteriales bacterium | reverse complement strand
CACCGGCTGCCGTTGGCAAGGTCTTAGCAAAGAGCATGAGTGGATACGTATTGGCCTTTATGCTTGGGTTTTTTATTTTTTTATTGATTTCTCGTTGGGCCAAAAAATACTTCGTAGGAAAAGCTAAATTTGGCTGGACCATTGCTCAATGGATAACAAGTGGAACTCTTTGGTCGGTATGGCTCATGCAAGACGCAGCCAATATTGCGGTTTATCTTCCTCGAAGTATGAGTTTTGGTCATTTTTTAGGTTTTGCCAGTGTTATCTTTATGGGACTTGGTTTATTGCTATATTACAAAGGAGGAAGAATTCAAAAAATTGTCACCGAAAAATCCGTAGTCTATGACGTGCGCTTTGCCACCATTATTGATTTCATTTACTGTATAATACTATTTTACTTTAAACTTTACTCTCAAGTACCAATGAGTACTACTTGGGTCTTTATTGGTCTTTTAGGAGGACGTGAATTAGCTATGGCTCTCAGAAAAACGGGTGAAAATAAATCGGTAGTAGCAGTTAAGTTAATTTTAAAAGATTTTTCGTTCGCCCTCATAGGTTTACTCATATCCATCGCTATCGCCATTGGCGTAAACGATCAGCTTTCATTCAATACGATGCTAGTCGAACTTCCCAAGGAATTTATTTCAGGTATGGCTAAGTTTTTTGGTAGGTTAGGACTGTAATCACCTTAGTGAGTTGTGCGTCTACAATTCTTATTTTTGTAGAATGAATTTTTTGTTTGACACAGATGTTCCATTTGAAGACAAAGTACTTGATGTTTTTTCTTTTCAAGCCAAACATTGTGACTTGTACAAGCAATACTTGGATTTGCTTCACATCAATCCATCTTCGGTTCAGTCAATTCATCAAATTCCTTTTCTTCCCATAGAATTTTTCAAAAGCCATCAAATAATAAGCGGCCAAAAAAACATCCAAACTATTTTTTTCAGTAGCGGAACGACAGGTCAATCGGTCAGCAAACATCATATTTTAGACACCTCTATTTATGACGAAAGTTTGACCAAAGGATTTCACTATTTTTATGGTGACATTCAAGATTATCGAGTATTGGCACTCTTGCCGTCTTATCTTGAGCGAGAAGGATCATCATTAGTCTACATGTGTAAGCAGTTGATTGAAAAAAGTCAAGATTCAGACAGTGGCTTTTATCTTCATAATTACGAAAAATTAGCCACTATACTGTCTAAGCAACACTCTAAAAAAACAATGCTCATAGGGGTCAGTTATGCTTTACTAGACTTAGCAGAATACTTTCCTCAACCTCTAAAAAATACCATAGTTGTGGAAACAGGTGGTATGAAAGGGCAACGCCAAGAAATGGTAAAATCAGAACTACATTCTATTCTGAAAAATGCTTTTCATCTCAACAGCATACATTCCGAGTACGGCATGACAGAATTATTAAGCCAAGCTTATTCTAAATCAAATGGTATTTTTCAAACACCTCCATGGATGAAGGTCATTATTAGAGACCCACAGGATCCATTTACCATGTTAAACCACCATCAAGCTGGAGGCATTAATATTATTGATTTAGCTAATATAAACTCTTGCTCTTTTATAGCTACTCAAGACTTGGGCAAAACATTAGATAATACTCATTTTGAACTCATGGGTCGGTTTGAAATTGCCGATATTCGAGGTTGTAATTTATTAGTCCAATAAATATGATAATTAGAAGAGCTCAACCCAATGAACTTACCTCCATAATGGCAGTTTATAAATCTTGCGTTGAGGGAATGTTGGCCTTAAATATTGACCAATGGGATGATACGTATCCCAATTCAGAAATTATCAAACACGATTTAGAACAAGGCAGTTATTATGTCGGATGCCTTGGAGATGAAATTGTAACTGGAGTTAACATTGATCAAATACAAGATCCTACCTATTTGGAAATCGATTGGAAAGATAAGAGCACAGGATATCTAGTGATTCATCGTTTATGTGCCAAAACTTCGGTATGGAATAGTGGCGTTGGAAAAAAAATGATGCTTTTTGCTGAACAGCTAGCAAAAGAAAAAAAGAAGACGTCCATTCGATTAGATACCTATATCAACAACCCAAGAGCCATTGATTTTTACCAACGATTGGGTTATGAAAGGCGTGGATTTATTCATCTTAAAGCAGACAAAGATATTTATTACTGTTTTGAAAAATTAATTTAAATTAAATCCATACACCTGTTTAGCATCCCTTTCTACTTTGACTTCAATTTTTGCATGTGGGTAAGTTGACGACATGAAATAAACTAATTTCTGTGTCATGTCATTGTAAGAAGCTGAATGTTGAATCATACTGACTTCCAAAATGTAGTCACCATTATAGTATTCGTACTCAAGACTACTGACAGAAGCAATTTTTTCGTCAGCATAGTAAACGCTCTTCCCTTTTGTGGTAAATTGTGCCATTTCATCAGACGATAGTTTTTTCAATTGATACTTTTTCTGGGTAGTCGATTGACTCATTGAACAAGAAGAAAATAAAGCAACAAGAAGTAATATATGGTACGTTTTCATAGTAATTTGATTTTTAAATATATTACAAATTTAACAATTTATTAACAATTAAATAACTTTTTGGTAATTTTTATGCGAATTAGCTCTAAAAAATAAGTTTTTTGTTTATTTGCAACATGATTACAAAAGACTTAATAGTTTCAGCTCAAGAAGAATGGGGAAATGGCGTTGTTCTACTAGGAAAGAGCCAAATTTCTGCCACCGATTTTGTCAAAAAAATGTATACTCAAGAGGTCGTTATGAAACCCACAATGGCAAAAGAGCAAGCGTTCAGAACCAACCACAACGACATTATTTCGTATTTCGTTAGTGGTCACATTAAGGAAGATACTGGATTCGCCCTCAAGCCATGGACTAGCGTTCGTTTTGAAAATGAGAAGATATTACTTTGGCAAAATCAGGCCTTTGCCGTTGGTCATTACTTTTTTACAGATGTTGATGGCAATGATGTCAAAGTAGAGTATAGCTTTGGTTACATTTTGAACGAGGGAATGCTAAAAATTAATCTACATCATTCATCTTTACCTTAGTTAACGGTAACGAAGAAATAATTCTTTTTGCCCTTTTGAACAACTAAGTATTTATGGGCAATTAGATCCGTTTCGGTAAGCGATGTTTGTAAGTCTATCTTCACCTTGTTGATACTAACCGCATTGCTTTGAGTCATTCGTCGTGCTTCACCTTTGGAAGGGAATATAGCTGTTTTTTCCGTAAGAAAATCAAGAATATCGACTGTCAAATCCTCTCTTTTAACAGAACATTGGGGAACCCCTTCAAATACAGAAACTAAAAGCGTTTCATCTATGGATTGCAAATCGTCGGCTGTCGATTTACCAAAAAGTATGGAGGATGCTTTCAGAGCTGACTCATAGTCGGTCTCGGAGTGAACACGTATGGTAATATCTTTTGCTAAAGTTTTTTGTAATAATCTGTGGTGAGGTGCTTTGTCGTGTTCGATTTCGAGCGATAAAATGTCGTCTTGGCTTAAAAGAGTAAAAATCCGAATGTATTTTTTGACGTCTTCATCAGACGAGTTAAGCCAAAATTGATAAAACTTATAAGGCGAGGTTAATCGCTTATCCAACCAAACATTACCATCTTCTGTTTTACCAAATTTTCCACCATCTGCTTTTTTGATGAGTGGCGTGGTAACGGCATAGGCCTCGCCACCCGTTTTACGTCGAATCAATTCTGTTCCAGTGGTCATATTACCCCATTGATCCGATCCACCAAGCTGAACATTACAATTCTTATTGTTATAGAGCCATAAAAAATCGTACCCTTGAACAAGTTGGTAGCTAAATTCTGTAAAACTCATGCCTGTCTCGAGTCGAGACTTCACGGAGTCTTTAGCCATCATGTAATTTACGGTTATATTTTTACCTACTTCTCGAATAAAATCAAGAAAGCCAAAGGACTTGAACCAGTCGTAATTATTAACAATTTCGGCTGCATTTTCTCCACAGTCAAAATCCAAAAATCGCTCCATTTGTTTTTGAACACTGCTAAGATTGTGTTGCAAAACCTCTTCAGACAACATGTTTCGTTCTTTTGACTTGCCTGAGGGATCACCTACCATACCTGTGGCCCCACCCATCAAAGCAATGGGCTTATGACCACAACGCTGTAAATGGACTAAAATCATAATTTGCACCAAAGATCCAATGTGTAATGAATCGGCTGTTGGATCAAATCCAATGTAAGCTGTTGTAACTCCTTTACGAAATTGATCTTCTGTTCCTGGCATAATATTGTGAATCATGCCTCTCCATTTTAGTTCCTCAATGAAATTCATACCTTATTGAAATTTAGGCAAATATAAATAATGAAACTTTTAAGGACTATTTTTATTTACCTTTGTTAGCGATGATATTTGTCACTGGAGGTACTGGTTTAATTGGAGCGCACGTTCTACTAAAGTTAGCACAAGATAGTTTTTCTATTCGTGCTTTGAAACGCGAGTATAGCGACATGTCCGTTGTCAAAAGTATTTTCAATCATTACAATGCATCGTCATTATTCAAAACCATTGATTGGGTTGATGGTGACATCCTAGATGTTTTTTCACTACAAGATCATCTTTTAGATTGCGACAAGGTCATTCATTGTGCGGCCATTGTTTCTTTTGCTAGAGGCGATGCAGAGGTCATGCTTAAGAACAATGTTCAAGGAACCGCTAATGTAGTAAACACCTGCCTCAGTTTAGGCGTTTCAAAACTGGGCTATGTAAGCTCTATTGCTACTCTTGGATCCAAAGATGAAAATACCGTAAAAACCGAAGAAAGCTATTGGCAAGAAAATAACTCTAACACGCAATATGCTGTTAGTAAATATTTAGCAGAACAAGAGGTTTGGCGAGGTATTCAAGAGGGCTTATCAGCCGTCATAGTTAATCCGTCAGTGGTGTTAGGCCCTGGTCAATGGTCAAAAGGAAGCTCACAGTTATTTGAGAAAGTATGGGACGGACTAAAATATTATACTTCTGGAAGTACTGGTTATGTAGACGTATTGGATGTTTCGACTATTATAGTTCAACTTTTAGGAAGCGACATTACCAACCAACGATTTATTATTAATTCAGAAAATCTTGCTTACAAAACAGTATTTGATTGGATGTCTGAAGATTTGAATCGACCAAAAGCACACATTAAAGTGACGCCTTTCATTAAAGAATTGGCATGGCGATTAGAATGGATAAAATCTATTTTTAGTGGGAAACAACCACTTATAACAAAAGAGACGGCTCAAAAATCAATGATAAACAGTTATTATTCCAACCAAAAAATTATTGATGCTCTTTCCTATGACTTTATTCCTGTTCGAGAAAGTGTACGTAATTACAGCCACTGGTTTTTATCTGAAAAAACTAATTCTTGATGGTATCTCTAGCTAGTTCTAAATCTTGTAAAATTTCGTCATAAATAGTGATTAACTCATTGTTGTTTTGATGAAGGTAGTAATCCCAACTTTGTTGAAATTCCTCATCAGTATATCCCCGCATGGTGTGAATTGAAGATAGTATAGAATCCACATTTTCTATCTGCAATTTTTCAGTGTGATGATACGAATTGATGGAAGCCACTTGCCACTGACGTTCTTGGAGTATTTTCTTCATGTCATTAGCAGGAATAGGGGGTTGTTTGTGAGTAGTTGGATTACCACAAAATGAAAAAAACAAACAAATAATTAAAAATTGGTTGTTCATAACTTGAACCACAAACTGTTTACTGACTATATATAATACTATCTTTGCAAGATAATTTAAAATTCGAAATCTAATGAAAAATTTAATCTACATTTTGTCAATTGTTGTTGGAACTTTGGTTGCTTGTGGCGCTCCAGCTGAGAAAAAAACAACTGAAGAGACTACAGAAACAACAATGACCGAAGAAGTAAAAATGGACACAATGGCTACTGAAGAAGAAATGGAAATGGACACTACAGCTGTTGTTGAAGAGGAAATGGAGTAATTTCCAGCTTTATTTACAATTAATAAGGAACTAAGTATTTAGTTCCTTTTTTTTACTTCTATCAAACAACAATCGTTGTCCTTTTTGAGATTCATCGAACTGTCCATTTTGAAACACCAAATGGCCGTTGACCCAGGTATGTGTTACTTTCGATCGGAAAGTCTCTCCTTCAAATGGCGACCAGCCACATTTATATAAAATATTCTCCTTACTGACTTGCCATGGCGAATCGATGTCGACTAACACTAAATCGGCAGCATACCCTTTTCTTATAAAACCTCTATGGCTAAGTTGAAAACAGATAGCGGGAGCATGACACATTTTTTCAACTATTTTCTCTAAAGATATTTTACCCTGATGATAAAATTCTAACATTGCAATTAAGGCATGCTGAACCAAAGGTCCACCAGAGGGAGCATTAAAATAAGTGTTGGACTTCTCTTGTTCAGTATGTGGGGCATGATCGGTAGCGACAATGTCTAACCTATCATCTAGTAAAGCTTCAAATAGTTGTTCTTTATCATTGACACTTTTTACGGCAGGATTCCATTTTATACGAGTGCCTTTTTGAGCATATTGACGTTCATCAAACCAAAGGTGATGAATACATACTTCTGATGTAATCTGTTTTTGATTTAATGGAATATCGTTTCTGAAAAGCGACAGTTCTTTAGCCGTAGAAACATGAAAGATATGCAGTCGGGTATGATACTTTTTGGCTAACTCAACGGCCTTAGACGATGATTTATAACAGGCCTCCACGCTTCTTATTTTTGGGTGCCAATCGATAGGAACATGCTCACCGAATTGTTTTTTTGCTGCTAGTGTATTTTTTTTAATGATGGATTCATCTTCACAATGCACGGCTATAAGCAATTGAGCTTCTTTAAAAATCGTTTCCAAAACTTCTGTGTTATCAACCAACATATTACCTGTGGATGAGCCCATAAAAATTTTTATAGCCCCTACTTTTGTTGGGTCGGTTTTTAGCACTTCTTCCAAATTATCGTTAGACGCTCCCATGAAAAACGAATAATTAGCTAAAGACACCTCGCTAGCACGTTGGTATTTTTCTTCTAACAACTCTTGAGTTAATGTTTGAGGCAGTGTATTTGGCATCTCCATAAAAGAGGTAATACCTCCTGCAACAGCGGCCTTAGATTCGGTATAGATATCTGCTTTATGCGTCAGTCCTGGCTCTCTGAAATGAACTTGATCATCAATAACTCCAGGTATAAGATACTTGCCTTTGGCATCAATGACTTTGTCGGCTAAGTGATTACTATCCGGAGATATATCAGTAATAAACCCATCTTCTACTAACACATCTGCCAAAAAAATCTGCCCTTCATTGACAATTCGAGCATGACGAATAAGGGTACTAGGCATTTGGTTTTTGTTTTGGGCGTGAAAAAAAGCTATTTAACTTGAGTTGAATAACACCTATAAATGCTTCAAAAAATATGGAGGTATTCATTTTGGAGTATCCTTCTTTCCTATCAGTAAAAATGACAGGCACTTCGACCACCTCAAAGCCCGCTTTCCATGCTTTAAATTTCATTTCTATTTGAAACGCGTAGCCCACAAACTGAATGGCATTCAAATCGATGGTTTCTAATACGCTTCGTTTGTAACAAATAAAACCTGCGGTTGAATCATTAACTGGAAGTCCCGTTATGAATTTTACGTACTTAGAGGCAAAGAATGACATAAGCAGTCGGCTCATGGGCCAATTGACAATATTAACCCCTTGAGAATAACGAGACCCTATGGCCAACTCACCACCATATTCTGAACACGCTTGATACAAACGCAATAAATCGTTTGGATCATGTGAAAAGTCAGCATCCATCTCAAAAATATAGTCGTAGTCGCCTTGCAATGCCCAATTAAATCCATGAATGTAAGCCGTTCCCAAACCCAATTTACCGCTTCTCTCTTCTAAATGCAAAGCTGTAAACTCTGTTTGTAATTGTTTCACAATTTGAGCCGTTCCATCTGGTGAACCATCATCCACTATCAGAATATCAAACGCTTTTTCGAAGGAAAACACCTTGCGAATAATCCGCTCTATGTTTTCTTTTTCA
>CAXDOW010000087.1:0-8101 GCA_963991165.1 uncultured Flavobacteriales bacterium | reverse complement strand
GTTTACAATAATTTAGTACATACAAAGTCTGATTTTGAAACTCAATGGCAAGTCCCTTTACATAAATCATGGTTATCCAAGTTTTTAAAATAATTGTTGACAACTACTCAGAATATATTTCATAATATTTTTTACTATTCCCATATATCATTTTTATCCACAATACGTTCTGAAAACCGATCTATAAATCCTTCCAATCGTTTCCATTTAGCTGGTAATTCATTGTAAGGAAAGATAATGGCATCGGGTCGGTATTGAAAAGAAATCTTGTCAATATTTTTTTCATTGATGTAAATGGTCATTTGACTGCAATTTACCGTGTTTATTCCTGAAATTTTTTCAAATTCGTCCTTTAAAACGTAGGTTGTTTGTCCATTTCCTGTGACAAACATAGTGGCTAATTCATTTTCTTTAAAAAAGCCAGTCATATTTTTACCCTTGATTTGATTAAATAAATCCAAACTATCTTTAGAAGTAATAAAGGCATCTTTTTGCAGTTCCATGCGGTCTAGCTGTTCATCTACCAAAAACAGAATCATATGTTCTGACGTGAGTTGGTAGTCGTTAGACCAAAGGATGGGAGATTCGAACATATGAATGCTGGAATCTCTCATGTAGTAGAATAGCTCTTGGCATTTACCTTGCAGGTTATGGCTGTAAAACTTGACTCCAGTATATGCCTTTATTTGTCGGTATTTTAGAGAGTCCAGATTAGCAATAATAGTGTCGGAATGAAGATATAATGAATCCTCATCAAGTTCTGCTAACAAAAGAGGTTTTTTGGTGATGATGGAGCTATCAGCGTGTTCGAAATATTCTGCTTTTTGTCCATAGATAGTATAGTTATTGACACTATCTGCTATTTCCACGTTTTTGATGGCTATACCATAGCCCAAATTTCTATCATAAAACAAACTATCTCCAGACAATTTTTGTTGCTCATTTTTCAGATAGGCGTTTTGGTTGTATTGAGAACAATCAGTGATTGTGTTGTACCAACCATTTTCGCAGTAAATAAGATTTTCCTCAGATTGAATGGTGGTAGGGCCAAAAAAATAGGCAATTTCATCCATAGAATGAAAATGAAGGGTGTCACATTTAATGAGATAATCTGGATTGTCCAGCACAACACTATCTTTAAAAATGAGGAGTTTGCTTTCAGAAACGTAGTTTCCTTTCTGACTTGTTAGGATGTTTTCTCCATTCAAAATTCGAGCACTATTGTAATATGAGGCAATGTTTGTTTCCAATGAATAGTTTAATTGATTGGTAGTTAGTACCATGTTTTTATCTTTCAAGGTAATATCTTCATAAACCACAGCTTTTTTCGAATTTCCATCATAATTCAATCGTTGCCCGTTTAGAAAAATGGTATCACCTTGATTGATGTTTATATTATTAAATGCTTCAAATCGATTATCTTTAAAATAGTGCCAAGCACTATCACAGGACATAATGGCACCTTTGTGTTTGAACTTTACATGGCCAATCAATCGGCGGATATCTGGAAACTTTTCTTGATCAAAATAGGTGAAGTCGGAGTTGATGATTTGTATTTTTGTTTTTTCTTGGGCATACAAACCATTTACAAAAAACAAAAGGAAAGCTATTTTTATTATGCTTTTCAATCTAGCGTATTAGAGTTTGAGTTCTGTCAGGACCTACTGAAACAATAACGATGGGTGTTTGGAGTTCATTTTCTAAAAACTCAATGAAATTCATTAGTTCAACAGGTGCCTCTTTGATGCTAGTGAGTGTAGTCAAATCATCATTCCATACGGACATTTCTTGATAGACTGGAGTAATAGAAGATTCATTATAATCAAATGGTAAAAAATCTATTTTTTGCCCTTGATAAAGATAATGGGTACAGACGTTGATACTATTGAGATGGCTAAGAACATCGGCTTTCATCATCATAAGTTTGGTTACACCATTAATGGAGATAGCGTATTTTAAGGCAGGTAGATCCAGCCAACCACATCTTCTTTTACGACCAGTTGTTGCCCCAAATTCATTACCAGCTTTTCCAATACTTTCTCCAATGGTATCAAAAAGTTCAGTGGGAAACGGACCACTACCAACGCGAGTACAATACGCTTTGAAAATACCATATACCTCATTGATACTATTGGGGGCAATACCTAAACCCGTACATGCCCCAGCAGAAATGGTATTAGATGATGTTACGAATGGATAAGATCCGAAATCGATATCTAATAAGGTGCCTTGTGCTCCTTCAGCTAATATGTGTTTTCCTGACTTGATAGCTTGATGAAGATAATGCTCGCTATCTATGTGATTAAAGGTCTTTATTAATTCGATACCTTCAAAGAAATCAGCTTCTAATTTTTGGATGTCAAATCCATGAAAATTATCGTCCAAAAGTCGTCTATGCTTTTCAAATAATTTGTGGTACTTATCTTCAAAATCGGGAAGACTAATATCGCCAATCCGTAGGCCATTTCTTCCTGTTTTATCCATGTATGTTGGGCCAATACCTTTAAGTGTTGAGCCAATCTTGCGTTTTCCTTTGGCTTTCTCGCTTGCACCATCTAAAATTTTGTGAGTAGGTAATATGAGATGTCCCTTTTTTGAAAGTAGTAGGGAAGAGGTTAAATCAACGTTTAATGATTTTAAAGCGTCGATTTCCTGCTTGAAAATGATTGGATCAATGACCACGCCATTTCCCACTACATTGATAGCGTTTTTGTGGAATATTCCGGATGGAATGGTGTGTAAAACATGTTTTATTCCATCAAACTCTAAGGTGTGACCTGCGTTTGGACCACCCTGAAAACGAGCAATTACATCATATTTTTCGGTAAGAACGTCAACAATCTTTCCCTTTCCTTCATCTCCCCATTGAAGACCTAACAAAACATCTACTGGCATTCTTTATTGTTTAGATTGACATTTTTCACAAACTCCGTATAAATTGAGTGAGTGATTGCTAATTTCGAAATTTAGCAATTCTTGAACTGTATTTTTTATAATTTGAATTCTTGGATCACAAAATTCGGTTACAGAATTGCACTCAGAACAAATGATATGATCGTGCTGACCACTAACTAATGATTTTTCGTACTGCGATTGACTAGTACCAAACTGATGTTTTCTGACAAGTTTACATTCTAGCAAAAGTTCAATGGTATTATATAGAGTAGCTTTGCTAACTCTATATTTTTTATTCTTCATGGTAATATAAAGTGACTCTATGTCAAAATGACCATTTTGTTCATAGATTTCTTGTAAAATAGCAAATCGTTCAGGTGTTTTTCGTTGTCCATTTTTTTCAAGAAACTGTGTAAAGATTTCAATCACAGTAGAGGTTGATACTGCTTTAGCCATAGTTCAAATTATAGAGTAAAAGTACATTTTTTTTTAGAAGAATAGAGGATGTGTTATTCACAGCATTTTATTGTCGGACTACAGACTCTATACCATCTAGTGATTCGAGTTTTTTGATGATGTTTTTCAAATGGATATTATTGTTTACTAACAACGAAATTTCCCCTTCAAAAACTCCATCATTTGATTTAATGTTAATGGACGTAATATTAACGTTTAAATCATTAGATATCAATTTGGTTATTTTGTTAATGAGTCCAAGTTGATCTATACCATAGATTTTTATCAATGAAGAAAATTTAAAATTATCATCACTGTACCATCTAGCAGATATAATCCGATAAGCATATCGCGATTGAAGTTGTATGGCATTAGGACAGTTCACGTTATGTACTTTAATTCCATCATTAATGGTGGTAAAACCAAAAATATCATCACCTTGAATGGACGTGCAACACTTGGCCAATTTATAATCTAATTTTTGATTTTCAGTACCGAACAATACGACTGGTTTATGTTTTTTATTGTTGACTGGGGGTTGGTTAGGAGCTGACTCTTTTTTATAAATTCTATTTTTAAGAAGCCCGTACCAACTTTGGTTTTTGGTGGTTACAAATGAGCGAATATGTTTATTATCTAAACTACCTGTTCCAAACATATAATACATTTCTAAACTGTTTTTTAAGTTTAAAAACTTGAGCATTTCGTTTTCAGTGTGGTGATTTAAGGTAATTTTAAGATGTCGTAATTTTCGTTTAAGAATTTCTTTTCCTTCAAAAGCTATTTTCTTTTTTTCTTCTTTTAGGGCATTTTTTATTTTTGATTTTGCACGAGAAGTTTTCACGAAATTCAACCAATCTTTTTTGGGGGTTTGTTTTTCGGAAGTGATAATTTCTACTTGATCGCCACTTTTTAGAACATGGGAAAAAGGCACCAGTTTACCATTCACTTTTGCACCTAAGCATTTGCTACCTATCTCGGTATGTATTTCATACGCAAAATCGAGAGGAGTAGAATGCTGTGGAAGTGTTTTCAAATCTCCATTAGGGGTAAAAATAAAAATTTCATCAGAGTAAAGGTTCATTTTAAATTCGTCGATGAAATCAATGGCATCCGAATTTGGGCTTTCAAGCAATTCTCTAATTTTAGTAATCCAATTATCTAAATTGGATTCTTTGGAGGATGAATCTTTGTATTTCCAATGTGCGGCAAACCCCTTTTCGGCAATATCGTCCATTCGTATTGTTCTAATTTGAACTTCTACCCATTTTCCTGAAGGTCCCATAACAGTGGTATGAAGAGATTCGTAGCCATTAGCTTTTGGCGTTGATATCCAATCTCTTAAACGATCGGGATTAGGTTTATAAAAATCAGTTACTATAGAGTAGACTCTCCAACAGTCTGACTTTTCATTTTCAGCAGAAGAATTAACAATAATACGAATGGCAAACTTATCGAATACTTCTTCAAACTCGACGCCTTGATGGATCATTTTATTTCTAATAGAGAATATGGATTTTGGTCGTCCTTTGATACTTATGTCAAAGCCCTGATTTAAAAGTTCAGATTTTATGGGTTGAATAAAACGATTTATATAACGAATTCTTGATTTTTTACTTTGAGCTAATTTTTCAGAAATTGCTTTATAAATTTCAGATTTCGTGTATTTTAAACCTAAGTCTTCCAACTCTGTTTTGATGGCATAGAGCCCGAGTCGATGGGCTAATGGAGCATATAAATATAGCGTTTCAGACGCTATTTTTAGTTGTTTGTGTTTTGGCATGGAGGCCAATGTTCTCATGTTGTGAAGCCTATCTGCAAGTTTAATAAGAATTACTCTAATGTCATCAGATAGAGTAAGCAACATTTTTCTGAAATTTTCAGCTTGCATAGAAACGTTTTGGTCATAAACTTCAGATATCTTAGTTAGTCCATCAATAATCTTAGCTTCTTTAGCTCCGAATTGTTCTTGTATTTCTTCTAGAGTGTATTCAGTATCTTCAACTACATCATGAAGTAATGAACAAATAATAGAGGTGGTTCCTAGACCAATATCTTTCGCTGCGATTCTAGCCACATCTATGGGGTGATAGATATATGGTTCGCCTGTTTTGCGGCGCATATCTTTATGTGCTTCAACAGCCAAATTAAAAGCTTTTCGAATTTGCTTTTTGTCTTCTTTGTTTGTTTTGTCACGGCAATCACGTAAGAGTCCTCTGTATCGGTTTAAAATTTCTTTCCGTTCTATATCTGGGTTTATAGACTCCATAGTGTAGTGTTACTTACTGGGTAATACGGTTGTTTCAACATGTCCGAATCCAATTCTAGTTGTTTCGTTTTGGCAGTGAGCTTTCATAATAACGGTATCGCCATCATTTATAAATTTACTTTGACTGCCATCGGTCATTTCTAATGGTTTAGTTCCTTTCCAGGATAATTCGAGCATAGAGCCATAGGCACTTTCTTCATTTCCAGAGATCGTTCCTGAAGCCATCATATCACCCGCTTGAATATTACATCCGTTGACTGAGTGATGCGTCAATTGCTGATTCATATTCCAATACATGTATTTGTAATTTGATTTTGAAATTGTATGTGCTTCAAAGTCATCAGACTTTATCTGAACTTCTAATTGAATATCAATATTCTTTTGACCAGTGTATTTTAAATAGGGTAGAACTTCGGGATCTTGTTTCTCGCCTGAACATCTAAAGGGTTCTAGAGCATCTAAAGTAATGATCCATGGAGAGATGGATGAGGCAAAGTTTTTGGCTAAAAATGGCCCAAGAGGAACATATTCCCATTTTTGAATGTCTCTAGCAGACCAATCATTAAAAATGACCATACCAAATATATAGTCGTCTGCCTCATCAATATTAATGCTTTCACCAAGTGGTTTTCCCTGTCCTGTAATGAATGCCATTTCTAGTTCAAAATCCAACAACTTGCAAGGGCCAAACACTGGAGATGTGGTATCGGCTAGTAATTGTTGTCCTTTGGGTCGGTGAATATCTGTTCCGGAAAGTATAATAGACGATGATCGACCATGATAGCCAACAGGTATATGTAGCCAATTTGGCAAGAGGGCATTTTCGGGATCTCTAAACATACAACCTACATTGTAGGCGTGTTGTCTGGAGGAATAAAAATCAGTGTAATCGCCAACTTTTACGGGCATTTCCATATTGACAACATCTATTGAATGAAGGGCAGATTGCACCTTGTCTTTAAAATTCAAGTCTTGAAAAACGGAGGAAATAGTGTCTCTTACTTTTCGCCATGTGGCTTTATCTTTTTGTAAAAAAGTGTTTAGATATTGGTTTTCAAATACACTTTCTTCTAAACAATCATCAAATAGGCCTAATTGGTATAAATGAGATAAATCTATGACGGTATTTCCAATTCTACTAACCGCCTTTTTTCTATTGTTAATGGTTGCTATTCCAAAAGGAATATTTTGAATAGGAAAATCACTATCAGCATCTACTTTTAACCACGTTTTTAATGATGGATTATTAGCTTTTATCATACGATTTTTGTTTAAGTTAACAAAGATAATAAACTAATGATACTATATAACATATGAAATGCCAACTACTCACTATATTTGCCTGGTGATTATTCGAATTTTCTTATTTCTTGTTTTAGCGCAACATTCTTTTTGTCAAAAAATTGATAGCACTAGAGCATTACATATCGCTATTGGAAGCGAAGTATTGATTTATGGGGCGAGTATGTACGCGCTCAACGATTTATGGTATAAAGATTATCCCAAGAGTGATTTTCATTGGATTAACGATAATTCTAATTGGTTGCAAATGGACAAGTTTGGCCATGCCACTACGGCTTATACCATTGGTGTATTGGGAAAAGATATATTGCAATGGAGTGGAGTGCCAAAACAAAAAGCACTTTGGTATGGTGGTTTGTATGGCTCAGTGTATCTAACTACAATTGAGGTGTTGGACGGTTTTTCAAAAGAGTGGGGGGCGTCTTTTGGTGATTTATTGGCTAATACGGCTGGAACGGCATTATTCATTGGGCAGGAATTATTATTTAATGAACAAAAGGTTCAATTAAAATACTCGTTTGCACCTACCTCTTATTCAAATCAACGTCCTGATTTACTGGGTCATAACTTGATGCAGCAAGCATTAAAAGATTACAATGGGCAAACCTACTGGTTGTCTATTGGTATTGATAATATCGTACATACTAGCTTGCCGAAATGGCTCAATGTAGCCTTCGGATATGGTGCTAATGGTATGTATAATGGAACTAAGAACGATCTTAATAGAACTCGTGAATATTATCTGAGCTTAGATATCAATTTGAGGAAAGTGGAAACTAATAGTACTTTTTTGAATAAAGCACTTAAGGTATTAGGATTTATAAAAATTCCAATGCCAGCTCTTAAATTTTCTGATCATACAGTTACATTTTATGGATTTCATTATGGACAATAAGATTAAGGTAGGTGATATGGTGTATTTTTTGGATGCTAAAGGAGGGGGGAAGGTGTTGAGCATCAATAAAAAAGAAGCGTTAGTGCTTACAGAAGAAGGATTTGAGGAAACCCACTCATTAGCAACGATTTTCAAAAGAAATAATCAAAATAATAAACGATTAATCAATGCCTTTGTTCCAAACAATATCAAAAAACAATCTGTTCAATCTAATGATAAATCTATTTTTAAAAACAAATCTCAGCTAGTTTGGGAAATAGATGTTCACATTGAAAATATTGTTG
>CAXDOW010000086.1:0-8126 GCA_963991165.1 uncultured Flavobacteriales bacterium | reverse complement strand
GGACTAAAAACGAAAACGGGGGCTACGATATTTTTGCAAGAATAGATAATGTAAGTAGTTGGTATTCTGGTAGCCGATTGCCAAAAAGTTGGCAAGACAAAATCAAAAAAACTATTGGCTTTGAAATAAAAAACTTAGTTGATAGTGCACCGAGGGGGGAAACTATTAGAAGAAAAATGCCCTATCAAATAGCTCGGACAATTCAATTAATGGGTATAAATATTCCAAGTTTTGGAGGAAATTGGGAACAAGAATTTAATATCAAAACACATTGGCAAGTGTAAGGATGAGTAGGAGATTTTTAATTTTATTGATTTTACATTTATGTTCTTGTTCATATAATCCAAAAGAACCCCAATTACTATATGAAGAGTTTATGAATCAAAAGCCAAGTACCAATATTTCAAAGTTAAAAGGAGATGGAAAGTTAGCATTACCAAATTATATGAGTTGGGGAATTTTTTATTACACATGTAAACAAGTATACATTGATTCTCTTCTTATCTTCAATAATTATTTTGAGGACAACGAATTTAATAAACCATTTGAAAAAAATAAAGAAAAATACTTTCCAAACGATTTATCTTATTGGACAGAAAACTCTAAAAATAAGTTCAGAACCGAATTTAAAAGACAAAATTGTATATACTTAAATGGTATAATTTTTCCTTACATTCATGACCTGCTGATTGATACAACTAATTACGAAGTTTTGCACCTAGTATCAGCAATGCGATACTAAAATTTACTAATTGTAGTATTTTGTAAAAAAAGAAAATTGAAGAACTAGGAATGTCCATCCTATTCTTTTCAGTATTTGCTCATCAGGTAATCCTATTTCTTAGTAGCTTTTGATAAAATATGTTGGGCCTTAGTTTGTACTTCTTCGGGCATCTCTAATTGTGGAGCATGGTGGGGCTTGACACGAGCATCCACAATGGGAATACGACATGACCAATGCTTTTGCTCTATTTTTTCTCCCAAACCAGCAATATCTTCGGCAGGGTTAGAACGAGTAAAAGTAACCCACAACCAATTCGCAATATCCTGAGCCACAAACTCGGCATCGTCAACCAATGTTATGAAGGCAATACCCTCAAGAGCCAAGGTCTCAAATTCAGACTTTAGCAAGTCCAAATCATGTCCCTCAACAATCAAGACACCAGGCATAACTAAATGCGGTTTATAAGAAGCTGCTATTTTCAAACTGGAAATATCAGAACACAATTCGCGCTTCACTTCACCCACCGCCGCACATACCACTTTAGAACCCTCATTAATGACTCCTGTACTGCTATAATCAAGAGTATCCATGGTCGTTTTGGTTTGAAAATGTAAATCACGTGACCAATCGACTCGAGCAAACAAATGTTGAAAGAAATCATACTCGTTCTGCACATCCAAATCTGGATTATCCTCTTGAGCAACAATAAACAAATACTTAGCAAGACTCAATTGTCCCTTACCCAAAATATGATGAGCGATAGTAAGTAATTCTTGAGGGCGACGAATCTGCTGAAAAGGGGTATATCGTTCGCTCCCAATAGCTAAGAGCAAAGGGTGAACACCCGCTTCATCAACCGCATTTACTGCTTTCAAACCAGGTATTTCTGACGCCATAATACCATCCGTAATATCATGAATTAGTGCCCCAAATTGACTATCCTCTTGAGGAGGCCTTCCCACAATAGTAAAAGGCCAGATAGCATCTTTCTTTGCGTACACCTTGTGTACTTTCAATACTGGAAAATCATGTGTCAAACTGTAATATCCTAGATGATCGCCAAAAGGTCCTTCTGGCTTGACATCATCGGCGTTAATTTCACCACAAATCACAAAATCAGCATCCGCCGATAACACATACCCATCTGAAATACAGTATCTAAAATTTCGACCGCCCATGATACCTGCAAAAGTCAATTCACTCATTCCCTCCGGTAAGGGCATAACAGCAGACAATGTATGTGCTGGTGGTCCTCCCACAAAAATACTCACTTTCAAAGGAAGCCCTTTTTCATTGGCTTTGGTCTGATGAACTCCTATTCCCCTATGAATCTGATAGTGAAGACCAATTTCTTTATTTTGAACATAATCGTTGGCAGCCATTTGAATACGATACATTCCCAAGTTAGAGTTCATTGCTCCGGGCTTATCCACGTCTTCAGAGTACACTTGAGGTAAAGTCACAAAGGAACCGCCATCGTTTGGCCAACATTGAATCTGAGGAATATCCTCCATAGATATTTCTTCAAACTGATGTCCCCACCACTGTTTTATTGGTAAGCTATATGGCGCTGTCAAAACAGCCGAAAAATAATGAAGAGGGTTTTTAAAGCCAACCATCGGATCGGCTTTCAAGGACACCAATTGCTTCACTAGCTTAAGATTATGACGAAAGATAAATCGACTCTGCTCCAAAGTAGCAAACAAATTTGAAACCTCCTGATATCGACTTCCTTTTACGTTTTCATACAAAACGGCTTTTTTTGACTGTTTGAAAGCCAATTGGTGAATCGCTGACATCTCCAAATAAGGATCTACTTCCTCCTTAATTCGAATGAGCATATCATGTTTTTCTAAATCATTTATGCAATCTCTTAGTGTCTTGTAAGCCATGGTACAAAAATAAAAAAAGGGAATCTGACTGACTCCCTTTTTTAAAACAAAAAAACTCTCATTATCTATTTTCTAAAGGAACATACTTACGTTCATTACTTCCCGTGTATACTTGGCGAGGACGGCCAATAGGTTCATTATTTTCACGCATTTCTTTCCATTGAGCAATCCATCCAGGCAATCGACCCAATGCAAACATGACGGTAAACATATCGGTTGGAATACCTAGAGCACGATAAATAATACCCGAATAAAAATCAACGTTAGGATAAAGTCCTCTAGAAACAAAATAGTCATCTTTCAATGCTATTTCTTCGAGCTGTTTAGCAATATCTAAAACAGGATCTTGGACACCTAATTCATTTAGCACATCGTCGGCCGCACGCTTAATAATTGTTGCTCTAGGATCAAAGTTCTTGTACACTCTATGACCAAAACCCATCAGTCTAAACGAATCCGATTTGTCTTTGGCCTTTGTAATATATTTTTCAATATTTCCCCCATCTGCCTTAATGCTTTCTAACATTTCTATAACGGCTTGGTTAGCTCCTCCATGCAAAGGACCCCATAAAGCAGCGATACCAGAAGATACTGACGTGTATAAACTTGCATGCGATGAGCCAACAATTCTAACGGTGGAAGTCGAACAATTTTGCTCATGGTCGGCATGTAAAATGAGTAACTTATCCAAAGCACTTGCAACAACAGGATTGACCACATACTCTTCTGTAGGCAAAGAGAACATCATCTTCAGAAAATTAGAACAATAATCTAGATTATTGGAAGGATAAACCACAGGTTGTCTCATTCTATTTTTATAACTCCAAGCGGCTAGGGTGGGCAATTTGGCTAACAAGCGAATAATGGTACCATTCACTTTTTCACTAGAACGATTAGGGTCTAGCGATTTTGGATAGAAAGCCGTCAAAGAAGAAACCAGGGACGACAACACGCCCATAGGATGTGATTTGGAAGGAAAACCATCTAAAATAGATTTGACATCTTCGTGCACTAAGGTATGACTGGTAATGGCCGATTTAAAATCTTCCAATTGTGAAGGTGTAGGCAATTCGCCATATATCAAAAGAAAAGATACTTCAATGAAGGATGATTTCTCGGCTAATTCTTCAATGGAATAACCCCGGTATCTTAAAATTCCTTGCTCTCCATTGAGAAAAGTAATTGCACTTTTTGTTGATCCTGTATTTTTAAATCCTTTATCGAGTGTGATTAGTCCAGACTCTGATCTTAATCGACTAATATCAAGTGCTTTTTCTTGTTCCGACCCTTCGATAATCGGGATTTTGAAAATCTGACCATTGTAATGTAATTCGGCGTTATCTGACATACTCTTAAAATTTAACTTATGAATGATTTTCCTAAATATTTAGCTGATTCTCCTAACTTCTCTTCGATTCGTAATAGTTGATTGTACTTTGCCATTCGATCTGAGCGCGAGGCAGAACCAGTTTTGATTTGTCCTGTAGAAAAAGCAACGGACAAATCAGCAATCGTAGTATCCTCTGTTTCACCCGAACGATGACTCATCACACAGGTATAGTTATGTTTGTGGGCTAACTGTATTGCCTGCATAGTTTCTGTCAACGTTCCAATTTGGTTGACTTTCACTAAAATAGAGTTAGCCACACCTTTTTCGATACCATAAGATAGCTTATTGACGTTGGTAACGAACAAATCATCACCTACTAATTGAACACGATTACCAATATCGATTGTCAACTGCTTCCAACCCTGCCAATCATCTTCATCTAAGCCATCTTCAATAGAAAGAATAGGATATTTTTTAGTCCAATCTTTCCAGTATCCAACCATTTCTGATGAGGTTAACTTATGACCCGTGGATTGATGAAAATGGTACATTTTTTCCTCAGCATTATAAAATTCGGATGCTGCAGCATCCATAGCAATAAATACATCTTCACCTGGTCGGTAGTTGGCTTGTTCTATAGCAGTTAAAACAAATTCAATGGCTTCTTCATTTGATCCTAAATTAGGTGCAAATCCTCCTTCGTCACCCACGTTAGTCGAATATCCTTTGTCTTTCAACACCCGTTTTAAGTGATGAAAAATTTCCGTTCCCATTCTTAAAGCTTCGCTAAATGAGCGAGCCGATAAAGGCATTACCATAAATTCCTGAAAGTCAATACTATTATCGGCATGAGAGCCACCATTTAGTATGTTCATCATTGGTATCGGTAAAATGGTGGATTGTTCATTCCCTAAGTATTCGAATAACATTTGGTTATTTTCTTTGGCAGCAGCTTTAGAAACTGCCATTGAGACCGCCAACATAGCATTGGCACCAAGCTTAGCCTTGTTTGGAGTTCCATCTAATTCAATAAGAATCCGATCTATTTCTGTTTGATTATCTACCGATATTCCAATCAACTCCTTAGAAATTACTGTATTGACATTTTCAACCGCTTTTAAAACGCCCTTTCCAAGGTAAAGAGAAACATCACCGTCTCTAAGTTCGACTGCTTCATATTTTCCTGTAGACGCACCAGAGGGAACTGCGGCTCTTGCTAAAATACCCGTTTGTGTCAAAACATCTGCTTCGACTGTCGGATTTCCTCTAGAATCTAATATTTGACGAGCATGTATGGTAGCAATTTTACTCATAACTTAAACATGGTCTTGCATTCGTTGAACAAATTGATCAAATAGATACCTAGAGTCGTGTGGGCCAGGTGAGGATTCAGGATGGTATTGAACTGAAAAGGCATTTTTATCCTTTAAAGCAATTCCTTCAATAGTATTATCATTGAGGTTAACATGTGTGACTTCAATATGAGGAAGCTGTTCAATATCCTCTGATTTTACACCAAAGCCATGATTCTGAGAAGTCACTTCACATGTTCCAGTGACAAGGTTTTTGACTGGATGATTTATACCTCGATGACCATTATGCATTTTATACGTCGTCAAACCTGCCGAAATAGCAAGTGCTTGATGGCCTAAGCATATTCCAAAAACTGGCAGTATAGTTTCTGTAATTTTTTTTACGGTCTCAATAACTTCAGGCATGGCCGACGGATCACCCGGGCCATTGGACAATAAATACCCATTGGGTTGCCATGCTTGCAATTCCTCAAAAGATGTATCATAAGGAAAAACTGACAAAAAACAATCTCGTTCTGCTAAACATCTCAATATGTTTTTCTTAACACCAAAATCAAGAACCGCTACTCTATATTTAGCATGTTCGTTGCCGAAACAATAAGGCCTTTGAGTAGATACTTTATCGCACAATTGAAGACCGTTCATAGAGGGTACACGCTCTAATTTTTTCTTTAATTCGGTGATATCCGTCTGTTCCGATGATATGATGCCATTCATGGCACCCTTATCTCTAATGTGTCTTACCAATGCTCTAGTGTCAACATCAGAAATTGCAACCATATGCTCATTTTCAAAATAGTCCTGAACAGATTCCTTGGCGTCGGGTCTAGAGTAGTTGTTGGTAAAGTTTTTGCATACTAAACCAGCAATTTTCATTTCATCAGATTCCACTTCGTCCTTATGAACGCCATAATTTCCAATGTGTGCATTGGTTGTTAGCATAATTTGTCCATAATAGGAAGGATCTGTAAAAATCTCTTGATAACCGGTCATACCAGTATTAAAACATATTTCCCCGGTTACAGTACCAATCTTTCCTGCCGATTTACCATAAAAAACAGTTCCATCTTCTAGTAACAAAACTGCATCTGATTTACTTTGATATTTCATTTTTTTTCGAAATAAAAAAAGGGATAATACGTACAACGAATATCCCCTAATTTTTATGTCAAGAATATGTCAATTTTACGCACTCTTATCTTCCTTGTTTTCTGTCTTTTTATCGACTTGATTAGTTTCCGAATCTTGCTCATTCTTGTCAGTTGCTACATCATCAGAGGTTTCTTTTTCTATAGATTCGTCAACTGCTTTGGTTTGCTCTTGCTCAGAAGTGTTACTCTGGTTGTCGCCCTGTACATCAACAGAGGTTGAATCCTCTGGTGTATTGGACTCCACTTCTGAAGCAATCGCTTCAACTTCGGTCGTATTGGCTTCTACTTCTGATGTCGCTTGGCTCTTTTTAGTACCGCCTCTTGATCGTCGTGTAGATTTGGATTTTTTAGGTTTCTCATTGGTATAAAGATCATTGAAATCAACAAGCTCAATGAAACACATTTCTGCATTATCTCCTAGTCTGTTTCCTAATCTAAGTATTCGAGTGTACCCACCTTCTCTTGAAGCAACTTTTAAAGCAACATCTCCAAACAGCTCTGTTACAACGTGTTTTTGTCGTAGATGGCTAAAGACAATTCTTCTTGAGTGTGTGGTATCGTTTTTGGACTTTGTAATAAGTGGTTCAACGAATTTTCTTAATGCTTTAGCTTTGGCAACTGTTGTCTTAATACGTTTGTGTTCAATTAAAGAACACGCCATATTGGAAAGCATGGCTTTTCTATGAGCCGCTTTACGACCTAAGGGGTTTATTTTCTTTCCGTGTCTCATGTTACTATTCCTTATCTAAATTATATTTGGTAATATCCATGCCAAAGTTTAGGCCATTGACTGATACCATTTCTTCCAACTCTGTTAGAGATTTTTTACCAAAGTTTCTAAACTTCAACAAGTCTGTTTTGCTAAATGCTACTAACTCACCTAATGTTTCTACTTCTGCAGTTTTTAAACAATTAAGAGCTCTAACTGATAACTCTAAGTCGGTGAGCTTTGTTTTTAACAGCTGACGCATGTGCAACGTATCCTCATCGAACTCATGAACAGTCTCTGATTCTGTTTGCTCGAATGTTAGATTTTCGTCAGCAAACAACATGAAATGTTGAATGAGTATCTTGGCCGCTTCAGTCAGTGCATCTTTGGGATGAATGGAGCCATCGGTAGTGATTTCAAAAACCAATTTTTCATAATCAGTTTTTTGTTCCACTCGGAAGTTTTCAACACTAAATTTTACATTTTTAATGGGTGTAAAAATAGAATCAATAAAAATGGAACCTATAGGAGCTGAGGAATTCTTATTCATTTCAGAAGGAACGTATCCCCTGCCTTTTTCTATAGTCAACTCTATATCTAAATTGACTGATTTTTCTAAGTTACAAATAACTAAATCAGGATTTAGAACTTGAAATGAAGCTAAACTTTTACCTATATCTCCAGCCGTAAATTGGTCTTTGTTGCTAATGCGAACGGTTACCTTTTCGGCATTTTCATCTTCAATTTGTTGCTTTAAGCGAATTTGTTTTAAGTTAAGAATGATTTCAGTCACATCTTCTACTACGCCTGAAATAGAGGAGAACTCATGCTCTACACCCTCAATTTTGACGGATGTAACGGCAAATCCTTCTAAAGAGGATAATAATACTCGTCTGAGGGCATTACCGACGGTAAGACCATATCCTGGTTCAAGAGGTCTGAATTCAAAATTACCATGAGAGCTGTCTCTTATACACATCTGACGCTGCCGACGAATAGAGAGGTGT
>CAXDOW010000085.1:0-8339 GCA_963991165.1 uncultured Flavobacteriales bacterium | reverse complement strand
TGGAACACTTTAGCGATGGAAAAACCATGAGTTGGTATGATTTGGCAAAACAGCTGACCGATAAAAGCATAAATAAAATAGCTTTAGAAGCACTGAATCTTAAAGCAAAAAGACCTAAGAATACAACAATTAAATGATTGAAAGCGAAAAATTAAAAATCAACCTAATAAAGTTGTACTTTTTTCTTAATAAGATTAAGTCAATTACCACCTCTTTTTTTTATCACTATCGTCTAGTTTATTTTAAAAAGCATGTTAAAAAAGGAACAAACCCTACCTCATCCATAGAATTAATAGTTAGTCTAACGACCCTCCCTAATAGACTGAAACACACCCTTTTATCAATAAATAGTTTACTTGCACAAACTTTTAAACCAAAAAAAATTATTTTATGGATTTCAACTCCAGAGAATCAAGCCGTTCATAAACTATCAAAAAAAGAAAAAGGTCTATTTGAAAAGCTTAAGCAAGCAGGACTAGAGGTCAGGCAAACAAAAGATATAGGCCCTTTAACCAAGTTTCTCCCAACTTTTGAAGAATTTCCCTACGCAATAATTGTAACATCGGACGACGACATTATTTATCCAAAAAACTGGCTTAAAGACCTTTATTCTTCCTATTTAAAATCTCCTAATCATATTCATTGTTATCGTGCACATAAAATGAACTACAGCTTAAAAGGCGAGCTGTTGGAATACAGTTCGTGGGAATTTGAGTCAAACAGCAACAAAGGACCTTGTTTCACACTTTTTCCTACAGGGGTTTATGGAGTATTATATCCACCGGGCTCTTTGTCTAATGAAGTTTCAAATCGAAAACTTTACAGAGAGCTTTCTTATAAGGCTGACGACGTATGGCTTAAAGCAATGTCGTTATTGAATGGAACACTCTGTGAAAAAGTTTCGGCAAGCACCCCAAAATTTTTTGAAATAAATTTCATGAACAAGAACGCTTTAAATGAGATAAATGTTCACAAGTCCCAAAATGACATTTACATTCAGAAAGTATGGAAATATTACTTTAATTAACAATGAGGCAAAGTTTTTTTGATGGAGTTTTATCAATCGGAGTTTCAAAGTACTTTGGATTTTTAGTTAATTTCACGGTGTCCGTAATCTTGTCGAGAATTCTAACACCCTCTGAATTTGGCACCATAGCCATTGCGGTTTCAGCATCAACTTTTTTGATAATCCTTACCGAGCTGGGAGTCGCCACATCAATTGTACAAATAAAAGCACTGACCCAGAACTATTTAAACAGCCTACATTCTGTTATGTTAATAGTTGGTGTTTTAATTGGCACCGCCTTGGCTTTTTTTTCAAAAAAAATCGGTCTTTTTTTCAACGATAATGAACTCACTTCAGTCTTATTGATATTTTCTTTATACACAGTTTTTTTTTCAACTCAGGTAGTACCAAAAGCAACACTAAATAGAAATTTGGAGTTTTTAAAAATCGGGTATATTTCAATAACCTCTCATTTTTTTTCTGCTATAGTAGCAATAATTATGGCTCTTAATGGCTTCGGAGTATATTCATTGGCTGCGAAATATTTAATAGACGCCTTATTTGCGAGCCTCCTTTTTAATTTTTTTTCCAAGTGTAGAATAACATTTACAATTGATTTTAAAGCAGTAAGTATAATTTACAGGTATACATCAAATCAGTTTTTATTTAATTTCGTGAATTTTTTTGGCAGAAATTCTGACAACATTTTAATAGGCAAATTTTTAGGAAGTTCTAAGCTAGGATTATATGACAGAGCTTATCAGTTAATGCACATACCTAATCTTTTGTCCACACAAGTATTTAACACAGTATTACACCCAATACTTTCAAAGCGAAGTAACAACATCGACGATATTTATATAAATTATTTTAAAATATTCTACATTATATCTGTGTTTGGTTTTCCAATTTCTGTTTTAATGTTTTCTACTTCACACGAGCTCATAACCTTAATTTATGGCTCACAATGGAGCGAAAGTATTTTAATTTTCAAACCCTTAGCTCTATCATGTGGATTTCAGATGGCAATGTCAACCACAGGACCATTGTTTCAATCAACTGGCAGGACAGACATACTCTTACATACAGGCTTGATTAACACATCAGTATTAATTTTAGGCATTTTTTCTGGAATATTTCTTTATGGGAACATTCAAGGGGTTGCCAACATGGTGTTGCTGTCATTTATTATTAATTATTTCATAACTTTTAAAATCGTTATGAATAAGATTTTTAAACTTGAGTTAATAAAAATTATTCCGCACCTAAAAGAAGCAATTATCTTTAGCATCCTTACCGCCCTTGCCATTTACTTAGTTGAAAGCCACATTAATAATTTTAATAGTTTATATGTAGCATTAATTCTAAAAGTAGCTGCTGCGTTAACGACCTTCATTATATTTATAATCCTTCGAAAAGACTCTATGACAAAAAAGTTAATGATTGAAATAAAAAATGGCCTTTCAAGAAAATAAAAAAATTAAAGTATTATTGGTGAACACGTTGTACCCTCCATTTAGAGTGGGCGGTGCAGAAATATCAGTTCAATTATTAGCTGAGCAACTTTCAAAAAACAACATACAAGTTGGCATAATGACTCTCACAAACACAGACACTAATTATGAAGAAATAAAATCAATTAGAATATGGCGGTTAAAAATAAAGAACATTTATTGGCCCTTTTCTAATAATAAAAAGCCGAAGCTTTTAAGATTTGCATGGCACTTGATAGAAAACAACATCAATAGCTATGTCTCAGAAATAAAAAACATAATTTTTGAGTTTAAACCGGACATAATACACACCAACAACCTTCAAGGACTTTCAACAAACATTTGGACTGTAGCATCAAAACTAAACATACCGATAGTGCATACAATAAGAGATTATTACTTAATGTGCCCCAAAGCAACAATGTTTAAACGCGGTCAAAATTGCAAAACCCAATGTATTGATTGTAAAATTTTAACTTTATTAAAAAAACATAACACAAAAAAAATCAATCAAGTCGTCGGAATTTCAAATAATGTTTTAAAAAAACACCTAGACATGGGGTTTTTTAACAAATCGAAAAACATAGTTATTTATAATGGCTTTAAAAACTCGAAAAAAACAATTAAAACAAAACCTATTGGCAATCAATTTGTTGTAGGTTACATAGGGCAAATGGCAAAACACAAAGGAATAGAAATCCTTTTTAACTCCGTTCACAAAATAAATACTGACGTTAACTGGAAGCTAATATTGGCCGGTAAGATTAATGATGAAACCACCGGCATAGCTAAAGGGTTAATACAAGAAAATAAAGTTGAGTTTCTTGGCTATACTCAAAGCAAAATTTTTTATGCCCAAGTTGACCTTCTAATTGTTCCGTCAATATGGAACGAACCTTTTGGCAGAGTGGTAATTGAAGCTATAGCCAATAAAACACCGGTTTTAGCATCAAACATAGGCGGCATACCTGAACTTCTAACATTAAACAAAGACTTCCTTTTCGCTCCCAACGCAGACTCACTTAAGCTAAAACTCAGTAACTTAATAGAAAACAAATCTGATTTATTAGAAAAATTTAACTTTACTTATGACGAGAGGTTTAAAATCACCTACTGTGTAAACCAATACATAAAAACATATAAATCATTACTGTCTTGATTAGGAAGATACACGTTCTTTATGCAGGAATTTTAATTCAATTACTTTCAGTTCAAAGCATACTTATGTTTAATTTATTTAATAGCTTGGGCTATTGGGAAGCGAAGACTTTTTTACACCCGATAGGATTTGCTCTAGTTATAATTTATTTTTTAATGAATAAGGGTGCCAGTAAAACATTACCCGCTGTTGATGTTTTGTTATTAGCCTATTTTATAATATTCATTATACTAACACTAAACATAAATCAAGGAATAGAGTCCATTTACTTAACATTTAGAGAAAACATTTGGGCTATAGTGTTAATCAGTGTCTACAACAAGTTGACGGTTGGCAAAATTTTTTGGAACGGTTTTCTTTATAGCTCTTTGATATTGGTTATTGCCAACATATCAGCTGTTCTAGTTAATTTTTATATTGGATATGAAGAATATATGGAATTGGTCACTGGCAGATTTGTTTGGGGTAATGATGAAGAGTATAAATTTAAAATTTCCTTCTTTTATAACCTAATAAGATCGCCGGGCTTAATCGGAGAGTCTGCAAGTTTAGGTTTTTTTGGGCTATTTACTTATTTCCTTTTTACACAAAGCAAAGATTTTAAAAAATATAAATATTTTCCAATTTTACTTACGGCATTGTCCTTTACGAGATCTGTTTATTTATCACTATTATTACTTATTACATATAGAACTCTTTCTAATTATAAGGTGTTAAGATTCATTATAAAATATGTTTGGGCATTAGCTTTTCTGTCTATTTTATTAATTATTTTTCTAATAAATGAAAACTTTTTTTCTTTTGAATCGTTATTAATAAGGATAAAAGAGTGGGGAGAAAAAACAAAATTTAATTATAATTATATTTTTGGAGGCAAATTAGGTATGACAGGATCTTCTGTTCGTGGCAGCGGGCTTGCCGTTTTGGACAGTTTCTGGATAACAAAACTTTTAAATTTTGGTTTATTGGGCGTTATTTTAATTGTATTTTTCATTAAATCAAAGATTGTTGGAAACAAGTCGCTAAAGGTTTTTGTAATAGCCCTTGCGATTAGTGGTTTTTTTGTTACACTTACACAAAGCATAGCCTTCCTGGTCTTTTTTCCTCTTTTATTTTTAAACACGGTTAATGAGTTTAATCAAAAATAATATTCGCAACAATTTATTTTTTCTACTAACTAGTGCAATAGGAATATTTCCTGTTTTGCCATTTTCAATTAGATCATGTTTGATTTTTTTATGGGCAGTGGTTGGAATATTACAGCGAAAAAACGCAAAAGGGAGCCTAAAGCATCTTATAATTTTTATTTCCCCCTATATATTTCTTATGTGCTCATTATTTTACACAGTTAATTTAAAATATGGTTTTAATGAGCTCTTTCAAATGATTGGTTTTCCTATTATTGGAATAGTTTTTTATCTAAATCGCAATTATTTTGACATTAAAAAACTTAATGTGATTTTTAGTGCCTTTGCAACATCTGTTTTAGTTCTATTTGTATATTTAAGCATTAATGTATTTTTAAATTATAGTACGCTCAAGCTCCCCCCATCAACGGTAGAAATTGAAAATCTTGGCATCATTGAAAAATCACAACTTTCGGACGAAATAGTTATTTCTATAAAAAACAGAAGGGTTAGAAATTTTGTTAGTGAAGTTTCTGGTTCATCTACAACTTATTTGGGCCTATTTATTGTTTTAGCAATATATATATTATGTTGTAAATTCTTGGATTTATCTTCAAGGATATCAAAAACGATAATATTTTTAGCGATTATTTTTTTATCAGCTAATTTATTTTTTATTGGTAGTAGAATTTCAATTATTGCCCTTTTATTTATTATAGTATTTTTAATTTTAAAAGGGGGATTTGTATTTAATAAGTCTTTGCCCTTTTTTTTTATAATCACAGCTTTTACAGTCTTGTTTATAAATTCTATGTCTATTGATAGATTTAAAGAGATTAGACTTGAAAACTTTAGTTTAAACAAGCAAAAGCATCAATACAACTCAGTAGATACAAGGCTCGGAGTTTATTTATGTGCAACAAGTATAATCAAACAGAACTTTGTTTTTGGGGTTGGTGTCGGAGATACTAAGAATAGACTTCAGAATTGTTATGTCAATAATCTTAACTCAAAAGTTTATCAGTGGCAATACTATAATACACACAATCAATTTTTACATTTTTTTCTTGCCTGTGGCCTTTTAGGCTTCTTAGCGTATTTTCTGTCACTAGTATTTCAATTTTTACACTCTAGGAGTAGGCACAATCAAAATTATAGTATTATTATTATTATCACTATTATTTTTTCAATTTCAGAAAACATTCTACTAAGAAACGATGGTTTAATTTTTTACTCGTACTTTAATGCCTTAATGTTATTCAACAATGAATAAAAAAAGAGTATATATTAACGGCAGGTTTTTAACCCAGCCTCTAACCGGAGTTCAAAGATTTGCCAAAGAAGTTACTTTACGTTTAAGTCAAGCAGATGAGTACGAAACCACAGTTTTAACACCAAAGAATGTAAACACAAACATAAAAGGCAATAATTTAAAAGTTAAAAGAATAGGGGTTTTTAATGGATATTTGTGGGAACAAATAGATTTGCCATTATTTCTTTTTTTTTTGAAAAGCCCGCTTTTAATTAATCTAGCCAATCTTGCACCTGTATTTTATTTCAATAAGTTATTCACCCTTCACGACACAGCATATTTAGATACACCACAGTCTTTTAATTGGAGATTTAAATTTGCCTATAAATTACTAGTTCCATTGTTACTAATTTCTTCTAAAAAAATTTTAACGGTCAGTGAATTTTCAAAAAGCAGAATTATAAGAAACTATAAGTTTGTTTCACCAAATAGTATTAAAGTTATTTTTAATGGCTCGAACTTTAGATTAGAAAAATACAATAATCAAAAGAAGAAGAAAATTATTCTTTCTGTTGCTTCTCATGACAAAAGAAAGAACACGGCTCTTTTGGTCTCCGCATTTAATTTATTTAACAAAAAAGGCCTTTACAGACTAATATTGGTTGGTAAACAGGGTAAGGCATTTAAAAGGATGGAGACTAACGAATACATTAATGTTGAGTATAGAGATAATGTTTCAGACAGAGACCTCGAGGAGCTTTATTTGTCATGTGATTTATGTGTGAATTTGTCAAGCTATGAAGGGTTTGGACTTCCAGTTTTAGAAGCCTTGACATTGGGCGCAAAAGTGCTGTGTTCAGATATAGAGGTATTCCGGGAATTATATGGGGATAATGTTTTTTTTACAAAAATCACAGACCCCAGTATAGTTTCATCTAGCATAAACAGAGCTTTATCGTCAAATTCCCTTCCCGCCCTAGACATTAATAAATATTCTTGGAGGAAAACAGCTGATAATTTATCTTTGATTATAAAGAAACTATAAATGAAAATAGCATTGGTTTATGATTGGTATACTCAGCTTGGAGGAGCGGAAAAATGCAATAGAAGTATTAACAATGTGTGGAACGAAGTTGAAAATTTTGCCTTAGTAGATTTTTTATCTGTTGAACAGAGAAGGGCGGCTTTAAAAAATAAAACTGTTAAGACCTCTTTTATTCAAAAGTTACCTTTTGCAAGAAAGAATTACAGAAAATATTTTTTTTTCTTCCCGTTAGCAATTGAACAATTTGACTTAAAGGATTTCGACATAATTATCTCTAGCTCTTCTAGTGTCAGCAAGGGCGTTCTTACAAACCACAATCAATTTCATGTATCATACATTCATTCACCAGCTAGGTATGCTTGGGACTTATCTCAAGATTATCTAAAAGAATCGGGTTTAAACAATGGTTTTAAAGGATTTTTAGCAAAAACAATATTACATTATTTTAGATTATGGGATCAGTCCACTTCCAATAGACCGGACTTTTATATTGCAAACTCTATAAATGTTTCAAAACGCATAAAAAAAACTTATAATAAAGAATGTGTAGTAATTTACCCTCCAGTTGACGTCGAAGCGTTTAATATTTCCAATGAAAGCTCAAACTATTTCGTTACATCTTCTAGAATGGTTCCTTATAAAAAAATAGAACTCATAGTAGACGCGTTTTCAAAAACCAAACACAATTTAATAGTTATTGGTGATGGACCAGAAATGAAAAGAATAAAGAAAAAATCAACACCAAATATTGAGATTATGGGGTTTGTTGAAAAAGAAAACATGGTTGAAATTATACAAAAAGCAAGAGCATTTATTTTTATGGCTGAAGAAGATTTCGGTATTTCACCTGTTGAAGCACAAGCCTGTGGAATTCCGGTTATTGCGTTTGGCAAAGGGGGAATATTAGAAACTATTCTAGGAAAATTTAAAGGTGAAAAAATCACACCCAACGACACAGGTGTTTTTTTTAAAAAGCAAACTAAAGAATCTTTGTTGGAGGCATTAGATTTTTTTATTGACAATGAAGAAATATTTAATAGCGAAACCATCAGGGACAACGCATTGCGCTTTTCCACAGAAAGATTTGAAAATGAAATTAAAAAAATTGTTCTTGACAATTATAATGTATGGTTAAATAAAAAATATCACAAATGAAAATAACCGTAATCGGCACCGGCTATGTAGGCCTTGTTACTGGAACCTGTTTGGCAGAGGCGGGTAATGATGTACTGTGCATTGACATCGATAAGGCTAAAG
>CAXDOW010000084.1:0-8380 GCA_963991165.1 uncultured Flavobacteriales bacterium | reverse complement strand
CTTTTGTATGGTCGTTTAAGTGATGAGAACAACCCTTATTTACACCAAAATTTGCTTGAACTTCCAAGCGATGCTAACGGATTACCAACTACATTTTTGATGAGTTCTACTCCTTACCTAGAGGCTAGTGTAGGCATTACAAACATTTTGAAATTTTTCAGAATCGACTTGGTCAAACGAATGACTTATCTGCAGGAAAAATATGAGGTTTCACACCTTTTTAATAAACGGGGTATGGGGCTAAAATTTAGTGCTAAATTCAACTTTTAATCTATGGTCCAAGTGTTGGTTCCTCGTAAGAGTATATCTAAATCGCCCTTGCCCTTAGCATGTAAAACCTCATCAATCTGATTGATAAGAGCATCTTCATAAGTTACTCTTTGCTCAGCATAAAAAACACCAAACGGTCGCGGAAAATCGTGACCAAAAAAACGACTGAGCATAGTTGCTTTGACTCTGTCGGTCTCATCGTGTATCCATAAATCATCGACCGAGTAATCCTCCACAGAAACTATCTGGGGCGACAAGCCGTCTAGTCGTATTCCTTTAGAATTATTAACACCAAAAGTAAGTGGCTGATGTTGTTCTAGAAAAAGGGTGGTATTCATTTTTGTTTCTTTATCAGTCATGGCAAAAAATGCCCCATCGTTGAATACATTACAGTTTTGATAGATTTCTAACATTGAAGTGCCCTTATGCTCGTTAGATCGTTTGAGCATTTTTCTCAGATGAAGTGGGTCTCTATCCATAGTTCTAGCAACAAATGAAGCATCAGCACCTAAGCACAAAGCCAGTGGGTTAAATGGATGGTCGATAGAACCCATAGGGGTTGATTTGGTCTTTTTTCCTTTTTCGGACGTGGGCGAGTATTGGCCTTTTGTTAAGCCATAAATTTGATTGTTGAATAGTAATACGTTGGTATCAAAATTTCTTCTTAACAAATGAATAAGATGATTTCCTCCAATGGATAGAGAATCGCCGTCACCAGTAATAATCCACACGCTTAAATCGGGTCGAGCGGCCTTTAATCCGCTAGCAATAGCAGTTGCCCGTCCATGAATAGAATGCATACCATAAGTATTCATATAGTAGGGGAAACGGGAAGAACATCCTATTCCTGAAATAAATACAATATCTTCTTTCTTTACGCCAATATCAGGCATGACTGATTGAACTTGTTTTAGAATAGAATAATCTCCACATCCTGGGCACCAACGTACTTCTTGATCGGAAGAGAAATCTTTGGAGGTATATGTTTTATTTTCCGTCATGTAATTCTATGATTCTTTGTTTTATTTCTCTGGATTCAAAAGGGATTCCTTTTATTTTAGTCATAGATATAGCATCAATTAAAAACTCATCTCTTAGAATTTTTACGAGCTGTCCATTGTTTATTTCTGGAACAAGAATATGCTCAGACTGTTTTAAGAGTGATTCCAAATTATGTGGAAAGGGTTTTATATACCTCAAATGTACATGTGCAATTGAATAACCTGATTCAAATAGTTCCTTGACTGCTGCCTTGATAGCACCATAGGTAGACCCCCAACCCACAATCAACACCTTGGCGTTTTCAATGCCCGAATCAATCTGTTGATGTGGAATAAAATTAGCGATTGTACTCACTTTTTTGGCTCTTAACTTAACCATAAACTCATGGTTATCGGAATCATATGATACATTCCCGGTGTTGTGTTCTTTTTCTAACCCACCTATTCTATGTTCTAATCCAGGGGTACCTGGAATGGCCCATTCTCTGACGTGTTTATCATCGCGTTGATAAGGCAGATAGTCAGTCCTTTCTTGTGCCTTAGAAACCTCTATGTTACTCAAGTCTTTGGCACTAGGGAACATCCATGGTTCTGCACCATTTGCTATATATCCGTCTGACAATAAAAATACGGGAGTCATGTGTTGAATTGCTATTCGACATGCTTCAAAAGCTACTTCAAAGCAGTCTGAGGGAGTGCTAGAGGCGATAACGGGTATGGGAGCTTCACCATTTCTTCCATACATGGCTTGTAATAAATCGGCTTGCTCTGTTTTGGTGGGCAATCCGGTCGATGGGCCTCCGCGTTGAACATTGATAATGAGCAAGGGCAACTCAAGCATAAATGCTAATCCAATGGCTTCTGCTTTGAGAGCTACTCCAGGACCAGAAGTAGCTGTCACGGCCAATGAACCACCAAATGAGGCCCCTATGGCGGCACTCACCGCTGCGATTTCATCTTCTGCTTGGAAAGACTTCACTCCAAAGTTTTTATGTTTTGCTAGTTCATGTAAAATATCAGATGCCGGTGTGATTGGGTAGGAAGCATAAAATAATTCTAGATTGGATTGTTGAGATGCAGCAATTAGTCCTAAAGCAAGAGCTTGATTTCCAACAATATTTCGATATGTCCCTTCTTTCATTTTTGCGGGCTTCACTTCAAATCTACTGGAAGAAATTTCACATGTATTAGCAAAATTATATCCCGCTTTTAACACTTTCACATTGGCGTCTAAAACTTCTTTTTTATGCTTAAATTTCTGATTCAAAAAATGAATTGTATGTTCTAAACTTCGGTTGTACATCCAGTACACAAAACCCAGTACAAACATGTTCTTGCATCTGTCTTTTTCTTTAGTGCCTAATGACGTATCTACTAGACATTCTCTTGTCAACTTTGAAATATTTATTTCATTAACAAGATAGTTGGATAGGGAGTTGTCAGTAATGGGATTTTGATTGTCGCCATAGCCAGCCAATCGAAGGTTTTTTTTATCAAATCCGTCTGAATTTGCTATAATAATTCCTCCTTTTTTAAGTCGTTTTAAGTTTGCTTTTAGAGCAGCTACATTCATGACTACAAGCACATCGCATTCGTCTCCGGGTGTGAAAATTTCTGTACTACCAAAGGAAATTTGAAAACCAGAAACGCCAGCTAAGGTTCCTTGAGGGGCGCGTATTTCGGCAGGAAAATCTGGAATGGTACTCAAATCATTTCCATACAATGCCGTTGTATTTGTAAATTGTGAACCTGTTAATTGTATCCCGTCACCTGAATCTCCCGCGAAGAAAATGACGACTTTTTCGACTGTTTCTTGAGTCATGTAATTTAAATATTGTCGATATCTACCACTTCTTTAACTTGTGGAACTGCTTTTTTTATACTCTGTTCGACACCCGCTTTTAACGTCATTATACTGACTTGGCAGTCACTACATGCACCTAAAAGTTTTACTTTAACAACAAAGTCGTCTGTAATTTCTATTAGTCTAATGTCCCCTCCATCATTCTCTAAAAAAGGACGAACCTGTGCTAATGCATCTTCTACTTTGTTTATTATTTCCGAATCCGTTATGATTGCCATATCTAATTACTTGAGCAGCCGTTCATTGTTGTAATTTTAACAATTTTTGTTGGCTCTGATTTGTTTCTCTTGTTCATTTCTTGTATCACATTGTCCGCAAAATCCATAAAAGATTGTGCTACGGGAGTACTTGCCTGAAGAACAGCTGGTCGACCGAAATCTGATGCTTCTCGAATACTCTGCACAAGGGGTATTTCTGCTAGCAAAGGTAAATTTAATTTTTCTGATAGCGATTTAGTTCCACCTTCTCCAAAGATATAGTATTTATTATCAGGTAATTCGTTGGGGGTAAAGTAGGACATATTTTCGACCAACCCCAACACCGGAACATTAATAGCTTTCATTTGAAACATAGCGACTCCTTTTCTTGCATCAGCCAATGCAATGTGTTGAGGTGTACTGACAACTATAGCCGCTCCCACTGGTATAGATTGAACTAAGGATAAATGGATATCGCCCGTGCCGGGTGGAAGATCAATTAATAAAAAATCGAGTTCACCCCAGTCTGCGTCCCATAACATTTGATGAAGTGCTTTGGAAGCCATAGCCCCACGCCATACCACAGCTTGATCTGTTTGGGCAAAAAACCCAATGGAAAGTAATTTTACTCCATAACTTTCTACGGGTAATATGATTCGTTTTCCATCGACTTCTTTCCCACGTGGTTTGGCATTTACCACATCAAACATAATGGGCATGGAAGGACCATAAATATCCGCATCTACTAAACCTACTCGATATCCTTTGTCGGCCAAAGCGACGGCTAAATTGGCTGTTATGGTGGATTTACCAACGCCCCCCTTTCCAGAAGCTACAGCAATGATATTTTTGATGCCTTTCATCTCCTTTCCTCTTATGGGGTTGGGTTCTTTTTCTTTGGCATTGACAATTAAGTTGACTTTCACATCTGCTTTTTCATAGAGATGGTTATGAATTGCTTTGAGACAGTCCACTTCTACCCTCTTTTTGTATTGAAGGGTAGGGTTGTTGATTTCAATATCAATTACTATTTCTACTCCAAAAACTTGAACGTTTTTGATGGCATTAGCAGATACAATATCTTGTTCATCATCAGGAAATGAAATAGTAGATAGAGCACTTAAAACTTGTTCTTTTGTGATTTTCATTTAGTGTACAAAGATACGCAAAACCCTATTTATTTTTTATGTCAAATGGACTCAATTCAGTGGAAGGGACCCAAAAATGATTTTCAAAAAATTTAATCTGATTATTTTCTATTTCAAGGCCTTCGTTTTCCAGCAATTGTTGCATTAGGGTAACACCTTCAAAATGAAACTTGCCTGTTAAAAGTCCTTTTTTGTTGACGACTCTGTGGGCTGGAACTTCCAACATATTGGCTTTGTTGAGTGCCCAACCAACCATTCGTGCCGACTTGGGACTTCCCAAATACTTGGCGATAGCACCATAGGATGTGACTTTTCCTTCAGGTATTTTTTTTACTACCTCATAGACTAAATCAAAGAAATTATTTTTCATAAAGGTTTAATTAATGGGCCAGTCTAAAGCGGAGATAAGTGATTGGTTTATCTTTTTTAAGGAATAGTTTTTCGTAGTGGGTTTTAATATCCATGTAAGGACGCTTCAACTGAGCATTATATATATCGTTTTCTGCATCTTCTAGAAAGTGGTTTTGACCTTCAATAATACCTAAGGTGTACCCATGCAAAAATTGACTATCTGTTTTCAAATGAATCAATCCATCCTTTTTCAAAATATTGGCATATCTTTTTAGAAAGCTTGGGTGTGTGAGTCGATTCTTTGCTCGTCTTTTTTTTAATTGTGGGTCAGGAAATGTAATCCAAATTTCATCGATTTCATTACTAGCAAAACAACGTTCAATGAATTCAATTCGGGTTCTTAAAAAAGCAACATTGTGTTGTTTGCACTCTAAGGCTTCAGTGGCTCCTTTCCACATCCTAGCTCCTTTGATATCTATTCCAATAAAGTTTTTATTTGGGAATTTTTGGGCTAACCCAATGGTATATTCTCCTTTTCCACAACCTAATTCTACGACTATGGGCTGATTATTTTTAAAATAGGTGGAGTTCCAATGGGCTTTTAATTTGAACGACTTTAAGTCATCATAGGTGGGTTCTATGACGTTGGGGTATTCAGAAATTTGAGAAAACTTTAATCGTTTATTTTTGGCCACTATTTTTTTATCAAAAATAGTTTAAAATTTAAGTACATTAGAACATGGTAAGCAAAGGACGAATATTGCTCGCTCCACTAGATTGGGGTCTTGGTCATGCTACTCGTTGCATTCCTATAGCTCACCAATTAGAACGCCATGGCTTTGAGGTTTTCTTTGCAACTAACGGACGAGCCCTGCGTTTACTTATGTCCGAATTTCCAAATCGCCATTTTATTAAGTTAGAAGAATATAATATTCGTTATTCAAAAAATGGAAATATGGCCGTTAGTATGTTGCTTCAAAGTTTAAAAATATGGCGAACTATTAGAGCTGAAAATAGACAACTCAATAGTCTTATCGATGATTATCAAATTGAGGGGGTTATTTCAGATAATCGCTATGGCCTTTACTCTAAGAAAGTACCCTGTATGTTTATAACGCATCAATTGACAATTCAAACTCCTGTTTTAGGTTCATTTATCAAATCAATAAACTTCAAGTTCATCAAAAAGTTTTCTGAGTGTTGGATACCAGATAATCCGCAACAGTCTTTAAGTGGTCGATTAAGCGACGCTGAGGCATGTCCAATTAAATGTAAACATTTAGGAGGTGTTTCACGATTTAAAGCGATGACTAAAACCGATGAGCTAGAGATATTGGCTGTTTTATCTGGCCCTGAACCCCAACGTACATTATTTGAAAAAATACTCATTGAACAATTATCATCTCTCAACAAAACTTCGTTGCTAGTTTTAGGTAAAACGGAAGATTCGTCGTCCTATCAAATCGGTAAATTAAACGTGATTGGTCACTTACAAACCGAAGCTCTCAATCAAGCTATGGCTAATGCTAGTGTGGTAATTTGTCGTTCAGGATATTCGACTATCCTTGACTTGGCTAAATTGAACAAAAAAGCCATTTTTGTTCCCACACCTGGACAAACTGAACAGGAATATTTGGCCTCCTACTTTTACGATAACAAAATGGCCTTTGCCATGAGACAACATCAATTTGACCTAAACATAGCTTTGGAAAAAGTGAGGCATGTGAAGCCCATAAAAAGTGAAGATTATTACCCGAATTGGGCGGAACTATTTGCTCCGTTTGAGCGTAAATGAAAAAGTTGTACCTATATTTTCAGTACTTCTAACGTTGATAGTTTGTCGATGGGCATCAATAATGTGTTTAACTATAGACAACCCTAAACCAGTACCTCCCTCATTTCTTGATCGGGATTTGTCCACGCGGTAAAATCGTTCAAACAAACGTGGAAGGTGTTCCTCAGGAATACCAAGTCCATCATCGGCCACTTCGACGAGTATATTCTCACCCATTTCAAAGAATCGAACCTTTGTTATGCCACCTTCCTTCCCATATTTAATGGAGTTTTCTATGAGATTCAAAAGTACTTGCGAAATTTTATCTTGATCGGCTTCAACATATGGTGATCTAGTTTGATTGTCTATTTGTAACACCATTTTTCGTTTGACCGCTTTCATTTCTATAAGCTCAAACAACTCTTCTACATGCTGTACGATATTCCAACGACTAAATTCGAGCTCTAATCTGTCAGATTCTATTTTTGAAATCATCTCCAAGTCTTCCACGATAGTAATCATTCTATCAACACTTTTACTCGTTCGTTTCAAGTACTTTATATTAACAGACTTGTCATTGATAGCTCCATCTAACAATGTATGGATATATCCTTGTATGTTGAAAATTGGTGTTTTTAGCTCGTGCGATACATTGCCTAAAAACTCTCTTCGAAAAGTTTCCGTACTTTTCAATTCGTCAATTTCTTTTTGACGTTCAATAACTAAGCGATTAACATCGTCGTTGACTTTATTTAAATCGGTTTCTACTTTGGCACTCGTACCTCGCTGCCTACTTAGCGATCTGTAAATCAGTTTCACCTTGTCGTGTATGTAATTTTTTATGACGCGAATGGATATAAAGTATGTAGCTACCGAAAATAAAACAGAGGAAAAAAAGAATTGTAGAAATAAGGAATTCGAGGAGTATAGAAAGTTGTTTGCAGACAGTAACAGACCTACAAATACAGACAGAATAATGGTGAGAAATAATGCGATGTGTTGTGGAGAATTTAATCGCATCAATATTCGAATTTATAACCCACTCCTTTTACCGTTTTGATAAAATGATCAGAAAATTTTTCTCTAAGTTTTCTGATATGTACATCAATGGTTCTATCTCCCACAATGATATCTCTCCCCCATACTTTTTCTAATATTTCTTCTCTTGTGAATACTTTTCCGGGTTTAGAGATGAGGAGTTTTAACAATTTAAATTCTTTTTTAGCCAAAAGGACTTTATTGCCTTTATAGATAGTTTGATGTTTTTCAAAATCAACCTGCAAGTCGCCTAACTCAATGACTGATGAATATTCCTCTGCAAAACCTCTTCGTTTTAGGAGTGCTTTAACTCGACTAATTAAGACTTTTGGTCGAATTGGTTTAGTGATATAATCATCGGCACCCGCGTCAAAACCAGCTATTTGCGAATAATCCTCAGAACGAGCGGTCAGAAAAGTAACCATAACATCCCTCAAAGATGGAATTTCTCTAATCTTTTCACATGTAGTAATTCCATCCATATTTGGCATTTGAACATCTAAGATAATAAGTGCTGGATGATGCTTTTCTGCCAGCTCAATAGCCAAAAGACCGTTATCGGCTACAATTATCTCATACCCTTCAGAGCGAAGATTATATCCTAAAAATTCTAGGATATCTTTTTCATCATCAACAATTAATATTTTAATATCTGTGTTCATTCTAATACCCTGTAAAGAAACAAAATTTTTACTCTCCGACAAAAATAATATGAAGCAAATATTATAGTCTAATGG
>CAXDOW010000083.1:0-8476 GCA_963991165.1 uncultured Flavobacteriales bacterium | reverse complement strand
GCATCGTTGTATAGCTTGTTGGCGGTGTCTGTTGGTACATGGCTTCGTAATTCTACACCGCTAGCAACTAGGCCGCTGGCGTATACGGTGCCACTAGCATATATATTTTTCCATTGGTATGCCGCCGAACCTAGATCCCAAATACCATGCTGATAGGGTCTAACATCAGCCTGAAACCTAGCAAGACCCGGCGTAAGTATAAACCTTAAACCATTAGCTACTTCAAATCTAATGTAGCCACCTGCTATTTGAGCATAAGTTCTTGCAGTTTTAGCTGCATTGTACCAAGTTCCAAGTATTAAAGCATTTGAATTTAATGAACTGCTTGTATACTCCGTCCCGTCCTCAAAGTCTAACCATACACCGGTTATGGTTGCATCCGTCGTAGTAGTTTGGTTGATTTCGGCATCACCATACTTTAATCTAAGGGCATCAGTTCCACTAGCACCAATTATATTGGTGTAAATACCATTAGAGTCGACAGAAGAAAGAGTGTCGTCTGAGCTATTTCGCCATTCTATCAAGTCAGCGGACTGAGCCGAAGCGCCCTTTAGTACCGCCGCTGGATAAGAAGCGCCTATTGTGTATGCAGTTAGACCTCTCTTAAAATGAGGTACAGCAGCAGCAATCTCCGCACCGGGACTGGATCTTGAATCAAAGATCTCTGAAGATCCAGTATATATCTTGGTTCGGTTATAACTTCTTATTGTTTGCACGTTACCCTCTACGTGCAGGCCATGCTCTCCTCCAGTTGTTTGCATCTTAATTCCAGTTTGGGAGGCACTGGATTTGGCAAGTATTAGCCCTACACTAGTAGGGTCAAATGTTAGAGACGCATCATCTGTTAATAGTTCGTCATCTCCAAAAAATGCAACACCACTAGGGGTGCCGCTGACGCTACCACCGCTGCTACCAAGCAAGCCAGAAACCGTTACAATATCAGAATTTAACTGGGTTATATCGCCATCATTACTAATAATCTGTGATTGTAAATTACCGCTTGTGTTAGTAATTAAAGTAGTTAATGTATTGGCTACGTTTGCGTCATCGTTAAGAGCGGCGGCTATCTCGTTCAAGGTATCAAGAGTAGTTGGTGCGCCATCCACAATCATAGCGTAAACATCACCACTAATGCTTGATAAGTCAACATCAAAAGTACCGCCAGCATTATTGGTATAAGTTAATGTGCCAGCAGAATAATCTAAACTAACACCGCTTGTGTCAAAAGTGGATAAACTAGACAAGTCAGCGGTAAAGCTACCACCATCACTATTATTGTATGTAAGTACATTACCAACAAAATCAAAACTTGCGCCACTAGGCGTCAATAAGCCAGAAACAGTGGAGATATCTGACTCATTTTGAACTGCTACGCCGGATGCAAAATTAGCTATGCTATCATCATCAGAAGTCAGGAATGTAGAAGCAGCCCAACCGCTAACAGCGTTGTCACCGTTCGTAATAGTTTCAGCCACCCAACCACTTACAGGGGTAATGTCAAATGCTGAATCTTGAAAAGTGCCATCTTGGAAATATATACCACTAGTAAGTGTTATGGTTTCCATTCTACCACTACCATTTACATCTAATTCGTAAATAGGAGTGTTAGTAAGAACACCAATTTTACCACCACTATCTATAACAGATAATGTTACGCCTAGAGAATTTTCCCATCTTTGTAGATCTGACGCATTAAGTGTAGCGCCCTGAATAGTAAACGCAGGATAAAGTGCTGATTGGCTATCTACGTAAACACCGGTGTCGGAACTCGCCCTTAAAACAAGATTACCTTGATGCTGAACAGAAAAACCAAGAGTATTAGCAATAGAAAAATAATTACTTGTGTCACTAACGGAGCCAACAGACCCATCTCTACCAAAGATATATCCAAATGTAGGAGTTGCTGTTTGATCTGAAGGGTTTGTTTTTAAACCAAGTCTCCATAGGGGGGAGATATTATTATCCACCCACAAGCCAACCGTTTGGTTTGTTCCATCATCTTTGTATGCATGAAAAAAATTACCAGCAGAATTTGGGCGAGTTAGTGTTAAGAACTTAGTATTTATTTCATCTGAATCTAGATCGCCAATAACGGACAAGTCGCCACTTACAAGGGTATCGCCACCCAAAACTACATCACCATCGACGCTAATCGAGCCCCGCAGGTTAGAATCGCCAGACACAAGTATTGTATCGACGGTAAGATCTTTTATGTTTCCATCTCTTGTAGAAACAACATCAACAGCTTGAACTCCACCGTCTGGATCTTTTATGAAGGCTTTAGAGGCGGGTAGGGTACAAAAGACAACAGAAACACCCTCTAGGGTAATCTTAGAACCACCAGCAGAGCTATCGAATATTATATCTCTGGAAATAGAATTAGAGGAGGCGGTATAAACCCCTTGACCAACTTCCCATCTAGAGTTGTTCTCTATAGTATAGTACGTAGTGTTACCGTCACCAATGGCATCGCTAAAAGTCTGAAACGCGCCGTAAGCTCCATTGAGAACTAAATCTCCAACACCAGTAGTTGTTGAAGTTTCTTTTACTCTATCTGATATGATAAACATTCGTTAGCCCTGTAAAATTGTATTAACCAATTTATAAGTTTTGTGGTGAATTATATTTCTGTAAGAGGTGTATCTTCACATAGTTGGAATTGGTAGTTCCATGACTCAGCACTACCCCAGGCTCTTTGCATAAGAACGCATCCATCACCCGGAGTATAAGGCGTTGGGTACGAAGCAATAACAAGCTCGCCATAATTTCCATTATTGTTTTTTTGCACTGTTCTGGCGGTAATAGTATTAAGAAGTGGATGGGCACCCAATATACTGGGGTTGAACCCCACCTGCTGGTGATTCTCGCCTTGGCACACCAAGAGTGAGTCGTTGTCATCAATAGCCACCGATGAATCACTCACAAAAATAATACCCGTTCTAGTATTAGAGTTATGATCTACTATGCCAAGTGATGTTCCGTTAAGAAAAATTCTCATATTATCATCTCTTGCACCATTTGTGTTACAAATCTGTATGACAAGTATTCTCCCACCGTCAGGGTGCAACGCAGCGTTGGTGAACTGCCCCCACGAACCCAGTTCTGGACAGTCGCAGTCTAGTGGTGGGGGTGGTGGTCCACAAAAACAATTACAATCTGGTGGTCGTCCCATTTGTTACCCTTTAAAAGCAAGCTACCCACGAAGGTCTGTAACCATCCCCAAATTTAGTTCCCATTACATACGTAGATGGTGGGATACCAGTAAGAGTAGCGTCCCGGTTGACAACGTAAACATTGTCGCCAGTATCAACCCCATTCTCATAAACACTCATCAAGCCACTAGCTGGTGAGGTCATGCTACCACCAGTAATTTGCTCGTCCATAATACCTTCTACATTAGGGGCGTTAGCTCCTACACCACCAGTAACCAAATTACCATCACATCCAATGTATGCCACAAGAGCATCATCGCAATACCAAGCCTGAATATGATCATTGTCGTTTTCAGCATGAATTACACTGTCTCTTCTAACTTCAAGTGGTGCTGTTGGAGAAAGTCTAGCATCACCAATTGAAATATTTCTTCTATCTGTTCTACCAGCAATAGTTTTATTGATCGACAATCTATAATCTAATGCTAAATTTGCAGGATCATAGAAAAACCTTTCAGTGTCGTCTAAACCAGCATTTATCTCGATATTACCAACGCCGCCCTCTGAATCGCTAGTACCCCCCTTGAGGGCAAACTTTCCAATACCTATTGAGCTTGTCTGCGTAGAATCTAACCCTGCGCTATTACCAAGGAAAACACAATCTTGAGCAGAATCAGAGTTTTTACCAGCACTAGCTCCGATGCAGATTGCGTAAGATGTGTCATTAGAATCTTGACCCGCCGCTGGACCAATAAAAATGTTATTGAATGGGGTAGACAATGATGGATTACTCACTGTCGCATTTGCACCAGCCGCTGAACCAATCATTATTGAATTGTACTGACCAATCGTTCCGTAAGCTACGTCACAACCGATCATTATGCTTCTTGTGTTTGCCGCTGCATTAATATTTAATTCATTTTCTGGATTAGATATAATAACATTGCAGTTTTCAGCAATACTTGAGGTTCCGCTACTAACATAGTCTGCGAGACCTTGAAGTGACATCTTACCTATATTTGATGAATTTGTTCCATCAACCTGAACCGCAACAAAAGTATTGTCCGTTCTAATATTGTTAGAAACATTGCCAGCAAGATTTAGGTTGGAATAATCTAATACAAAATAATTTGTACTATTGGAAGTTTGTAATGTCTTGTTTATGCCAGACTCGCCAAGAGTTGTGAGAAGCTCAAACTCTGAAAGACCAGATAAAGAGGTTCCATCTTGAAATCTAATTGCACCCCTGAGTTTAAAATCTGCATCAAGTTGAGCAAATGGTGTTGTTTCTGCTGGAGATGCATAGTTTGGAGTATTACTAAGGGCATCGCCACGAGGATCAAGCTGGAATAGGGTGTTGCTAAGACCGTCTTCATTTTTGAAATTGAACTTCAGATTATCTTCTGCGTAATCGCTTCCATTTTGATTGTAGTCAATCAAGTCGATATTAATCGTATTTCTTTGGAGTAACGAATCAAAAGCGGTACTCACCTTAAATTCTGTTTGATTTTCGTCTAGGACGGACAGATAACCATCATTGATTGTAAAGTGCTTGTCTGGTGAAGCGACTCTACCTGTAATAAGTGGGCTACTTCCTATACCTATAGCCAGCACACCTTGGTCTGGAACTTCGTTATTGTATAAATCTCTACCGATTACAATAATATCTTGAATAGTGTCAGGTTGGATAGCACCATCTTGGGAAACGTTATATGAACCAATAATAACATTCTTATATGCGTTTTCATAACCATAAAGGCTATTGCATCCAACTACTGTGTTTCTACTTGATAAATCTATTCCACTACCTGTATGATAACCAATTAGGACGTTACAGGTTGATACAGATCCTGCACCTATACTTCCACCAGCACCATAACCATAAAATGTATTAGTTGCTAATTCAAGATTACCGGTTCTGAGCTTTGGAGTATACCAGCCGCCATAAGTGTTTCCAAACCCATCTCCATAAATGAGACCATCTGTAGAATTGGTTGGATCTAAATCTTGAGAAAGAACCAAGTTTGTCTCGTTACCACCATCATCTTTGAAGTACAAAGCCTGAGTTCTTCCACCAACAGTGTAAGGTTTAACATAAACCTTTCCGTAGGCTGAATGGTTTGTTGGAGCCGTAGACTGTTCATGCATAGAAATAGTGCCGCTGTCTTGATGACCATCGCATATGTAAGCGATTGTAAGAGGAGCGTTAGCCTCAAAATGTCGCTGCTCATGAACCCTTGTTAGTCCAAGACTGACATACCCACGCTCTGAGAGGGAGATATGAGAAAACTCCATACCTTCTTGACCGCTTGGGCGAATAAGAGAGAAGTCAGCAACAGTCTTGTCTGTAACTCCGGGATTCACACATGGTTCGTGAGTTCCATAACCTGTGTCGATATCAATGTATGAGTTATCAAATTGAGGGTCATAACTAAAGTGTAGACCAGAAGCTCTTTCATTTCCAACAGACAAAAGCTCCAAGCAACTCCTATAACTTTTTGATGGACCGCTAGAAAATCTAATGTTAGAATCACCAGTAGATTGAACATTAAATATAGTCTCTGGTATGTACGCCGTTCCGGTATCTGGATCGTAAGCAGCATTTGTTATACCAACCAATCCAGACTGAGAGGCAGTACCTCCATTTCTTAATACGGTTACGGCTTCTCTTATGTCAGATTGACCGTTATCTAAATGTATTGATAGTCTATCTCTCATTATTTATTCCTGATCAAATTCGTCGTGATAAACAATACTAAACCCACGAACTGTACTAGAGCTTTTTATTCTACTTGCGAATCTTTGTGCTACTTGAACACCTGAGTCCACAGTTCCGTACATTACGGTGTAATCGTAACCACTTGGATTGCCCTCTATGATATCTGTACCAGATCTAGCAATAAAATTGGCGTCATTTAAGGTTGGATAATTATTAGAAAAATGAGGCTCTTGAGATACAACAATTCTTTGACCAGAAGGTTCGTATGCCTCTAAGAATACCCCCATACAACCACTTTGCGTGACCATAGACGCAACTTCTCGACCTAAAACTCTTTCTGTTATCAATGCATTACCAGATGTAACCTCTAATGAAACATTAGACTCGAATCTAGACCTTGAGTAAGGGTCGTCTGATGGTAGGCACTGGAGTGTAGGGTCTGGCTTTCTGTAGGCAAAAATGTAATCTCGTCGATAGTCCGCTCCGCTGGAATGAATTTCAAATCCTGCACCGTCTAGCGATACATCATCTAGAAATCCGCAAACCGCAGAATTGTGGAAACCGTCATCTTCTGGATCACAAAAACCACTTGTTGCTAAGTGAAGTGTTTTACACTCATAAAGACATTCTGATACATTATTGTAAGTAGCGTCATTAATAAAAGCCTGACCACTGATAACCACATCGTTAAAATAACCATCCCATCTTAACTCTGGATGGCCTAATGCGTATCTATCATTAATGCTTGGTACTAGGTCTCCATAGACCGTCATTTTTCCATCAGCTACACCCTGAGTCACACCTGATGGTTGACCTCCGACCCCTACCGCTCCACCAGAGAAGAATACTTCTTCATTTATAGACGACCAACTATAGTCGTTAAAACCAAGATTGAATTGAGAGCCAACAGTTGGTGCTATACCACCAGAAACCTGAAGCATACCAAAACTATGTATAGAATTTGTTCCTACGGCAAGCTGATGATTAGAAGCATCTAAATTACCGTAAAGTAACGGTGCCTCCCCGGAAAAGATAGGATTGCCATCATCGTCACAGGTTTCTTCTACACTTATTGGCGTAGAAGCTACTACGAATTTATAGTCAACCTCTTGCCCTATATACCAACCTGCACCATGACCAATTGCTACATTAAAGTGTCCCTTCTTATTGTTGTGCAGTGTGTAACTGCCTAGTCCAACATTTCCAGAACCAGTTGTATTTCCAGCAAGAGAAGAAAGACCAATTGCTGTATTAGAGTCGCCATAAAAATTACATGATAAAGAATAACTACCAACGGCAGTATTACCACTACCCGTGTAGTTATTTCTTAGAGATGCGTAACCAAAAGCAGAATTATCAACGCTGGTTCTTCCAGCTAAGAACATGTTACTTAACGCTTCGTCACCCGCAAGTGTAGTTCTTGTGTCTGGAGTATTGAAATTTAAAGTATTTATTCTAGTACCATTTATAAAATTTGGTATAGAATCAATTAAATTAATTAAACTAGTGCGTAAGTCGAGAGGTGAAATTTCTTGAGTGCCGTTATCTGGCAACAAGGAATTTATAGAGCTAATATACTCTGCTTTTGACAAAATCATAATTTATCTCTACTTGAATTTAATTTGCAGTGTAGATAGATCAAACTTTACTGTGTCACCTTGGTAAATAATTCTTGGGTTACTTAATTCTGAATACATAAGCATATTGCCAGTTCCATAGTCTCCAGAATCAACAATAGCGATTCCAGATACCCAGCCCCAATCTTGGGTGGCAGTACCAAACAATATTGTATTAGTATTTTTAATCAGGCCACTTCCAGCGCCATGATCATCTGAGTCGTATGTCCAAGTGTCATCTCCAGCGACGGATGGGTCTCCAAGATCTTTTCTAGCGTACCCAGTGCTGTTTCCGTTAGAGTCTCCAGATGGAAGCTCTGGCAATGGCCCACCGTTAGCGTAATTCGAAACGCCAGTATCAGAATCTCTTGGAACACCACTGCAAAGCGCTATAGCTACATTTGTTGGTTTTGGAAAATCTTGACCTCTAAATACATGGTGAAGCAGGCCAGATTCCAAATAGTCAGAAAAAGCGGTCATAATATATTATCCCCTTCAAGATATCCTTTAATGTAAAACGCGAGTTACAACCTATTATACACAAAAAAAGAGCCATTCCCAATCTAATGGGAATGACTCTCTCGTATAGGTAGATAAGCCTATAAACTTAGAAGGAGCCAAGGATAACGCGACGGTTATCAAGAACACCAAATCCAAGTTCAGCCCATCCGTAGTAGCCAACTCTTTGTTGACGGTGCAGGGTTGGGTCTTCAAAGACCTGAAGAGCCTGCTTCATAGGCATAACGAAGCTGTCGTTAGCACCCTGATCCAGACCAACAACCAATTCGAGGTCAGAAGCCTCTACAGCACCACCAAGACCATTCGTAAAGAAGTCTTGGTACTCTTGACCTTCACCAAGTTCATCAAGATCGTGAAGGTTTACACCGTAAATGCGAGTGATTGGAGCACCACCTTCGCTTGCGGTGTAGATCTCGCGACGAGTTACTTCGTCAACCTGATCCAGACCCCAGTTACGAACGTCTTCAAGA
>CAXDOW010000082.1:0-8498 GCA_963991165.1 uncultured Flavobacteriales bacterium | reverse complement strand
GAGACAGGACTTGGAGAATTATATTACTTACAAACAACACATTAATTCAGTAGGTAGTTTGTTGGTGGATGCCGACATTGAAGCTCAACACTTTTTTAAAAGTCAACATACACCAAATAAGGTTTTATTAAAAGCTCGGTTATATTTTGATGGAAGTTACTTCAAGAAATGTCTCGATGAATTACTCAAAATAGACCTCTCAACCAATCACTTACAACTGTATGATGAATTAGACTATTACTACAGATTTGCTCGAGTACATGAACAATTAGGCGATGTAGATACGGCCATTATTTATTATGAAAAAGCCCTGAAAAAGGGAGCTCAAGAAACGTACTTTTTTGCTGCTAAATCCGCACTACAACTAGGCCTTATTTACGAAAAGAAAAGCGATTTCATCAATGCAAAATACTTCTTTAATTCGTGTATTGACTTAACCAATCATTTGTACGAACAAAGCATTGAACAAAAAGCAAAAGCTGGACTGGATCGACTGAACTAAAATTTCCAACCCATAGTAAAAATCAAGCTATAGGATGAATTTAACACTTTGTGTGCTGGCTCGAAAAAGGTGTTATATAGAGCTTCAGATTGTGAATATTGGGTAAAGACATACGATAAATCAATATATCTGTACTTGCCTCTTTTTCCAAAACCAACGCAATACGATTTTTTCTCATTCCTATAATTGTCCAAGGAATTTCCATTATCATCTTCAATGTAAGGATTCTGATTGTAAGAATACCCTCCTCTAAACACAAAGGGAGATAAATTTAGTTCAGCACCAAGTCGAGAGTTAACCACGTTGGCATAACTTGAAGCAATGATATCATTCTGATCGTTAAAATATTCAAAATCACTGCCATCAATATCCATATTGGAGTAGTCCACAAACTCAATATCAGCACTCAGTAACAAATTGTTGAGGACAATGGCAGCACTACCAATAACTTTCATTGGAGTAGTTATAGTATAATCGTAAATTCCGTATGGAGAGGTGTAAGAATAGGCATAACTACTATCATTCAGCTCGTGTTGGGTACGCAGTTTCATTTCCCATTCATCATGCATATCATAAAAAGTAGGTGAATGCCAAGCTAAACCAAGACGTACATTATCACTAGCCCGATAAATACCCCCTATTTTGAGATTGACTCCCGAACCAGTAGTATATTGGTTTTCGTACAAGTCAAAATATTGAACGGTTGAACTTGTATCAGCAAAATTACGTTCGTTATATCTTGAAATTTTTTGGTAATTAATATTGGTTAGCCCCAGTGAAGCACCTAGATAAAACTTTTCTTGGTAAGTCCCAGCATAACTAAGTACAAACTCACCCGACGAACCAGAAATATCGGTCTGCTTAAACTGATCTTGGCCTGTTTGAACTTCTCTAAAGTAGTTACCATCATCAATCCAACCACTAGAATCTGTTTGTAAGTCAATTAAATCAGTGTCAAAAGCTGCTAATTCAAAAAACGGATTGAGTTCATCGAGCTGATAGCCAAGAGCTGAATTTAAAAAGACATCAACCATGGATGAATTAGAATTATAACCACTTTGAACCGTGTTCGATCTAAAAATATTGCTCGTGTTGTAGGCAAGTCCAATGTTAAATCGTCTCCAATCCGAATTGTTATCCGTTTTTACCGGAGCTACTAAACCTATGGAAGGAACATTAAAACTTCCCACACTATTAACGATTTTATTTCCTTTAAAATAAGTCGTTCTGTCATAGCCACTCAAACTCAAACTATAGGAAAACTCTAAAGATTGATAGACTCCTAAACCAGCAGGGTTTGTACTTAAAACAGACATATCTGCTCCTAAGGCACCAAATGCAGTAGCCATACCAGCACTTCTTGCTGTACCCATAAAATCTGTTTCAGAAAACATAAATGCATCTTGATGACTTTGTGCACTTAGGTTCACAAGACAAAATAAGAAAATAGTAGTTGGAATAATTCGCTGTATCATAATAGTTATTGGATTATCTAGGTCTTTTACTGCTACCACCTCTTGGAGAATAACTTCTACTTGGTGAAGAATAGGATTTATTGTAGGATGGTGATGATTGACTTTTGTTCATAGAAGGTGTTCTATTCCGATTTGGTTTTGGTGTAGAATAAGACGGTTTTGGTTTGTTATAAGATGGTTTGCTGTAATTGGGTTGTTTGTTGTAGTTTGGTTTTGGGTTGGAATAACTCGGCGACTTAGCAGCTGGACGATTTGGTTGTCTTTCTCTGTTGATCGACTCAGTAGCGTTGGGCTTAGAATAAATCGGCGAATTGGTTTTATTACCTAACGATGAATTATGTTTACCAGAACTAGCAGGACGACTATTAGTATTTACAGAAGGTTGCTTATTGAAATAACTGGGTGTTTTCTGTGGACTTTTTTGAGTCGTTGAATTGACATTAGGGTATTTATTTTTAACATTTTCATTGTATAATCTAGCAAAGCTTTCGGGGGTTTTGTTTTTATTATCCACTCTAGCTCCATAGTAAATGCTGTTATTATCGTAGGAATTAAAATAGGTAGGATAATAGTGCGATGCTAACAAATGGTCATGATGGTGGTAGTGATTGTAAGGATAATGATAGGCTTGATAATAAGGACTAAATTGTGGATAGTAAAAAGCATAAAACGGATCATAATAATATGGATTCCAAAAATTATAACCATAGTAAATGCTTACACCGCAATGGTAAGGATTGCTAGAATACCAGAACGAATTGGTAAAATAATTGTTGTAATAATTAAATCCAAAACTAGGCCCATGAAAACGTCTCAATCGTGCGGAGTAATAATAGTCGTAATAATCGTCAGAAGAATACTCATCGGTATATTCTTGGTCTTCTTCGGTTTCATACGATTCCTCTTCAATGGCTTGTTCGGCCTGTTGCCTTGTCATTTCTTCCTCGACGGCTACTTCAGCGTATGTGTCGGCCGAATAATAAATTTCATCTTTAAAACCAGACGAGGTAGTTTCGATAGTGATACAAGATGATAATGTTACAATGACAAATAAAATGGAAAGACTTTTCATAGTATGATGTTTAATGTGCGTTAGTAATCAACTCTTTTTTACTCCAAAAAAGATTACATTTGTTAATTAGTAACGAATAATTATCTGTAAAATTACAAACAAACTTTCAAAATAAAAAATGGCAAAAGATTTTTCAAGCAGAGCCGACGATTATTCCAAATGGTACAACGACTTAGTTATCAAAGCCGATTTGGCTGAAAACTCAGGTGTTAGAGGATGCATGGTCATCAAACCCTATGGTTTTGCAATATGGGAAAAAATGCAACAAGAGCTAGACAGAATGTTTAAAGAAACGGGCCATTCGAATGCCTATTTCCCACTTTTTATTCCCAAATCCTATCTTAGTAAAGAAGCCCAACACGTAGAAGGTTTTGCCAAAGAATGTGCCGTAGTGACCCATTACCGATTAAAAAACGACGAGCATGGAATGGGTGTTGTGGTAGATCCCGACGCCAAATTAGATGAAGAGTTGATTGTAAGACCTACTTCAGAGACCATTATTTGGGACACCTACAAAAAATGGATAGAATCCTACCGAGATTTGCCCATACTGGTCAACCAGTGGGCCAATGTAGTCCGTTGGGAAATGAGAACCCGTCTATTTTTAAGAACAGCCGAGTTCCTTTGGCAAGAAGGCCATACAGCACATGCCACCAAAAAAGAAGCCATAGAGGAAACAGAGCAAATGATTGATGTCTACGCCCAATTTGCTGAAAGTTTTATGGCCATGCCTGTGATTAAAGGACTAAAAAGTGCCAACGAACGCTTTGCTGGTGCATTAGACACCTATTGCATCGAAGCACTTATGCAAGATGGGAAAGCACTACAAGCTGGAACATCTCATTTTTTAGGACAAAATTTTGCCAAAGCATTTGATGTTAAATTCACCAACAGAGAAGGAAAATTAGACTATGTATGGGCCACATCATGGGGAGTGTCAACTCGCTTGATGGGGGCTTTAGTTATGACACACTCAGATGACAATGGCTTAGTACTACCGCCCAAACTAGCACCATTTCAGGTAGTCATTGTACCTATTTACAAAGGACAAGATCAGCTTAACGAACTTTCCGAACATGCCCACCAACTAAAAAAAGACCTAGAGCAAGCAGGTGTCCGTGTCAAATACGACGACAGAGACACTCATAAGCCAGGATGGAAGTTCGCTGAATACGAATTCAAAGGAGTACCTCTCAGAATAGCCATAGGACCTCGCGACTTAAAAAATAATACAGTCGAATTGGCACGAAGAGATACACTAGAAAAAACCACCGTAAGTAGGGATAATCTGGCTCAAAAAATTTCCGATCTTTTGGACGAAATTCAAAGTACGTTGCTGAAAAAAGCCAAACAGTTTAGAGATAATAATACCCACCACGCTAAGGATTGGAATCATTTTAAGGAATTGATAAGTAAAGATGCTGGTTTTGTATATGCCCATTGGGATGGCACGACCGAAACAGAACAAAGCATTAAAGAAGCCACTAAAGCCACCATTCGTTGCATTCCTTTAACTTCCAATAATGATCCGGAAGGAAAGTGCATTTTTAGCAACAAACCATCCTCAAGAAAAGTCATCTTCGCCAAAGCATATTAAATGAATCATTCCAATAAAATAATCGATAAACTCAGTCACAAAGCCACAGTCAAGCAAGAAGTGTACAGGGTCTGTCAAACTCATTTTAAAGATTTAAAAGAGGTTCTAAAAAGTCTAGCCCAGACACTTCAGCAACACATTCAAAGTGTTGACACGCATGTCGAAGTATCATACATTGATAAAGGACCTTTTGAAGCACACCTAAAATTTTCGGGCGATACACTCATTTTCCATCTCCATACCAACACCTTTTCATTCGATAAAAATCACCATATATGGAAATTGAATTATGTCAAAGAAGATTCCTCAAGGGCTTATTGTGGGGTTATCAATGTTTACAATTTTTTAAGTGATAGCTTAAAATACCAAAGAGAAAATGATTTAGGGTTTTTAATCAGTCGAATTTTTATAAATAAAGAGCATCACTTTTTCGCCGATGGGCATGGAAAAATGAGTTTTCTTTACAACGATTTTGAACAAAGCACTCTGAGCAAAGAGACTATTCAAACCATCGTTGAGGAACTTATGTTATATGCCATTGACTTTGAACTCCTCTCCCCTCCTTTTCAAGAAATTCCGCCAGTAAGTATTCTTCAAATCCAAGAACTGAGTAAAAAAATGAAGCTTAGAACAGCTAAAAAATTGGGCTTTAAGTTTAGCGACGAAAAATAATATCATTTTTTTTTTCAACGACTTGTCGAAATTACAAAAGATACTATATTTGCATTCGCCTTTTTTAAGGTTACCGCTCGGCCCCTTCGTCTAGTGGTTAGGACGCCAGGTTTTCATCCTGGAAACAGGAGTTCGATTCTCCTAGGGGCTGCAAACCCACTCACAATATGAGTGGGTTTTTTGTTTTTTTTATTACCTTTGTATCGAACTTAAAAATATTTCACTCATGAAAAGACTCATCTCACTTTCTTTTTTACTAGGTATTTCTGTACTCTTATTTTCTCAGACCCATTACATTGAAGTACACCCCAACGGTCGGGTATCGTCACTATTGATGACCGCTCAAGAATACGACAGTTGGAAAACAAACTATGACTACAGCAATGCCACTATTCGAGAAGCTCTCTTTCAAGACATCTATCAAAAATTTGAAGACGATTTTGATTTCATTTTTCTAATACTAAAAGAAACCACATTGCCTCCCAATATGCCAACTGGGCAACTCATGCAAGTTTCGAATTCGGTGCAAGGTATAGGTATGAATGATTTCAATCAAAGTGCCGACTATGGTTCTGCAGGAAAACTACAATCTGTCATTCATTTGGGTCGATTCAATTATATGCGATACGGCCCTTCACTACACGAACTCTTACACAATTGGGGCAACTTTGCCATTACCACTCACGCTCTGTTTGAGTTTGGCAACAACCTAAACTCTTTCGATTTTATACCGCATTGGGGATTTACTGGTGGAACGACCAAAGGCCAACTGGGCGGATTTGACCAAAACACTTTGGTAGAAAACGGAGGCAACAGCTATACGGTTGGTTCATTTGGTGGATTTGCCAACGGTGGTAACTCCGTCCCATACAATGATATGGAGCTGTATCTTATGGGCATGATTCCAGTCGAACAAGTTGATAACTTTGATGTATTCAAGTCCATAACCTCACAAATTGATAATGGCAATGGCACTTATACCTTCACAGCAGCAGAACGAGAAACCTTTACCCCTACTTCTATTGTCAATCAATTTGGCCAACGGGTTCCCAATGCTAGCATATCGCAAAAAGATTTCAAGGCCTTAGCAGTAGTACTTACCGATGCTCCATTAACCGAACAAGAGTGGAATCAAATTGATAACGACATTCTACAATTTTCTACTGTAGGACCCGACAACCAAGGCTCTATTTATAATTTTTGGGAAGCTACCAATCAGCTAGGAACCATCGACTTTGGCGACTTACAAGCCAGCGTTATTGATACCAGTCAGCAGGTAGTATTGGTAAATAGTATTATTGTCTATGGACAAAACAATGCTACGGGAGTCAACGTCAACCAAAATTTACAAATGTTGGCCAATGTCATTCCTCAAAACGCCACCAATACTCAAGTGACCTGGTCAGTCATCAATGGAACAGGCAGTGCCACCATTAACAACACTGGGCTATTGTCCCCAACTAGCGTAGGAACCGTTACGGTTAAAGCAGTGGCACAAGATGGCTCAAATACATTTGGACAAACAACTATTACCATCACGGAAGAACAATTCATATTGGTAACTAGCATAGAAGTACAAGGTCAAAATAATGCTTCTTCTGTTGACCTCAATCAAACGTTACAAATGATAGCTAACGTGCTACCTCAAAACGCCACCAACAGCCAAGTGAACTGGTCAGTAGATAATGGCACTGGAACGGCTACCATCAACAATACAGGACTGCTTACAGCCAACACATCTGGAAATGTGGTGGTCAAAGCTCAATCCCAAGATGCCTCAGGGGTCTATGGTACAAAAACCATAACCATAAATCAAGGAATTGGCATCAGTGAATATGACACTTCTATGATTCACATTTACCCCAATCCAGCAAAAAATGTCATTCACATCAACGCCACCATACACAATGTCGAACTATTCGATATGTTAGGAAAACAGATTGACAACTACCGCATTGAATATGCTGAAAACAAAACTAGCATCTACTTTGATGGCATTCAAGCAGGCGTTTATTTTATGAATTATCACCCCAATAAAACACAGCGTTTTTTAATTGAATAGTTGGCAATAATTAAATGTTATGTTTAGATTACTAATAAAGAAAAGAAGAACTTATGTTAACACAGAGGAACTGAAACATGACATATTTTTTAATAGTCTCAGATTAAAAGAATATAATCGACTAGATGAAGAAGATCATATTTATCTGGATTTCACGGGAGGGAATTTATATGCAAAATCTCAAGTAGAGAAGCACTTTGCTCAACTTACAAAAAATACATTTGGCAACCCACACTCTACAAATCCCACCTCTCAGCTTGCAACTAAACTAGTTGAGGATTCAAGAAGAAAGGTGATTGAATTTTTTAACGCTGAGGACTATTTCTGCGTTTTTACATCAAATGCATCAGGTGCTTTAAAGATTATAGGAGAATGTTATCCATTTGATGAAAATGGTCATTTTTTATTATTAACAGACAATCATAATTCCGTAAATGGTATTCGAGAATACTGTAAAAATTATGGGGGAACATTCCAGTACAATCCTTTAAATATTGAAGATTTGACAATTTCTGAGGATGCATTAGATGCTCATTTAAAAAGTTGCGATAAAAAGAACCGACTGTTTGCTTTTCCAGCACAATCGAATGTTTCGGGAGTTAAACATGACTTAGGATGGATTAAAAAAGCACAAGACATGGGGTGGGATGTATTATTGGATGCTGCAGCATTCGTTCCAACATCTACATTGAACCTTAAAAAATATACACCAGATTTTGTCTCCATTTCTTTCTACAAGATATTTGGATATCCTACTGGTTTAGGCTGTTTACTTATTCATAAGAAGTCATTTAACAAATTGAACAAGAAGTGGTTTGCTGGTGGAACAGTTAGATTGGCAGGAGTAAATGCACCATTCCATTTTTTAGCGGAAAATCACGAGCGATTTGAAAATGGAACAATTAATTACCTCGACATTCCTGCCATAAAAATTGGACTTGAATATATTGAATCTATTGGATTAAAAAGAATCAATGAGCGTGTTGAAGCACTTATGAGCTATTTGCATACCGAATTACTTTCATTACGACATAGCAACGGAAACAAACAGATTGATATTTTCGGTCCTGTCTCTTATACACATCTCCGAGCCAACGAGACAGGCAGAAATCTCGTAT
>CAXDOW010000081.1:0-8691 GCA_963991165.1 uncultured Flavobacteriales bacterium | reverse complement strand
AAAGAATAGTTACTTGTTCAAATATATCATTAATATCTAAAATAGATGATGAAGTGTGAATTTTTGAGATTAGCCAATCAGACTGGAAGTAACCCAATATCTAAAACGCACAATCATAATCCCTTTTTGTGGTTTTAGAATAGCTGCATAGTACACAAAAAGAATAAGTGAAGCCATCCATTTGACCAGTTCTAATATAAGTCGTTTTATATAGGTAATGGTACTGATTTGTTTTGTTCGTATTTTTTCAGAATGGCCTATTCCTTTGGCTTGTCTTTTGATAAAGTCACTTTTTGTTCTTTCTACAGGAATGCGATGATGCACTATGGCGTCAGGCACATATAATACTTTCATATTATTAGCATACATTCTCATGAAAATATCTTTTTCTTCGCCCCCAGCTAAGCCAGATTTGACTCTTCCTAGCTTGACATTAAAATTTCCAATTTGTTCGAACACTTCTTTTCTAAAACTCATATTTGTTCCTATGGGGTATTTTGTTTTTTTGAAAGGTTTTTTCTTGCTTCCCATATCAAAAAAAGCATGCAAGGAATTGAGGTATTTATTTTCCCAGGCAGGAGGGGTGGATCCTTCATACTCTAGTAAAATCTTACTACCTATTGCCATATAACTAGTGTCATTATCAAAATGAAAATGTAAGCGTTCAAAATAATTTTTATCTAAAACAGCGTCGTCATCTACAAATACGATGATATCGCCAAGGGCTTCTTTTATCCCTCTATTTCTAGCATATGACAGCCCTTGTTGTTCTTCTAAAAAGTAATGAACATCGAACAAACTATTTTCTTTGAAATCAAGGGCAAGTGATTTTGTATTTCCTGGAGAGTTATTATCAACCACTAAAATTTCAAACTTTGAATGGTCTAGATTCTGATTGCTTATTGAATCAAAAAGTTTAGGAAGAAAACGTTCTCTGTTATAAGTACTTATAATTGCAGAAATCATAATGTATTCTTTTGTAATTCCCATTTCCAAGCACTCGTCATGGCATCTTCTAATGACTTTTTTGCCTTCCAATTTAGTTGCTGAGAGCTTTTGGTGATATCTGAATAAATTTGTTCAACATCACCAGGGCGTCTAGGGCCGATGGTGAAATTCACTTTTTTATGTGTACTCTTTTCAAACGCTTTAATCGCTTCTAGAACGCTAATACCAATCCCAGTTCCTATGTTGATGGCATGTTTTCCAGGATTTTGAATGATATAATCTAATGCTTTAACGTGTGCGTTTGCTAAATCTTCCACATGAATGTAATCCCGAATACACGTGCCATCAGGCGTATTGTAGTCGTTTCCGAAAAGTGTCAACTGGCTACGTTTACCAATGGCTGTTTCCGTAATTATGGGAATTAGATTGCTAGCTTTGTCAGAAGAACAATCTCCTATTAGCCCTGAATTATGAGCACCAATGGGATTAAAATATCTTAGGGAAATACTATTTAATAAAGAATCTTTAAGTATTTCCTCGCATTTTTGTTTCGTCTCCCCATAGGGCGATTCTGCTTTTTTAAAGGGAGCTTCTTCGCTAACGGGCAAGGTGTCGGGTGTACCGTAAACCGTGCAAGAGGAAGAAAAAATTAAATTATTGACTTGGTTTTTGTGCATGACTTTTAGTAACGTTTCTAAAGAGCCAATGTTGTTATGATAATATTTTTGAGGTTTTCGGACAGATTCTTCTACCGATTTGTAAGCGGCAAAATGAATGACCCCCATGATGCCTTGCTCTTTGGCAAAAATGGCATTCAAATCGGTCTCATTAGTGCAGTCCACGTTATAGAAATCGAATGTTTGATCACAGATATTTTCGGCACCTTTGATATTTGAAATGGATGAATTACATAGATTGTCAACAATGATTGGAATGTAATTGTTTTGATATAATTCTACTAAAGTATGTGAGCCAATATATCCGGCACCGCCTGTTACAACAATTTTTTTCATTTAAAATGTTCTTCCTAATCCAACTACAAATCGATTAGTTTGGAAATAGTCGTCCTCATTATTTGGGAATGAATTAAGATACATGGGCCAGTCAATTCGCACAGCTAGAGGTATTATCATTTGTAAATCGCCCCAAATTCGAAAAGTAACTGCAAAACCGATTCCAGCATCTGTCCTAATGTCAGAAAATGCGTCTTTGATATTTTTAGCATCAATTTCTGTTGTGTTGATAAGGCCCGCATCTGCAAATAAATACGAACTAAAATTTCTGGTATTTAGATTTAAAATATCTTGAAATTCTAGTTCAAAACTAACGGAGGCACCACTCTCACCACGATATGTTTCAACGTATTGGTCGTCATTATTTAATTGTGGTGCAAGGTAACCTGCGTATCCTCTAAGGTTTAGTCCTCCACCCATTTGAAAATGATTGGTTGACGCACCAAAACCTAACCACTCTTGAGGAACAAATCCAGTAGCTCGTGTCCATTTATTTTCCATCATTTCTTCAGAATTGGCACCAGCTAAATACAACTTCGATTCGTTCGCCCAGTTTGTACCACTACCATATTGGGCAAATGCTCTTGACTTCAACGTAAAGTTACCAATACTACTTTTATGAATTGAAGTAAAAGCCACAGTCGAAAAATCATAATCACTACCAATGGCAGAACTCTTTAACTCTAAATTTAACTGTCCAGTTCCTTTGATGTATTTATAGCTATGCGTCCACCCAATGGTTGCTGTGTTGTTGAATTTATCGTTTTTCCAAACTTTGTAGTTAGAATACAACAAATCGTTTGCTGTTTGACGGTACATGCTTTTAAATGAAGCATACACTTTGTTCTTTTTGGAATAATCTAATTTCTCAAGGTAAATTTTATTGAGGTTGAGACCGTCTAAATACCTACTATGTAGATTAATAGAGGTGTTTTTACTCCATTTGTCTAAGCCAGTTTTATAATTGAATCTGTAGGAAAAAGCATTGTATTCATTGGCAATGGATTTGTCTCTTTCTTTTTGAAGATAACCAGTATTTATCCAAATAGTGGAGTTTATTTTATGATGATAATTTAGGTAATCTCCGTTTAAATGCCATCCTATTTTTACTCCATCATAATCGTTCCACCATAGATCTGGGCGACTATTTAGCTCATATTTTTTCCAATCGGGCAGATTCCAAATTCTCGAATCAAAACTGACATCAATTGGCATTTGACTTTTATTATCGAGCATGTATTTGTCAGCCAAACGATTAGTAGGATCTATTTGAACATAATCTATTCCTGATGGAATGGACAATTCAACCGTATATTGTGGGAAAAGTTTACCCCAAGCATGCCATTTTTTAAGAATGGTGGCATCTGTTTTTTTGATAAACCAATTGTTTGGAATGTGGAACTTATATTCTTTTCCATCATTGGCAAAAACACTGAAGTCTATGGGCATTTGCATTTCTCCTTTTCGTTCAAAAGTGATTTGAAAATTGTTGTCGTTCAATTGATTTACCTTTTTGATACTATAGTCGATGGTTTTGCTAGTTTCTAGCCATTGGTCGAAAAACCAGTTTAAATCAACTTTAGTGTGTTCTATGATGGCTTGTCGGAAATCGTCAAAATAGGGGTGAGCCATTTTCCATTTTTCAAAGTAGTGTTTCATGGCGTCTAGAAATAATTCTTCACCCAAAACATACTCAAGGTTGTAGAGCATAGCGGCAGTTTTGTAGTACACGTGACGGTAACCACCTCCGTGACCTAGAGCGCTGTTGAAATCATGAGAATGGGTGTTTAGTGGTGGATCATCGTATTTTGTAGCGTCTCTGATGTAGGAATAGTATACCCTTGAATCGATGGCTTTTACGTCTTTTTTATATCGATTGACATAGTTGGAGTTTGATTTTTGAGTGACTAAGTATTCTCCGTCGATTTTATTAAGGGCCCAAGCGGTCAAAAATTGAGTAAACCCTTCATCGAGCGCTGCTCTGTAGGTTTCGTTGGAACCAACCATTGCATAGAACCACTGATGACCTATTTCATGAGCCAGTAAACCTCTGTAACCAGGGTCGCTACCTCCGTCTAAAGTAATCATGGGGTATTCCATGCCGTCTCGGGCATCAGCAACAATAATTTTGTTGTACTGGTACATGCCAATGTCTTCAGAAAATACTTGTATGACTTTGGCTGCAAAATCAGCGGCATTTTGCCATTTTGAGGCATGAGGTTCTTGAACCAAGGAGATAGCTCGTATTCCGTTCCATTCGGCTTCACCTATTCTGTAGGTTGGGTCGGCAGTAAATGCAAAATCGTGAACATTTTCTGCATGGTAAATCCATGTTTTTCTTGAAAGACTATCGTAGGGTATAATGATACTTGGAGCTGAATTCCATGGTTTGTCAGCAAAGTTTTTAACATCCAATTTTTGCCTTAAACTTTCAGGCATAACGTCGTCTTTATTTTGAAGCATTCCAGTCGCTTCAACTATGTAATTTGAGGAGAAGGTAAGCTCCACATCGAAGGTTCCAAAATCGCCATAGAATTCTTTTCCAATGTGCTGATCGGTGGTCCAGCCAAATTTCTTGTCATAGACGGCAATTCTTGGGTACCATAAAACACCATCATAATGCATATTACCGAAGGCTTTGAATGTTTTCATTCTTCTTCTTTGAGAACCTTGATCAAAATAAGTCTTGAAATCCATGTCAATAGTGATGGATTGGCCACTTAAAAGAGGTTCGTTTAGTTCGACTTTTAAAATGGTGTTATCTAAAGTAGTATTAACCAGCTTGCCATCAACTCTCAAATTATTCACAACGGTACCAAGTCCCTTTTTTTCGTATTGGCCATAAGCAATGACTTTATTGTTTTGACGGTGTAATTCGGAACAGTATGAATTGGGAATAAATGCGTTTTGATACAAATGAAAATACAGGACGTTAAGATCGTCTGGCGAATGATTCCAATAAACTAGGGTTTGATTGGCGTCAATGATATCTTTTGTTTCGTCAATATTTGCTTTTATGGTATAGTGTACATCTTGCTGCCAATATCCAAGTGGTGCTTTATTTTTCCAATAATTTGGATTATCGGCTTGTTGATAGGTATTTGGGGGTGTGTTTGGATTGTAGGCATTTTGAGCAAAACAAAGTGAAGTATAAACAAGTGCTATAAAAAGTATAATGAACCTCATTCAAATTAGTTTAATTAGTAGGCTTCAAAGATAATCAAATCTAAAAATTCAAATGAAGTTTTAGATTAATCAATCGAGAGGTTAATCTATTGGGTACTCCAAACTGATAACCATTGGTGTCTTTGACCCATAAATATGAGATGGTATTGTCGATATTTAATAAATTAAATACCTCCATACTAACCCATGTTGACTGGGTAAATTGGAATGGATTCCATTTTTTGTATGGTTGGTTTTCTTTTTTCAAGACGGCAGAAAATCCTATATCTACTCTTTTGTAGTCGGGTAAATTGAAATCGTATTGCCCTTTGTAACTATTTGGTGCTGTGAGTGGTAGCTTTGAACCATACACTAAATTTAGGTGCATTTTAAAGTTGGGATTTTTGGGTAAATAGTCTTGAAAGAATAAATTAAAATTTACCAGTTGATTAGTAGGGCGGTCGTAATAACCAGGTTCAACGACATTTCCGTCAACGGCATAACTATCGCCAATAATGTCAGCTCGTGTTTGTAAAATAGACAAGCTAGCCCATGATTCTATGTTTTTGACAAATTCTCCGTTAAGTCTAAAATCTACTCCTGTAGCGTAGCCAATGGCATTATTGGTGGCATAGTATCTTATTCTAATGTTTTCAATATCGTAGGGGATAAGATCGGTCAAATCTTTGTAATATAGTTCGGTGACGAGTTTGAATGGCCGTTGCCAAATATTGAAATTGTAATCAGCTCCCAAAACATAATGTACGGATTTTTGTGATTTGATATCTCTGTTAATAGTACCTTCTAAATCTCTTAATTCTCTGTAAAATGGGGCTTGATAATACATGCCACACGAGAATCGAAAGATTATATCTCTTTGCCATATTGGTTGGTAGGATAACGACGCTCTTGGACTAAACAAATATTCATCATTAAGATCCCAATAAGAGGTTCGAATACCTGATGTAAGATCAAATCGGCCAATGGATTGACTCATTTGCAAAAAAGCACTATGTCTGAGGGATTGAAGTTTGATTGTTGTTCTGAGTGATTCGTCAAGAGTAAATGGTTTTGAATTCTGGAAACCTAGGCCAATGGAGTCGGCAGGGTGTGGTAATGAGAAGTCGGCTGAGTCAATTAGTGTCCATTCGTTAATTTCATCTTTTATGTTTTCTTGCTGAGATCGTATTCCCCATCTAAACTCAACATCATCTTTGAATAACACTCCTTTGTGTTGAAGGTTGAATACAGTGGCTTGTAAGAAGTTTCTTGCATGATTTAAATGTGAGCCAACACCAATATTGAATGTTGCCTCACCAAAATTTTCAGAACCAAGATTATTATCCACTTCAGAAAGCCAGTATTGTCCTAAAATATCGAATGTTTCGCTTTCATAGGTTTGGAATGCAGAAGCAGTCACGTTGAGTTTTAGATTACTTTTTGGCGTAAATTGTAAATTGTAAGCGCCAAAAAATGTTTCGTATTGGTCAATTTCCTGACCTTCAAAAAATATTCTGAGTTCTAAGGGGACACTGATAGTACCAAATCGAGTGGTAGAATTGGTAGGAATGTGGTGGTATTTGTTGTTGGAGTAATTCAGCAAAGTACTCATAGACCAACGACTATTTACAGCATAGTTGACATAAGCTTGAAAGTCAGTAAACCTAGGTTTATATTGTCCTTTTGTTTCTAAGCTGTTAAGAAGGTATTGATTGGATTTATGTCGCACTCCAACCAAATAAGAAATGGCATGAGTGGAATCATACCCTTCAATATGTCCATTGGCACCCAAAAGTGATAAGGTAGCCGATGCACCAAACTTTTTAGGTTGTTTGTAAGTGATATCGAGTACGGACGACATTTTGTCGCCATATTGAGCGGCATAACCTCCAGCAGAGAAAAGAATGGACGAGACCAAATCAGAGTTAACAAAAGAAAGTCCCTCTTGTTGTCCAGAGCGTACTAAAAAGGGCCGATACACTTCGATGCCGTTTACATAAACCAGATTTTCATCAAAGTTACCACCCCGAACATTATATTGAGAACTAAGTTCGCTGGACGAACTAACGCCGGGCAATGTTTTTATTAATCCTTCGACACCACCACTAGTTGATGGAAGAACCGTGACATTTTTTACGTCAACCTCTTCAAACGTATTTTTTCTTGTCTTTTCATCGTTGATTTCCACATTGTCAATGGTAATGCCAATATCGTTTAAACGGACTTCTAAATCATAGGTTTGCCCTTTTTTCAGCATTGGAACCTTAACTACTTTAGTCCTAAAACCGATGAATGAAAATGATAATTCTTGAAATTGATTAGCAGAAACCTCTATGCTGTAAAATCCGTTATTTTGAGATACAGTACCTTGATTTTTTCCAACAACGGTTACATTCACTTCTTCCAAAGCACCTCCATTTTTATCGAACACGTACCCCTCCACAACTTGTCCTAAAGTTGTCAAGGAGATAATCGACAAAAGTACTATGAACAACGATTTTATCATTCGGCCACAAATGTATTAATATTCAATTAATCTACCCTCTATCGTTTCTAATGGATAAAGATGTAACTTTGCTAAAACGATAACTCTTTTCTCTTTTAATTATTATCTATGAAAAAAATATTGATTCTATGTACTGGCAATTCGTGTCGTTCTCAAATGATGGAAGTCGTTTTAAAATCACTATTAAAACAAGATAATTTTTCAATATTTAGTGCGGGATTAGAAGCTCACGGTATCAATCCATACATGAAAATAGCTATGGAGAATTTGGGTTATTCTTTGGATGGTCACACTTCAAATATTATGGAGGAATACAAAAATATATCCTTTGATTATGTCATTACGGTTTGTGATCATGCCAATGAACATTGTCCCTATTTTCAACAAGCACATCAACGCATTCATCATTCTTTTGAAGATCCTGCCAAAGCGACAGGAAGCTATAAAGAAAAAATGGTAGTGTACGAAAAAGTACGCGACAGTATAATTGATTATTGTCAGCGCTTAGTAGAGAAATTGTAGTTGGTTATCTGTAAAATTCAGCATGGTATTCGCTTGTGTTACCCACATTGTCTTCTACAATTAATTTAAATTGATGTTTTCCTGCTTTTAAAGAAGGTTTGAAATAGTGTGTTAAACGTTTCTTTTTCGGTTCATACTCCATCAAAATCCAGTTATCGTCGATAAATGCATTATAAGATTTAATACCGCTGACATCATCTTTTATGGTCATTTTTAGCGTTGAGTCTTCCATTTTTTTGCCTGGAAAAATAGTAAGCCCTTTAACTACAGGGGGAATGGTGTCAATAGCCACCGAGTAGATGCCAAATGTTTTAATTGTGGCAGAGATGGTGCCATTATCAAATTGCCCTCCAATGTAACTAAAGGAGGTGTTTTTTTTGACTTTGCAAATAAATGATTTATCCGCTAAATGTTCAGGTACATTCGTTTTTAAGTGCAATCTAAAAGGGTAATGGAGAGGGATATTTTCAGTGTGAATGTGGTGCCACGGAGCATAAAAATCTGAGTTTGTATGACTTGTTTTTTTGTATTCAAAAG
>CAXDOW010000080.1:0-8878 GCA_963991165.1 uncultured Flavobacteriales bacterium | reverse complement strand
GTTACATCTTGCGATAGCTACGAGTGGAATGGAGAGCTTTACACTGAGAGTGGTGTTTATAACATCAACTTTATTAATTCATCTGGTTGTGATTCTATTGCTTCTTTAAGCTTGACCATTAACAACTCTTCATCATCAGAACAAGAGGTAGTTGCATGTGATAGTTATGAGTGGAATGGTGATGTCTACACAGAAAGTGGTGAGTATATATATAATACAACTAATACCGCTGGTTGTGATTCTGTTGCTACGTTATATCTTACAATTAACAATGCTTCTCCTTTCGAACTATCAGTTTCAGATATCTCTACTAATAGCTCGTTTGTAAGTTGGAATACAGACGATTTCTTGACCTATGATATAGAATATTTTATTTCTGACGATTCGTCCACTATTGTTGAAGTTCTCAACTATGAAGAAAGTGATATTGAGTTAACCGATTTACTTGATGGTGTAGAATATACATTTAATATTATAGCTTTTGATGAAAATAATTGTACATACTCTACTGAAGTTGCTTTTACAACTTTATTGTCTTGTAACTCGCCAGAGGAATTAGAGTTTAGTTTTACACCTAATACTGCTACTATAAGTTGGGATGTAATACCAACTAATGCCAACACTTTTGAAGTTTATTACTACATACCATTTGATGGTTGGAATTACACTATCGTTGAAGGTTCTTCCCTAGTCGTTAATTACTTAACTGGAGGTACTCTTCAACTTTATATCAAATCTGTATGTGAGGACTACTCTTCTTCATGGTCTGAATTATTTACTGAACAGTTGCCAACCTGTGATATTGAATTAACAGCCAATGTTACTCCTGCTTCATGTTTGGATTCTTTAGGTTCTGTTTCTTTTGAAGTAGAAAATGCATATGGAAATTATACAATAAACACTAATGACTTGGATGTTTCATCACTTACAGTAGGAACATATACGTTTAGTGTAACAGATGATGCTGGCTGTACCGACTCTGAACAAGTAAGCATAGGCTTACAAGAAAGTAACTTGCTGTCCGTCGCCGCCTCTTCTACACAATTATGTGTTGGAGAAGAAGCAACTTTAACAGCAACTGATGGCTTTACTTCTTATCAATGGTATGATTCTCAAGATAATTTAGTTGCCAATTCGGGATATACATTTACCACTAGTAATTCCGATGAATATTATGCGATTGCTATAGACGAAAATGGTTGTATATCTACCTCTAATTTGATTGAAATTAATATAATTACTGTTCAGGCAGTTACCGACTTAGAGTTTAGTAACATTACATCTAATTATGCTACTCTCGATTGGGACAATGCCTCCCAAACAGATGTTTACAATATCGAATATAGTGCCGATGGTGGCGAAACATGGACAACCATAGAAGGTCATCAAGGGTCGTCAATAAGTCTTTCCGGTCTGTTGTCATATACGACCTATGATGTGATAATTACTTCAGTTGACTACGGCTGTGAGTCTGAATTATTCACCAGTAGTTTTACCACTCTGGCGGAATGTATTACTCCAGAAAATATTTCTTTAGTGGCTGGTGCTTATGATGTTACTCTTTCATGGGACCCTGTTTTGGCTTCAACATCTTATAAAGTAGTGTATTCCATGCCTTCCACAGGCTGGGTTAGTACCATTGTGACAGATACGTTTATTAACTTATCTCACTTGGGAGAAGGTGGTTTTGGTTATTTCTATATTCGATCTATATGTGAAGATGGTATATTCTCTTCTTATTCTGACCTTTATTCCATTGAACTTCCTATTTGTGATATCGATATATCAGTTGTCTCCTCTTCTGACGTTGTATGTAGTGGGGAAAGCGTCGAGTTGAATGTAACAACTGACTATTCATCTTATCAATGGCTCTTAGACGGTGAGCAAATTAATGAAGCTACCTTCTCAACATATATGGCCTTTGAGGGCGGTGAGTATGCAGTTACTGTTAGTGATTCACAGGGTTGTACGGCGACCTCTGAAACATATAACCTCACGGAAATTTCCTCTCAATCTTCTTCTGAAATTGAGATTAGTGATGTGTCGTCGACAACAGCAACCTTATCTTGGTATACCGATTTGGATTTGGAATCTTACAACATTAGTTACAGTTCTGATGGTGGTGTAACGTGGACTTCAATAGAAGATTTTGAAGATACTGAAATCACTTTAACCTCTTTGGATCCATATACATCATATGAGGTATTAGTTGCCTCTTCAGATTATTCTTGTTTGACTTTTTCAGGTAGTTTCACAACACTAGCTGATTGTGTTCCTCCTTCAAATATTTCCATTTCAAGTTCTGCTTACGAAGTGACTTACTCTTGGCAAGCTGTCTTGGGTGCGACCTCTTACAAGGTCATTTACTATTTGCCATCAAGTGGTTGGAACACGACTACAGTGACCGATACATTTATCACTGCCTCACATCTCGGTGAAGGAGGTTTCACTTATTTCTATGTTCGTTCGAATTGTGATGGTGATGATATTTCTTCTTATTCTAATCTATATTACATAGAATTATCAAATTGTGATATTGAGGTTTCAATGAGTACCTTATCAAATTCTTTCTGCGATGGTGAAAGCATCGAGCTCAATGTATCTTCTGATTTCTCTTCTTATCAGTGGTATTTGGATGATGAGCAAATTGATGGGGCGACAACATCATCCATTACAGCCTCTGAAAGTGGAGATTATTCGGTAGTGGTTAGTAACTCCATAGGATGTATAATTACTTCTGATGTGTTAGGGATTTCTGAAACGGTCGTTGATGCAGTTAGTGAAGTGGAATTTAATAATTTATCTTCCTCTTATGTTTCAGTTGACTGGAACAATGCCTCACAAACTGATATGTATCGTTTTGAGTATAGTTCTGATGGTGGTGTCTCATGGACTATTATAGATGAACATCAAGGTTCTTCCATTAATCTTTCTGATTTGTCTGCTAACACAACCTATACTATTGTTATTACATCTTTATCTTACGGATGTGAATCTGATCCATTTACGACATCGTTTACAACCTTACCTGAGTGTATTACTCCTGAAAATATTTCAGTAAGCACTACTGTTGATAACGTTACATTATCTTGGGACGATTTATTTGCCGCTACCTCTTATACCGTGGTATATTATTTACCCCAGACGGGCTGGCAAACTACTTCGGTAACCGATAACTATATTACTTTAACACATCTCAGTGAGGGAGGATATGCTTATTTTTATGTTCGTTCTCAATGTGGTGAAGGGATAAATTCTCCTTATTCTGATTTATATTCTATTGAACTTGTAAATTGTGATGTTGATGTTATAGTATCCTCTTTATCGTCTGTATATTGCATTGGCGATGAGTATGAGTTAAGTGCTAGCTCTGGCTTTGAGACTTATCAGTGGTATTTGAATGATGAAAGTATTGAAGATGCAACGAGCTCAACTTATTCTGTTTCAGCTGGTGGTTCGTATTATGTCGTTGCTACAAGTTATCAAGGATGTAATATTACTTCTGAGGATTACGTAGTTACAGAAATATCAGGGGCTAGTTCTTCTGATATTGAGATAAGCGATATTACTGCTACATCAGTTCATATTGAATGGGAAAGTTTATCTTCTCCTGAAGTTTATGAAATAAGTTATAGCACTGATGGTGGTTCATCATGGACTATCCTTATTGATGAATATGAGGGAACAGAAGCGACATTAACTGGATTATCAGTTTATACCAACTATGACCTATTGATTACATCAACAACCTATTCGTGTGAGACCTATACAGGAAGCTTTACCACTTTGGCAGATTGTGTACCGCCATCAAACATTTCTTTAGTGGCTGATGCTGATGAGGTAACAATATCTTGGAGTCATGTATTTGGAGCTACCTCCTACAAATTAATTTACTATTTAGCTGAAACAGGCTGGCAGACTACTACTGTTACTGATACAGAATTAACGTTAAATCATTTAGGCGAAGGTGGCTATGCCTATTTCTACATTCGATCTAATTGTGAAGAGGGAATTCATTCTTCTTATTCTAATCTCAATTATATCGAATTACCTGATTGTGAGTCTCATCTATGGGTTACGGCTTCTGATATTTCATTCTGTACTGGGAATAGTGTTAATCTAAGTGTTTCTTCTGATTTCGTAACCTATCAGTGGTATTATAATGACGAAGTAATTCAAGGAGCAACCACTTCCACAATAAGTGTGTCACAAGGCGGTGAATACTATGTGAATGTTTCTGACAGCATTGGGTGTAGTGTAACATCTTATTCTGAAGAAATTAATGAAATTGTTGTTGATGCTGTTAGTTCCATAGAATTCAATGACCTTTCATCATCTTACGTTTCTGTTGATTGGGACAATGCCTCTCAAACTGGAATGTATGATTTTGAATACAGCTCAGATGGGGGTTTAACTTGGACCATTATTGAAGATCATCAAGGGTCCTCTATTAACTTGTTCGATTTATCATCCTATACTACCTATGATATAATTGTTACTTCTGTTGCTTTTGAATGTGAATCTGAACCTTTTACAAGTAGCTTTACCACTTTACACCCCTGTATAACCCCAACAAATATAGAATTGTCAGCTACTTCATCAGATGTTACTATTTCTTGGGATGCTGTGCTCGCGGCCTCTTCGTATCAATTGGTTTATTATTTAGTCGAAACAGGTTGGCAAAGTGTTTCGGTTACAGATACATACTACACACTTTCTCATGGTGGTAATGGAGGATATGGTTACTTCTATTTACGCTCTAATTGTGGTGAAAATACATTCTCTCCATATTCTGATTTTTATTCCATTGAATTACCAGATTGCGATATCGATTTGTCAATAACCTCTTTATTTAATTCAATTTGTATTGGTGATAACTTAGAATTAAGTGTACCTTCTAATTATTCAAGTTATCAATGGTACTTAAATGATGAACCTATTGAGGGAGCTGTTACTTCTAATGTGTTGATTTTGACGGGAGGTCAATATTCAGTCATTGTTACAACTGATTTAGGTTGTCAAATTACGTCTGAGATATCAACTATTACGGAAATATCATCGTCCACAACTTATGATATATCGGTTGATGACATTTCATCATCATCAGCATATTTGGAATGGGAAAATATTTCTGAAGTTGAGAACTATGATATTAGCTTGAGTGTCGATGGTGGCTCAACATGGTCTACAATGTATGAAGATTTTGAAGGCACAGAAGTGTCTCTAACAGGACTTTCTTCTTTTACAAATTATACTATTTTGATAACTTCATCAACATACAATTGTGAGTCCTACTCTGCTACCTTTACGACTATGGCCGATTGTGTTTCTCCAACCGACATTACATTATTAGCAGACGCTGATGAAGTCACTTTTTCATGGGGTGCTGTTTTAGGAGCTTCTTCCTACAAGGTCGTTTATTATTTGCCAGAAACTGGATGGCAAAATACAACAGTGACTGACAGTTTTATTTCTTTATCTCATTTAGGTGAAGGTGGTTTTGCATACTTCTATGTGCGAACAAATTGTGAGGAAGGGATACATTCACCATACTCTGAATTATACTTCATCGAATTAACTGATTGCGACATAGATGTATCAATAACATCTGCTAGCACTGCGTTCTGTGTTGGAGAAGACATAGAGCTTAGTGTATCATCCGACTTTGCATCGTATCAATGGTATGTCGATAATACCCTCATTGATGGAGCAACCAGTTCATCATACACCGCATCATCAGGGGGTCAATACCATGTGGTAGTTTCAAATGATATCGGTTGTCAAATCACTTCAAACTCGTTGAATGTTACAGAGATATCATCATCTTCTTTAGATATTGAAGTAAGTAATATCACCACTTCAGCGGTAGATATTGAATGGAACAATGTATCGGATGTTGAAGAATATAACATAAGCTACAGTATTGATGGTGGAGCCACGTGGGTAGTGCTTACTGAAGATTATGTTGGTACTGATGCTACACTGACGGGTTTAACGCCTTATACCAATTATGACATTCTAATTTCCTCTGTTGCTTATTCATGTGAGACCTATACTACAAGCTTTACTACCTTAGCGGATTGCGTGCCTCCCTCTAACATTACATTGTCAGCAACGGGTAGCGAGGTAACCCTTTCTTGGGATGCTGTTTTAGGAGCTACCTCTTATAGTGTAATATATTATCTACCATCAACGGGTTGGGTTGCAACATTAGTAACAGATACTGATCTCACACTATCTCATTCAGGAGAAGGTGGGTTTGCTTACTTCTATGTGCGTACGAATTGTGGCGATGAGTTTATTTCTTCATACTCCAACCTACACTATATTGAGTTACCTGATTGTGATCTCGATGTATCGATTACCGCATTGTCAACCACGTTTTGTGTTGGAGAAAGTACTGAATTAAGTGTTTCTTCTGACTACCTATCTTATCAGTGGTATTTAGATGGCGAGCAAATAAATGGTGCCACACTATCGTCTTACACGGCAACCGAAGGCGGTGAATACTCTGTAGTTGTGACAAATGCACTTGCCTGTTTTGTAACTTCTGAGGTGTTAGAGATATCAGAGACGGTGCTTGAGGCAGTAAGCTCCGTTGAGTTTGATAATTTAACTTCTTCTTATGTGTCGATTGATTGGGATAATCCTTCTCCAACAGGCATGTATAACTTCGAGTATAGCTCCGATGGTGGTGTCACTTGGACTACCATTGAAGATCATCAAGGATCTTCAATAAACTTGTCGGATTTATCATCTTATACAACCTATGATATTATCATAACGTCGGTATCTTATGGTTGTGAATCAGAACCATTTACAAGTAGTTTCTCCACTTTGGCAGAATGTACAACCCCAACAAACGTTTCTTTATCAGCTACCTCTACTGAAGTAACTCTATCTTGGGATCCTGTATTTGCAGCATCTTCCTATAAAGTTGTTTATTATTTATCCTCAACGGGATGGGTAAGTGCAACAGTAACGGACACTTTCATAACCTTGACCCATTTAGGTGAGGGGGGATTTGCCTATTTCTATGTTCGATCGAACTGTGGTGAAGGTATTTCATCTTCCTATTCCGACTTTACCTCTATAGAGTTGCCAGATTGTGAAGAAGAACTATCGATTACCACATTGTCAACTAATTTCTGTAGTGGCCAAAGTGTTGAATTATCAGTATCTTCAGATTATACGGCCTATCAGTGGTATCTAGATGATGAAGAAGTAGATGGAGCAACGACCAATTCATACAATGCCTCTCAAGGGGGAGAATATTTCGTAGTCATCACCAACTCATTTGGTTGTAATATTACCTCTGAATCCATAGAAATTTCAGAGACTATAATTGAAGCGGTTAGTACGGTTGAGTTTGATAATTTGACCACTTCTTATGTCTCTATTGACTGGGATAACGCTTCTCAAACAGGAATATATAATTTCGAGTACAGCTCAGATGGAGGTGTCACATGGACAACGATAGAAGACCATCAAGGGTCTTCGATTAACCTGATGGATTTATCTTCTTCAACGACCTATGATATCGTCATTACGTCAGTCTCTTTTGGGTGTGAATCAGAAGCATTCAGTAGTCAGTTTACAACCCTTTCAGAATGTTTATCTCCTACTAATATTTCGGTATCAAACACAACGACTTCAGCGACTATTTCTTGGGATGAAATGGCCAATGCCCAGTCTTATGAAATTCTTTACGATTTTGGAAATGGTTTTGTTTCTGAATCAACCGAATCAAACAGTGTTACTTTAGACCTAAGTGCAGCCAGTTCCTACGAGTTCTATTTGAAAACTATCTGTTCTGATGAACAAGAGTCAGATTGGTCAGAGCTACAATCGTTTACAGTCTCATGTGATGAGCCGGACAACCTCGAGTTTTCCAATGAAGGAACGGACGTAACCATTGATTGGGATGGTAATGCTACAGAGTATTGGTTGATATATAACTATGGTAATGGATGGAATTATGTATATCCAACGGAATCAGAGTATAGTTTATCGAACGTAGCTATTGGATCAACCATTTATGTCTACATTAGATCATTGTGTGACTCTGAAAATAACTTTGTTTCTTCTTGGGCTAGTGATTCATACACTACCGTTTCAGGTGCTAAATTGGCACAAAGTCAATCGCCAACCTTTGAACTGTACCCTAATCCAACCAATGGAGAAGTAAGCATTTCATTTGTTAATGACAACAAATCTGATTATCAACTATTAATTGTAGATGCTTTCGGAAAAGAAGTCTACAATCAATACATAGGAACAGAGATGTTAAGTACGCAATTTAATGTCAATTTATCAAACTACTCAAAAGGTGTTTATATTGTGAAAATTATTGGCGATCAGGCCACATTCACAAGACGTCTAATCTTACAATAATTCAGAAAAGATTAGAATACGCGATGTAGTTTTATAAAAAACATTACTTTTGCACAAAGAAATTGAGTGAGGGGGCAAGAAGCCCCCTTCTTTTTTAAATATGTTGAACAGAGAAGAAATAGCAAAACTGATAGATGATTTTCTTTCAGAAAATGAATCACTATTTTTAGTGTCTTTAACGGTCACAACAGCCAATAATATAGAGGTGTTGATAGACTCTCGAAATAATATCAGTATGGAAAATTGTATTTCACTAAGTCGACACATTGAAGGAAATCTTGACAGAGAAAAAGACGATTTTTCCTTGACTGTTTCAAGTGCTGGATTAAGTCAACCGTTCAAGGTTTTTCAACAATATCAGAAAAACGAAGGTAAAGAAGTCAATGTTTTTCTAAAAGAAGGTAAAAAAATTTCAGGAAAGATACTCAGTTCAGATGAAGGAAAAGGATTAATATTAGAAACCTCTAACTCCTCCAAAAAAGGA
>CAXDOW010000079.1:0-8914 GCA_963991165.1 uncultured Flavobacteriales bacterium | reverse complement strand
AAATAGAAGGTTCTATTTCTTTAATTTATTACTATTGACGTAATATTACACACATTTTCGACGGATTACTTTTTCGAATTAATCGTCAGATTGTTTTATTAATTTTTTGCTAACAAATGAATAATTATATTTATAACCCCACTACATTATGGCAATAAAAAAAATTTGTTGTATTGGAGCCGGCTATGTAGGAGGCCCTACCATGGCTGTAATTGCCTACAAATGTCCTGAAATAGAAGTTACAGTTGTTGATGTCAACCAGAAGAAAATAGACGCTTGGAACGATATCAATCTTAACCATCTACCCGTTTTTGAACCTGGATTATCTGAGATTGTTGAAAAAGTAAGAGGGAAAAACTTATTTTTTTCCACAGAAATCGATCGAGCTATTGACGAGTCCGATATGATTTTTATTGCTGTTAATACTCCCACAAAAACGTACGGTCTAGGAAAGGGACAAGCTGCCGATTTAAAGTATGTAGAGTTGTGTGCTCGACGCATATCTGAAGTAGCTACCTCTGATAAGATTGTGGTTGAAAAATCGACTTTGCCAGTCAGAACAGCAGAAGCTATTAGAACTATTTTAGATTCTACAGGAAGTGGCGTTCACTTTGAGGTTCTTTCCAATCCTGAATTCTTGGCTGAAGGGACAGCTATTCAAGATTTGTTTAAATCTGATAGAGTACTCATTGGTAGCGATTCTACCGAAAGTGGCAAAAATGCCATTCAAGAATTGGTCGATATATATTCCAATTGGATTCCAAGAGAAAAAATCTTTACGACTAACGTTTGGTCCTCCGAGTTGTCAAAATTAGTCGCCAATGCTTTTCTAGCACAGCGTATAAGTTCAATAAACAGCATTTCTGCCTTGTGTGAAGCGACTGGAGCAGACGTTGAAGAGGTGGCCATAGCGATTGGTATGGACTCTAGAATTGGGTCAAAATTTTTGAAAGCATCCGTTGGCTTCGGTGGAAGTTGTTTTAAAAAAGATATCCTTAACTTAGCCTACATTGCCAAATCATTGGGACTCGATGAAGTGTCTGAATATTGGAGTCAGGTCATCTCGATAAATGATTATCAAAAAGAACGCTTTGCAAGAAAAATTATTGACGCTTTGTTCAAAACAGTTTCTGATAAAAAGATAACCTTGCTGGGTTGGTCATTTAAAAAAGACACCAACGATTCGAGAGAGTCGGCGGCCATTCACGTAGCTGATTTACTCATTGAAAATGGAGCTAAAATCAGTGTTTACGACCCAAAGGTTAGCGAGCAACAAATGCTTACCGATTTGGATAGTTTGAATACCCGTTTACCACAACATAATATAGACGCATTTACATGTCATGACAATCCATACCATGCTTGCAAGGAAGCTCATGCCATTGCCATTATTACAGAATGGGATGAGTTTAAGGACTATGATTGGGAGTCGATTTATAAAGATTCTGTAAAACCTTCTAAAGTATTTGATGGTAGAAATATTTTAGACAAAAAACAATTAGAAGAAATTGGATTTGAAGTGTATTCAATAGGAAAGCCAAATAATGAACACTAATTCATTTTCAAAAAGTAAGTTAACTTTTAAATGGCGATTATACTAGCTAGTTTAATTTCTAAAAAAATAATAGGTTCTGTAATCGTCAGTTGAGAAGGATATTATTCTGTCTTTTTTAATAAACTATTTTGTTTTATTATAGATGGTTTAATTTATATAACAACCTTAAAAAGAAAGTATTGAAACTCAGTAAAAGACATTTAGCCAAAACCATCAGTTGGCGGTTTGTAGGCACACTTGACACACTAATCCTGGCATGGATTATTTCTGGAGACTTTTTTTTAGGAGCCAAAATCAGTATTTTAGAGGTCATTACCAAAATGGTGTTATATTATTTTCATGAGCGCGTTTGGTTTAAGTCAAAGATAAAAGTGAGCAGTCAAAGGCATCTTTTTAAGACCATAACATGGAGATTTATAGGCACATTAGATACCATCACTTTGGGTTGGCTTATTTCAAGCGATCCATTTATTGGTCTCAAAATTGGTTTTGCAGAGATGATATCCAAAATGATATTGTATTACATTCATGAAAAAGTATGGTATCGATTTAATTATGGACTTGACACTAGGAATTTAAATTAAATGGAAAAAAATATTCATCAACATCACTTTCATATTTCTCGGACAGACCGTGAAAAATTACATCATCACAAAGCCATACTCATTTGGTTTACTGGTTTGTCCGGATCTGGTAAATCTACCATTGCAAGTGAATTAGAAAAACACTTACATGAACAAAAAATATCGACCTACATACTCGATGGCGATAACATTCGTCAGGGAATAAATAGAGATTTGTCATTTTCTGATTCCGATAGAACGGAAAATATTCGTAGAATTGCAGAGATATCCAAGTTATTTGTGGATGCTGGGATAGTGACTTTAGCAAGCTTCGTTTCCCCCTTTCAAAAGGACAGAGATGCGATTCGGGAAGTGGTTGGTAAAGAACACTATTTTGAGGTATATGTTAAAACCAGTTTGGAAGTATGTATTGAGCGAGACGTCAAAGGGCTTTACAAAAAAGCACTTAGTGGTGAAATACCAAATATGACTGGTATTTCCTCTCCATACGAAGAACCCACAAATTTCGATATTGAAATTGATACAGAACACCAAAATGTCAAGGAATCGGTAGCGCTAATTTTAAATCAAATACTTAATAGAATTCATGCGTAATTATTCCATCAATCATTTACGAGAGTTAGAGTCTGAAGCTATTTTTGTCATTAGAGAAGTAGCTGCTCAGTTTGAAACCCCAGCTCTTTTATTTTCCGGAGGTAAAGATTCCATTTTGATGACCCATTTGGCCAAAAAGGCCTTTTTTCCTTCTAATATTCCATTTCCCTTAATACATATTGATACGGGTCATAACTTTCCCGAAACCATACAATTTAGAGATAATCTTGTCAAAGACCTTGGTGTAAAACTCATTGTAGGTCTTGTTCAAGATGCTATAAATCAAGGTCGGGCCAAAGAAGAAACAGGTATCAATGCGTCAAGAAATTCCTTGCAAATAGTATCTCTATTAGATGCATTAGAAGAACATAAAATAGATGCCGCTATGGGAGGGGCTCGTCGCGATGAAGAAAAAGCTAGAGCCAAAGAACGATTTTTTTCACATCGTGATGAATTTGGACAATGGGATCCCAAAAATCAACGACCCGAATTATGGAACTTGTTTAACGGAAGAAAAAATTACGGAGAACATTTTAGGGTATTTCCAATTTCTAACTGGACCGAAATGGATGTTTGGGAGTATATAAAAATTGAGAATATAGCCTTGCCAAGTCTTTATTATTCACACCAAAGAAATTGCATTGAAAGAGATGGAGTCATTTTGGCTCATTCAGAGTTTATTACTCTTAGAGAAAATGAAGAAATAAAAGAAATGACCGTTCGTTTCAGAACGTGTGGCGATATGCCAATAACTGGAGCAGTTGAGTCCACTGCCGACACATTGGATAAGATTATCGAAGAAATAGCTACAACGCGAACAACCGAACGTGGCGGACGAGCTGACGATAAACGCGCAGAAACAGCTATGGAAGATCGCAAAAAACAAGGATATTTTTAACCCATGCAAGAAAATCACATTGAATTATTAAGATTTACCACAGCCGGTAGTGTTGATGACGGAAAAAGTACCTTAATTGGTCGGTTGCTCTATGATAGCAAATCCATTTTTCAAGATCAACTGGAAGCCGTAGAACAATCCAGTAAAAACAAAGGATTTGACTACTTAGATTTGTCACTATTGACCGATGGCTTAAAGTCTGAACGAGAGCAAGGTATTACCATTGATGTAGCTTACCGATACTTCGCCACTCCGCGTCGAAAGTTTATCATCGCTGACACTCCTGGTCATATTCAATACACTAGAAACATGGTTACGGGTGCTTCTACCGCCAATTTGGCAGTTATACTCGTTGATGCTAGAAAAGGCATGCTTGAGCAAACTCATCGTCATGCATTCATAGCATCTTTACTAAGAATTCCTCATGCGATTGTTTGTGTCAACAAAATGGATTTGGTTGATTATAGTCAATCCGTTTACGAAAAAATTGTTCAAGATTTCAAAGCATTTTCGTCTAAATTAGACATTAAAGATATTCAATTCATTCCTATTTCAGCATTGAACGGTGATAATGTAGTTAACCGATCAACTAATATGTCATGGTATGAGGGTAGCACTCTAATGTACAATCTCGAACACGTTCATATTTCTAGTGATTTTAACCATATAGATTGTCGCTTTCCTGTCCAATCGGTCATTCGCCCTCATACCCTTAAACATCAAGACTTTAGAGGGTTTGCTGGACGAATTGACGGAGGGGTATTCAAAGCAGGCGACACTGTTAAAGTCTTGCCGTCAGGATTTAATACTAGCATAAAAAGTATAGAGTTAAATGGCCAATCCATAGAAGAGGCTTTTGCTCCAATGTCGGTTACAATGACTTTGAACGACGAAATTGATGTTAGTCGAGGTGATATGATTGTCCGAGAAAATAATGTGCCAGTTGTTGGTCAAGATCTTGAAGTGTTGGTCACGTGGATGAGCCAAACCCCTTTGTATAGCAGAACGAAAGTCATTATAAAGCACACGACCAAAGAATGTTTGGCTATGGTAAGCGATATTAAATATAAAATTGACATCAATACCCTCCACAGAATTGAACATGTTGAGGTTATACAAATGAACGATATTGCACGAATTTCAATTCGAAGCTCAAAGCCCATCTTTTATGATGTTTATAAAAGAAACCGACAAACTGGTAGTCTTATCATCATTGACGAACAAACCAACGAAACTATTGGTGCAGCCATGATTATACAATGAATATAGACTATTTGAAGCTCGCCATTGATGCTGCCATACAAGCAGGTCAAAAAATTATGGAAATATATCAATCCGACGATTTCGATATTCAATTAAAATCTGATGATTCCCCTCTTACTAAAGCCGATTTGGCTTCTCATCACATTATCGAATCAATTTTAAGTGATACGGCTATTCCAATATTGTCTGAAGAAGGTAAAGATATTCCCTATTTACAGCGTCAACAATGGACACAGCTATGGATCGTTGATCCAGTTGATGGCACTAAAGAGTTTATTAAAAGAAATGGCGAGTTTACAGTCAATATTGCTTTGGTTGAACATCAAAAGCCCATATTAGGCGTTATTTTTGCACCCGTTCTTCAAGCGTTATACTTTTCATTGAAAGGGCTTGGATCGTTTAAGATAGATATTAATTTAGCCCATGTTTTTTCCACTGACGATCTCATTAAAAACGCTCAATCCTTACCCATTCATCATGCTGATAGGCCTTACACCATTATTGCTAGTCGTTCACATTTGTCTCAAGAAACCCAAGAATTTATTGATCAGATGACTATAAGACATGGAGAGATTGATTTAATTTCTAGAGGGAGTTCTTTGAAGTTATGTATGGTAGCTGAAGGTAAAGCACACTGTTACCCTCGTTTTGCACCAACTATGGAATGGGATACAGCAGCGGGTCATGCCATATGTAATGAAGCTGGCTTTAAAGTAATAAATTGGACTACAAAATCTGAAATTATCTACAACAGAGAAGAATTGAGAAACGATTGGTTTTTAGTTGACTAAAAGATTCAATTTATTTCAATTTTTCTATTTCATCTATCATTTTGTTAACTAAAATAGATGGCTTAAAATGATTTAGGGCATAATTTTTATTTTCTTCCAAAGCAATGTTTGAAGTGTTAAAATATGCATTGGCAAAATCGGTTAAATGCTTAACGAGTTTGTCTTTCTCTCCATGACTTACAAGAATATTACCTTTGATTTCACTTAAAATGTCGGTAATGTGCGAGTTTTTGGGGCCAATATACAGAACAGGTTTTCCTAAAAACATTGCTCCATATATTTTGTTTGGATGTGTGTATCCTACGCATTCATTTCCTAGTGTAACAACTTGAATATCTGAGGAGCCGAGCGATAAATGAATATTTTCTCTAGGTTGGTAAGCTAAGGTAATAATATTATCAAGTTGATGTTTTTCTTTAAAGTTTTTTACTTCTTTAATTCTAACTCCACCTCCAATATGTACGAATAAAAATCGGTTGTCAGATTTGAGTTCTTTAGCACTTTCAAGTAAGGTGTCAATAGGGTGCATGACAGAATGATTGCCAGAGTACATCACAACAATTTTCGATCCAAAATTGTTTTGAATTCTAAATGGGTTTTTGAGTCTGTGCTCTTTAAACTCTTTATTAACAACAGGCCAAACGGGTATTACTTTTATTTTATCTAGATGGATATGGGGTTGCCTTTTGATTATGTGGTTTTTCATGTATTTGTCTAAGGCGAAGATGAGTTTGGAATGTCTGAAGATATAATCTCCTTTTTTTTGAAGTGATTTTGCAAAGAAGCTATCTTTCTTAACGTAGTTTGCAATGATGGAAAGCTCGGGCTGTAAATCCATTGTCCAATACACAAAATTGGAGCGAATTATTTTTGAATATATAACTCCAATATATGACAATAGTGGAGGGCTTGTCATTCCTATAACACAGTCATATTTTCTAAAAAGATACGATGTAAGTTTGATGATGATAAGGAGATTAAAAGACAGAAAATCTAATAATCTAAAGAGTTTATTGCTTTTGCCTAGACCAGTATTGTTTAATCGAATAACGCGTATGTTTTCATACATTTCGACTTTTTTGAACTTGTTTTTTGGGTTTTCGTAATTTCTTATACTGGTAATTAAATCTATCTCATGACCTCGTTTAGACAAATTTACTGTCAAGTCGTGAAGATGTTGAGCCGTTGAAACGGTATCGGGCCAAAATGTTTGTGAAAGAACAAGGATTTTAATTCCCATCGATTTTATTGATGGAGCTGTTCATAAATCCAATCATATGTCTTTTTAATGCCTTCAACGAGAGGTTTATTAGGTTCCCAGCCAATTTTTTCTTTGAACAATCTATTATCTGAATTTCTTCCTTTTACTCCTGTGGGGCATGAGAATCCATATTTTTTAATAAACTCTTGACCTTCGATATTGTTTATTTTTAAGTCTTTTTCAGAACACGTAATGGCAATTTCAGCTAGTTGATTGATAGTAACCATTTCTTCTGAACCAATATTCACAGGTCCCATAAATTCATCTTGTCGCATAAATTTTAATACAGCTGTAATACATTCATCAATAAATAAAAAAGACCTTGTTTGTTTACCGTCGCCCCATACTTCAACTTCCTTGGTCGATTCAGCTACTTTTCTACAAATAGCAGCTGGTGCTTTTTCTTTTCCCCCTTTCCATGTACCCTGAGGACCAAAAATATTATGGAATCGTGCGACTCTAACTTCTAAGTTGTAGTTTTTATTAAATGATAAAAACAGTCTCTCGCTAAACAATTTTTCCCATCCATATTCCGAATCAGGGTTGGCAGGGTAAGCGGAGTTTTCTTCACAATTTGGATTATCTGGATCAAGTTGATTATGCTCAGGGTAAATACAGGCCGATGATGAGTAGAAAATACGTTTAGCATTAAATTTGGAGGCATAAAATGCTGAGTGAAGATTTATGAGTGAGGAGTTATGCATTACATTGGCATCGTTATCACCAGTAAAAATATAGCCAGCGCCTCCCATATCAGCTGCTAATTGGTACACTTCATCAAATGACTCCAATCCATCATTTTCATTTTTTTGATGGGGTCCCATCATCGTACGGGATACCACAGACTCATTTCTTAGATCGCCTTGAATATATTCATGACAGATATCGATATTTTCAAAAAAATCATGCTTGTCTTTTATGTCGACAACTCTCACCCAAAACCCCTCATTTTTTAGAGTTTTTGCTAAGTGCCCACCTATAAATCCACCACCACCATAAACCAATGCTTTTTTCATTGTTTAAATTATTATTCAATACATGTAAATTACTTAAATTTTTTTTTAAGATGCAATTAATCTTTTCAGTTGGTATAATTTTATTTTTACTCCTTTCAATAAAAAAATATTCTTGAGAAAATATGATGCTTAAAGCTAATCTACTCTTTTCCAATAATTTTGTTTAAGCGTTCAATGCCAAATTCATTTCCATACAATAGAGTGGAAAATCGCTGAATTTCAGCCGCAATTTGAATAGCTGCTTTGATCTCATCATCATTCGCGCCAGCTTGTTTTGCTAAATGAACCTGCGCCGAAACACAATATTCACATTTTATAGCCGCAGAAACAGCCACGGCAGCAAGTCTAGCTTCTTTGGGAGCCATTGGACTTTTTTCGGTAAATAGTGTATTGAAGACCGCGAAGTAATTGGCTGCTTCTTCTGCCATAAATTGAGGATACATTTCGTTAAATGGGCTTTTTTCAAGCAGTTCTTGATATGAATCATCGTTACTTTGTGCCATTGTAATGGAGCTTATCAGTACGAAAAAAATAAATATGTGTTTCATTATGATTTTGTTTTAATGGGTTAAATTATTCAGCCAATTAACAAATTTTTTTTCTTGTAACATTAACCAAATATTAAATTTTAACTTTAAAGTGCTTTAACTTATTTATGGGGCTTTTGACATGATTTATTATAATATTGGAAAAATATTGGTAAAAAAATAATCCTCAATTTGCTAGAAAAAAAAGGGTTTGTTGTAAGTGGGCCTCTCGGTCTTTATTTCGAACCTTTCACTAGTTTAAAATCTTTTGTGTTCATAATACAACGAAGCCCTACTAATTGAGTTTTTATTCTTGAGTTTACAAAATAATAAGTTTCACTTTGCTTATACAAAGAATAAGAATTATTAAAGATATATGATTTTGAATCAAATTTAGTGCTTTATTCAATCATAGAAACATCACC
>CAXDOW010000078.1:0-8936 GCA_963991165.1 uncultured Flavobacteriales bacterium | reverse complement strand
GGCTCGGAGATGTGTATAAGAGACAGAGTCCGAACTGTTAATTAGATAGTATTCTTCATAATACACTTTATCCACCTCACCTTTATCACAAGATTGAAAACTACTTAGAATTCCAATAAGTAAAAGCTGCATCCAAATTATTTTCTGTTCCACTTGCCCAACTTTCCTTAACAATTAAGTCAGTATTTTTAAAATCACTATGCCCCATATTCCAATGTGAAGCGTGAGCTAATCCAATCAAGAAATTTTTACTTTTCATTTTGCTTTTTTGTAATTTTTAAAGTAAAACATTAAATTAATTGTAGTACGAATGCTCTTTTTTTATTGAACACAACAGAATTATGAACTAAAATTTATAATTTCATAAGTATGCTTGCTACCTCATCCGGTTGTGAGAAATTAGGTGTGTGGCTAGAGTTGATGCTGAATACCTCTTCCACTTGATTGTTGTACATTGCTCGTTGTACTTCAATCGGGATGGCTCTGTCCTCAGTACATTCAATGTACACTTTAGGGATAGCACCGAAGTTTTCGTCCGTAATTTCCAATTCATACATAAGTGGAGCGGCTGGTTCAGGTACGATATAGGGTTTTGCGCCATTAAATGCTTCTACTGGAATATCGTGTGCAAAGGCATTTTGAATTTCTTCTTCAACCACATAAGCGTAGGTTTTGTCGTCTGACAAACGGAAATTTTCAACCGCTTTTGAACCTTCAACACCTTGAACAGCACCTAAGAAAGACCCACCGTTTGGTAGTAAAAAAGCAGTTAAATACACCAACTTTTTAACTTTTTGGGGACGCAACTCAGCGGCTCTACTTACAGTAATGCCATTAAAACTGTGTCCGACCAGTATAACTGGATTTTCTTGACGGTCCAATATATCGACCACCGTGTTGACATAGTCTTGCATAGTAATATCAGCAGGACTAGTTTTGTCACTTCCGTGACCAGGCAAGTCGGGCGTTATAACCGTATGACCTGCTGCCATTAGTGGCTTAGCCACGTTTTCCCATTGCCAGGCACCAAGCCAGGCCGAATGGACCAATACGTAAGTTTCTTTTTTCATTTCTTCTTCAATTTTAATTTGTTCGGATTCACATTCTTTCTTGTCGTTAATTAATGAACAACCGGCGATAAGCACCGCTGAAAGACTGGTCAGTAATAAAGATTTTAGTTTTTCCATAATAGTTATAAGTATTTTAGTTTAGATTGCTAAAGTATGAAGTTTAGTTTAGTTGAATTGTGACTTTAGTCACAATCTATGATTTTTTTTTAAAATAATTTTTTTGTAACCTAGCTGGAGTCGGTTTTGCTGTTCTAATTTTTTTAATTTTCTGGAAACCACTTCACGAGTTGTTCCTATTTCGTTGGCCAGAAACTCATGAGAAATAAGTAAACACCTTGATCGTTTTTTTTTGGCAAAGTTTTGGAGTGTTACTATCAGTTGTTCTTCAATATTCATAAGTGTGAGTGCTTGAATATTTTTTAAAAGGACTTCGTATTTGTCGATTAAAGTCGTGTTTATGAATTTATACCATGATGGGTATTGCTGCCATTCTTCGACTTTGTTAATGGGCAACTTTAACAGAGTGGCTCTTTTTGATGATATCTTTGCATTGACAAGACTTTGGTATTGTTTTTGGATAGCGACAACGGAATAAGCACACGTTTCAAAAGGTTGAAGATAATATAATGTAATTTCTCGTTCTTGATTTCCTTGCCACACTCTGACTCGCCCACTCAGTAATATGACAAACCATTTGATAAATTGTTTTTCATAGATTAAATTAGTGTCTTGGTGTAGGTTTTGGCGTTCTCCAATAGTAAATAATTCTTTTTTAAGTAGAGGTTCAGTAAATTGATGATGATTTATTAGTTTTTGAATCATTAAAGCGTAATTCATGGCGCAGAATTTTTATAAAAGTATTAAAATAATTTCAAATAGCTTTTAAAATAGTCCTTGCTTGAACAGTCTATCACTGGAATTTGAACGTTTGGTCGAGGGAGCGAAAAGAAAACATAGGAATAGCGTTTGGATTCATTGTGAGGATTAAACAGAACTCTATGATTGGATGCTTTTACTTGATTGTTTGTTAATAGTTGACACAGATAACCCGTAAAAGCAATGGCTTTTTTAGTAGGCTCCACAGTGATCCATTGATCGTTTGCTATTTCTATTTGTAATCCTTCATCAATACCAAAGGGAAACACACTAATTAATGAGACATCTTTGTGCTGAGAAAGTCGTGTGTTATGTTTTCTTTTTTTGATTTTGGGATAGTAATTGAGAGAGGCACAGTACCCCATGTGTTCCTTGTGAAAATTCAAAATGGGGGAGCGGAATTTTTTTGGTAGTTGTAATATGATGGCTTGTTCAATATTAAAGATAGTATTAGTTAGATCGTCCCAATAACTCTTCAAAAAGGTTTGAAATTCTTCAGGGAATAAAGCCCTATCATTGAGTTCGGACAGCACGAAGGAATGTAATAAATCACTGGCATATTGATTGGTGCTGTTTGGCATTCCTAAAAAAGAATATCCGTCAAACCCATAGTCGAAATGTATTTGGGAATACTTTTTTCTGACAGATAAAGGTCTTGACATAAATATTTCAAAGGCCTTTTTTAAAGGACTTGAGTCAATGTATATGTTGGTTTGGAAATATGCTGATTTATAGTCTACCTTTGGGGTCAAATTGTGAAGCATTGGGTGTCTATTTTTGGATTGAGGTATTAGCTGTTATTTTTGGTTTGGCCTATTTGTTTTTTCTCATTCAACAGAATGTGATTTGTTGGATTTTTGGAATTATTGGCTCATTGCTTAGTATTTATCTTTTTTATCACTCTCGGCTGTACTCTGAAGCTATTTTGTATTCTTATTATGTCTTGATGGGTGGCTATGGTTTTTACGTGTGGCGTCGAAAGAGTGAAGATCAATCATCATTGTTGTTAGTTATCAGTGAGCTTAAGTGGTTGTATCATATTGTCTTTTTGTTGGTTGGGAGTTTAATGGCTTGGGTTATGGCCTGGTTTTTTGATACGTACACCAATGCCGATAAGCCCTATTTAGATGCCTTTACTACCATCTTTAGTTTTTTGGCAACTTATCTTGAAGCTAGAAAAGTAGTTTCAGCATGGTTATATTGGATTGTTTTAAATGGTGTCACGGTATTACTTTATTTTAGCAAAGGATTGGACATTTATGCTGGTCTTAGTGTGGTTTACTTCATCATGTCATTTGTGGGGTATGTGAGGTGGAAACGCTCTATGGCTTAATTATTTTCCATGACATTGTTTAAATTTTTTACCACTACCGCAAGGGCATGGTTCATTCCTTCCCACTTTTTGTTCCACTCTAACGGGTTGGGCTTTGGGTTTCTCTGTTCTATTGCCTCCACCATTTGACATTACATCCTGCCTGCCCGTTTGCAGTTTTTCTTGACTATAATTTTGTTCTTGTTGAACCGATGTTTGTTCTGGCAGATTGGCTTTCATCAGAAAAGATACAATATCTTTATTGACTTGCTCAATCATTTGTTTGAATAAATTGAAAGATTCAAACTTGTAAATCAACAAAGGGTCTTTCTGTTCGTATGTGGCATTTTGGACGGATTGCTTTAGGTTATCCAATTCTCTTAAATTGTCTTTCCAAGACGAATCGATAATAGCTAGTGAAACGCCTTTTTCGATAGAAAGAGGAATGGTACTTCCTTTGGAGTCGTAGGCCTCTTTGAGATTGGTTACTACTTGTAGTGTTTTTATGCCATCGGAAAATGGGATAACAATATTTTCGTATTTAGCCGATTGGGTTTCAAAAACGTCTTTTATAACCGGAAATGTCTTTTGACCAATGACTGTATTTTTTAGGGCGTAATTTTTTAGGCATAGCCCATAAATTTTTTCTGTTATTTCTTGTTGATTTTTTTGCTTAAAAGTCTCTTCATCAAATGGACTATCCAAACTTAAAAATCGAATTAAGTCTAGTTTAAATCCTTCAAAATCTTGTGCTGGATGAAACTCATTGACGATACTTTCGCAAGTATCATAAATCATATTGTCAATGTCAACATTCAGTCGCTCGCCAAATAGAGCATGTTTCCTCTTTTTGTAGATGACTGTACGTTGGGCATTCATTACATCATCATACTCTAGCAAACGTTTTCTGATGCCAAAGTTATTCTCTTCGACTTTCTTTTGGGCTCTTTCTATGGATTTTGTAATCATAGAATGCTGTATGACTTCCCCTTCTTCTATGCCAATTCTATCCATCATTTTTGCAATTCTGTCTGAGCCAAACAGTCGCATTAGATTATCCTCAAGCGAAACAAAAAATTGGGATGATCCAGGGTCGCCTTGTCGTCCAGAACGCCCTCTAAGCTGTCGGTCGACTCTTCGTGAGTCGTGTCGTTCGGTACCGATAATGGCTAAACCTCCATCTTTTTTAACCTGAGTGGATAACTTAATATCTGTACCACGACCAGCCATATTGGTGGCGATAGTTACATTACCTGCTTTTCCAGCTTCTGCGACTATGTCTGCTTCCTTTTGATGAAGCTTGGCGTTTAGTACATTGTGTTTGATTTGCCTCATTTTCAGTAGTCGGCTCAATAGTTCTGAAATTTCAACAGATGTAGTTCCTACTAAGACAGGACGGCCTTGTTGGCTGAGTTCGACTACTTCGTCGATGATCGCATTATATTTTTCACGTGCTGTTTTGTAAACTTTGTCATTACGGTCGTCTCTAACAATAGGCTTGTTGGTTGGTATGACAACTACATCTAGTTCGTAGATATCCCAAAATTCGCCAGCTTCTGTTTCAGCCGTTCCTGTCATACCTGACAGTTTATTATACATTCTAAAATAGTTTTGAAGAGTAATGGTAGCAAATGTTTGAGTGGCAGCTTCTATTTTTACGTTTTCTTTGGCTTCTATGGCTTGATGTAAACCATCAGAATATCGCCGACCTTCCATAATTCTACCAGTTTGTTCATCAACAATTTTGACTTTGTTGTCCATCAGTACGTATTCAACGTCTTTTTCAAAAAGGGTATAGGCCTTTAGTAATTGATTGACGGAATGAATACGTTCACTTTTTACGGAGAAATCTCTCATCAGGGCCTCTTTTTTGGTGAGCATTTCTTTTTCGCTCAGATTGGCCTTTTCCAGTTCAGCAATTTCGGCTCCTACATCTGGCATGATAAAGAATGAGCTGTCGTCTGTACTTGTTGTGATGAGGTCAATTCCTTTGTCCGTAAGCTCAATGGAGTTATGTTGTTCGTCGATAACAAAATAAAGGTCATTATCTACTTTAGGCATTTCTTTGCCTTGATCTTGCATGTAGAAGTTTTCGGTTTTTTGTAACAACGCTCGAATTCCGTCTTCACTTAAAAATTTGATGAGGGCTTTATTTTTTGGCAATCCTCTGTAAGCTCTCAATAAATTGAACCCTCCTTGTTTGGTGTCGCCGTCGTTGATTAATTTTTTGGCATCTGAAAGAACGGTGTTGAGATACTTTTTTTGAGCGTTAACTAAGTCGTTGATTTTATGTTTTAACTCATTGTATTCGTGCTTGTCACCCGTTGGCGTAGGCCCTGAAATGATGAGAGGGGTTCGGGCATCGTCAATGAGCACGGAGTCAACCTCATCAACAATGGCGTAGTTGTGTGGGCGTTGAACCAAATCTTTAGGTCTTCTTGCCATGTTGTCACGTAAATAGTCAAAACCGAATTCGTTGTTTGTGCCGTAAGTAATATCAGCCAAATACGCCTGTCTTCGTTCTTCAGAGTTGGGTTGGTGTTTGTCAATACAATCTATGGACAGTCCATGAAATTGATATAGGGGTCCCATCCATTCGCAGTCTCTTTTTGCCAAATAGTCATTAACAGTAACTAAATGCACGCCTTTGCCGGAAAGGGCATTAAGGTAGACGGGTAGGGTAGCGGACAATGTTTTCCCTTCTCCTGTTTGCATCTCTGCAATTTTTCCAGAATGTAAAACATAGCCTCCAATTAATTGAACGTCATAATGCACCATGTCCCAACTAATTTCGTTGCCAGCGGCTAGCCATTTGTTGTGGTAGATGGCTTTTTCATCTTTTATGGTGATGTTGCTATGAGAGGCGGCCAAGTCTTTGTCAAATGAACTAGCACTAACTTCAATATCTCCCTTAGAAAATCGATAAGCTGTTTCTTTGACTACCGCAAATGCTTCGGGTAAAATAGCTTCTAGTAAAGTTTCTGTGGTTTCGACAACTTCTTTTTCTAGGGCGTCAATTTGTCCATAGATTGTTTCTTTTTCTTGAAGTTCCGTGGTATTGTCTTCAGATTTCTTTTTTAGGGTTTCTATTTCTTGAGTTAGCTCTTCGGTTGCCTTTTTTAGCTGAGACTTGAAATCCTCAGTTTTAGACCTTAAGTCGTCGTTACTTAGGGATTGAATACGGCTATGTGCCGTGTTGATTTTTTCAATAATTGGATTTATTTCTTTTAAATCTTTATCGTATTTGTTTCCAAAAATTTTAGTGGCGAAATCAAATAGTCCCATGTCTTAAATCATGATAAGTTAACACTCTAACAAAGGTACTTATTTTTAGAAGATGGCTGATGAAAAGGTTGAAAAAAGACACTTTATTGGAGGGTCATTCTAGTATTCATCTTCATTGAAGAAAAAGTCGTCTTTGTCGGGGTAATCAGGCCAAATGTCTTCTATGGAATCAAACATTTCTCCATCGTCTTCCAATTCCTGTAAATTTTCGACGACTTCCATTGGTGCTCCTGATCTAATGGCGAAGTCAATAAGTTCGTCTTTGTTGGCTGGCCATGGTGCGTCTTCTAATTTTGAAGCTAATTCTAACGTCCAATACATACCCAAATTTTTTTTTGCAAATGTAATTTTTTTAATCTATAAAACAAGGTTTTTTTAGCTCTTTGGAGTCCAAGGAATTTCATTGGCATTTAAGCGATTTGAGAGGGCTCTGCTAAGCACAAAGAAATAATCGGAAAGCCGATTCAAATATTTTAGTATAAGGTCTCTTTGAAGAATGTTTTGATCCAGTTGAGTGGTCAATCGTTCGGCTCTTCTGCAAATGCATCGGGTAATGTGACAAAACGATACGGTCGTATGCCCACCAGGCAATACAAATGAGCGCATGGGAGGTAGGGTGTCGTTCATGGCATCAATTTCAGTTTCCAGTAGTTTTACATCGCTTTCGGAAATCTGGGGTAGATTCATTTTGTTTTTGACATCATCGTAAGCTAACAAAGCACCCATAGTAAAAAGTCTGTCTTGTATTTCTAACAGTATGGAGGTCGTTGACTTGTCTTCAATAACATCTCTTAACAGACCCACGTATGAATTTAGTTCGTCGACCGTTCCGTAAGCATCAATTCGCTGATGGTGTTTAGGTACTTTTTTTCCTCCAAGTAATTGGGTGCTTCCTTGATCGCCTTTTTTGGTATATATCTTCATTTTTTCGCATAATAATTTTAATGAGTAGGCGATGCGTTTTTGGTATCACTTTCTACATTGCCATCTTTCAGTCTGATAATTCGATGAGCGTATTGAGCTATGTCATTTTCATGAGTTACAATGATGACCGTATTGCCATTCTTGTGTATATCTTGAAATAGTTTCATGATTTCGACAGAGGTGGCACTATCGAGATTACCGGTGGGTTCATCGGCCAAAATAATAGAGGGGTTGTTGACGAGTGCTCGAGCCACGGCTACTCGTTGTCTTTGACCTCCCGATAGTTCGTTGGGTCGGTGATGAATACGATCTGATAAGCCAACTTTTTCCAATGCTTTTAGTGCTTTTTTTTCTCTGTCTTGTCGATGCACGCCAGCATAGACTAGTGGGAGCATAACGTTTTCTAATGCCGTTGACTTTGGGAGTAGATTGAAGCTTTGAAAAATAAAACCAATTTCTTGATTTCTTATTTCTGCCAAACTATTGTCTTTCAATTGACTGACGTTTTTGTTGGCCAATGTGTAGGTGCCATTATTGGGCGTGTCCAAACATCCGAGAATATTCATCAAGGTTGATTTACCCGAACCAGATTGACCCATCAAAGCTACAAATTCGTTTTTTTGGATAGATAAATCAATAGACTTGAGAGCTTTAATGGTTTCACTACCCACCATAAAGTGTCGGGCTATATCTTGTATTTCAATTACCGCCATAGACCGTACAAAATTACTAAAAATAGGTTAACTAGTTGTTGTTTTATCGGATTAGGGTAATGTTCCCTTTTTTGATAATGGTGTTTCCTGAATTAATTGACGTGACTTGAAGAATGTAGGTGTAAATACCATTTTGTACGTCTTGCTTTTTGAAGGTGCCGTCCCATGACTTATTTATATCTTGACTTTCAAACATACACTGCCCAAAACGATTGAATATTTTTATGGAAAAATCAATTTCTAAACCCTCATTTACAAAGACTTCAAATGTATTGTGTTTGTTGTCGCCATTATTGGGGGTAAATGAATTGGGAACGTATACATTGAAGGCCTCAGTAAAATGGGCAACTACTTGGTCTTGTTGCTCAACGGCAAGACTGACAAATGGAGTCATTGGTTCAGGAGATAATAAATGGTTTGTTGCACTCCAGTGAGAAAATGCCCAACCTTCGTTGGCTTCTGCTGCAAGAGAAATTAGTTTATTGGTTTCATATTCTTTGGTAATGAATTCTGTCAGCTTAAAAGTATTGTCAACATATATATATCCAGAATTTGGGGGTGATATGTCAAATGAAATAGGATGAAAAATAACAGGTTCAAAATATAAGAAAATTGTATCTGATTGAAGTGCTTGAATGCTTTGAGTGGGATAAGAAGATTGACTTGTTAATGATCCAAAGTAGGAATCAAAATATAAAAAAGACCAACTAGAATCTGTTGATATTATTAGGTTTAAAGTATTACCATACAATGGAT